>NZ_PTRI01000005.1:0-193235 GCF_002965965.1 Escherichia sp. MOD1-EC5495
AATCCGTATCTTCGAGTGCCCACACAGATTGTCTGATAAATTGTTAAAGAGCAGTGCCGCTTCGCTTTTTCTCAGCGGCGCGGGGTGTGCATAATACGCTTTCCCGCTACAGAGTCAAGCATTTTTTTGCTTTTCTCTGCCGGAATTCTCAGGAGAATCCCGCTGACCCGGCGGCTTGTCTGCCGTTGTTCCGTGTCAGTGGTGGCGCATTATAGGGAGTTATTCTGAGCTGACAAGAGGAAATTTAAAATAATTTTCCAAATGCGCGTTTTTTCATCAAAACACCTGTTGGTGTGCCATAAAACAAGCAATTTGCCGTTTTTGCAACCGCAATCACACTTCCAGGTGGCATACTAAGGAGGAAAAAAAGAATAAGGAAGATGAGTATGCCATTAAGCGCACAACAGTTAGCTGCACAGAAAAACCTTTCGTATGTCCTGGCTGAGAAGCTGGCGCAACGGATCTTAAAAGGTGAATACGCACCTGGCACCATTCTGCCTGGTGAAATTGAGCTGGGTGAGCAATTTGGAGTTAGCCGTACTGCGGTACGCGAAGCGGTCAAGACGCTAACGGCAAAAGGAATGGTTTTGCCACGACCACGAATTGGTACGCGTGTCATGCCACAATCCAACTGGAATTTTCTTGATCAAGAGTTGCTCACCTGGTGGATGACTGAAGAGAACTTTCATCAAGTTATTGATCATTTTCTGGTTATGCGTATCTGTCTGGAGCCGCAAGCCTGCTTATTGGCAGCAACGGTAGGCACCGCAGAACAGAAGGCGCATCTCAATACATTAATGGCCGAAATGGTGGCGTTAAAAGAGCATTTCCGCCGGGAGCGTTGGATTGAGGTCGATATGGCCTGGCATGAACATATTTATGAAATGAGCGCCAATCCATTTTTGACATCTTTCGCTTCTCTATTTCATTCGGTTTATCACACTTACTTTACGTCAATAACCAGCGACACCGTGATAAAGCTGGATCTACACCAGGCTATTGTCGATGCAATAATCCAAAGTGATGGCGACGCTGCATTTAAAGCTTGTCAGGCGCTGCTACGCTCCCCTGATAAGTAACATAACAAACGGGGCGCTGAATACAGTATGGCGGGTTTGCCGTGCATTGCGGCAAGGGCCATCTTTATACAGACACTAAATCTCACCATCCTGAATACCACCTTATCCGCAACTACTGCCATCATCAGTCATACGCTGACGGTGGCAATTCTTATTCAGGGGAATTATTACTGTTGCTTCAGTAGCAGTGTTCATGCTTCTGAAAGCAACTGATGGTAATAATTTGATTAAAAGAAAGCGCAAATCTAAGCCGAGCCGCGCTCCATCAGAATCGGCGTAAGTTGTAGTCGTTGTTGCTGTAGATTTGGCTGTGCCATCCGGTGGATGAGTACATCAATCGCCAGCTCCCCCAGTTCATCTTTTGGTTGATGAATTGTAGTAAGCGGTGGCGTCATAAAGCTTGCCAGTTCAATATCGTCATAGCCAATCACCGCGATATCCTGCGGGACATATAACCCAGCCTGATATAGCGCCTGATAAACGCCGACTGCCATAGCGTCATTTCCAGTAAACACTGCCTGTGGGCGTAGCGGATGCGATAACAACTGCTGCATCGCGTCAAACCCGCCGTTAAATTCAAAATCGCCAGTGACTTCATAACCATCAGGAACGTCAAGGCCAGCACGCTTCATTGCCGCCCGATAACCTTCCAGCCGCAAACGTGCAGGCGTTTTATCCAACGGGCCGGTAATACAGGCAATTCGGGTATAACCTTTGTCGATTAGATATTGCGTCGCTAAATCACCGCCCAGCAACGAGTTATCCTGAATAAGATCGCTGTCGCCATCGAACGGCGCCCAGTCCATCATCACTGTAGGGATTGTTGGATAACGTTGCATTATTTCACGCGAAGGCTGGTGTGTTTCAGTACAGAGTAATAGCAAACCATCGACACGCTTTTGCATCAGCGTTTCCAGATTGCGATTCATTCGCTGCTCATCGCCTTCGGTATTACACAGAACAAGACTATAACCGCGCTCGAAACAACTACGTTCAACGCCACGCACCAGTTCAGAATAGAAAGGATTGGTACTGGCAGTGATCAACATGCCAATGGTATGTGTTTGATTGAGCTTGAGGCTACGCGCCAGAGCTGATGGCGCGTAATTGAGTTCTTTAATCGCCGCTTCAACTTTGGCGGTAATCGCTTCACTGACGAAGCGATCTTTATTGATGACGTGAGAAACTGTTGAGGTAGAAACGCCCGCCAGGCGGGCAACATCTTTCATTGTGGCCAAGCGTCACCTCTGCCTGTCTAAAAATGCTTCGATCTCTTCACGCCACGGTACGGAAGGTTGTGCGCCTTTACGTGTTACGGCAATCGCAGCGGCAGCATGGGCAAAACGAATCGCCTCTGGCAATGGTTTTTCTTCCAGCAACGCCGTGATTAACGCGCCGTTAAAGGTATCTCCGGCAGCAATGGTATCGACAGCCTGAACCCGGAATCCAGGAACGCGCTGACCTTCACCATTCACGCTAGCCCACACGCCACGACTCCCTAAGGTAATCAGCACGGTACGGATACCTTTCTCATGCAGTACCTGCGCAGCTTTCGCCGCATCTTCATCATTTGCAACACGAATACCGGTGAGCTTTTCTGCTTCCGTTTCGTTTGGCGTAATAATGTCCACCAGCGCCAGCAGTTCGTCAGGAAGTTCGCGAGCCGGAGCCGGGTTAAGCGCAACGATAGTCTTATTTTGATGGGCGATTTTCGCCGCTGCCATCACACTTTCGAGTGGTGATTCCAACTGCATTAATAATGCTGACGCGTTGGCAATACGCTCACGTTGCGCTTCCACCAGCGCCGGGGAAAGGGCAGCATTAGCGCCGGCATGAATACCGATGACATTCTCACCTTCGCCATTAACAAAAATCAGCGCCACACCTGTTGATTCGCCTTTGATCACGCTGACCGGAGAAATATCGATGTTATCAGTGGCGAGCTGCTGGCGAACACTCTCACCAATACTGTCATCCCCCGTGCAGGCAATAAACGCGATATTCGCACCGCTACGCCCTGCAGCCACAGCCTGATTCGCGCCTTTACCGCCGAATGCGACTTGATAGTGGTTACCGGTTACGGTTTCGCCTGGAGTAGGAAAAGATTGAAGATTAAGAATGTGGTCAGCATTAATGCTGCCAAGAACAACGAGGCTGCCTGCATTTTGCATATTCGGGATGTCCATAAAATGCGCCACCGTGTTAGGGTGGCGCGTGCCCTGCTTTTCTTTATATTACACGTTCATCTGTCGATGACGTATTTATGTCACCATCAGGTCATACAACCTGATTAAAACTACTGCTTAACAACCAGTTTCAGATCAACCGGATACTTAGCCTGAACTTTCTCGCCTTTCAGCACTTTATCGGCGGTTTCGACGCCTTTAGCGCCAATCTGATCGGGTAGCTGAGCGATAGTCGCTGCTAGTTTGCCATCATTCACCGCTTTTTCGCCATCCGGTGTACCGTCAAATCCGACGACCATCACATCCGATTTACCGGCAGTTTGCAGTGCGCGCAGCGCGCCCAGCGCCATTTCATCATTCTGCGCGAACACAGCCTGCACATCCGGGTGAGCGGTCAGCAGGTTCTGCATGACGTTCAAACCTTTGGTGCGATCGAAGTCTGCCGGCTGGCTGGCGAGAACGTTAAACTTGTGAGCTGCAACGGCCTGCTGGAAACCTTCACCACGTTCACGAGCAGCGGATGTACCGGCAATGCCTTGCAGTTCGATAACTTTTGCACCTTCGCCAGCTTTCTTCGCGATGTAATCACCGGCGATTTTGCCGCCCAGTACGTTATCTGAAGCAATGTGGCTCACCACTTCACCTTTCGTTGCCTGGCGGTCAAGAGTGATAACCGGAATGTTCGCCTGGTTAGCCATCTTCACGGCATTACCTACTGCGTCGGAGTCCGTCGGGTTAATCAGCAGAATTTTGGTGCCGCGAACGGTTAAGTCCTGCACGTTCGCCAGCTCTTTCGCCGGGTTGTTCTGGGAGTCCAGCACCACCAGGTTATAACCGAGTTTATCCGCCTCTTTCTGCGCACCATCTTTCAGCGAAACAAAGAACGGGTTATTGAGCGTGGAAACCACCAGCGCAATGGTGTCTTTTGCCATCGCATTCGCACTGACGGTGGCGCTTAGCGCAACAGCGGAAACCAGGGTAGCCAGTTTTTTCATGTTCATATTCAAGATGTCCTGTAGTCGTTATTACTGCTTTTTGTTGTCTACCAGCACCGCCAGCAAAATCACCACCGCTTTGACGATCATCTGGTAATAGGAGGAAACACCTAACAAATTCAAACCATTATTAAGGAAGCCAAGAATTAATGCGCCGATCAACGTCCCAACAATGCGACCTTTTCCGCCCGCCAGGCTCGTACCGCCCAGAACCACCGCAGCAATAGCATCCAGCTCATAGCCAGTACCCGCCGTGGGTTGTGCGGATGAGAGGCGCGCCACTTCAATGATCCCAGCCAGCGATGCCAGCAGACCACAAAGAGAATAGACGATGATTTTGATTTTATTGACGTTGATACCAGAAAGGCGCGTTGCCGCTTCGTTACCACCCAGCGCGTAGATGTAACGTCCCAGACGCGTGTGATGCAGCATGTACCAGGCCGCGAGGAAGACAATCCCCATGATCCAGACAGGCGTCGGAACACCCAGCGGACGACCAATACCAAACCAACCGAACAGATCGGCGTTCTCAGTAAATCCGGTATTCACCGGGCTACCGTTGGTGTAAACCATGGTCACGCCGCGCAGTAAAAGCATCATAACCAGCGTAGCGATGAACGCCTGGACGCGACCTTTCGCCACAATCACCCCGGTTACCGCACCAATTGCGGCACCTAAGGCGAGAGCGGCTGCGACAGCCACCAGCGCATTGACTTCAATGCCGACGATAGATGCAGCAACTGCGCCGGTCAGCGCCAACAGAGAACCTACCGACAGGTCTATGCCTGACGTCAGAATAACCAGCGTCATCCCGACCGCCATAATGGCGTTCACCGAGGTTTGCTGGAGAATATTGAATAAGTTATTGATGGTGAAAAAGTTCGGGCTTAACGTCGAGACAATCGCGATCAGCACCAGCAGAGCGATAAGCGATTTCTGCTCCATCAGCCACGCTTTCGTGAAATAACGGCGACCAGAGACAGTCTGGGTTGTCATTTTTTTACTCCTGATTCACGCGATTAAGCTTGCCCACAGCGGCAGCCATTAACACTTCCTGAGTGGCCTGCTCACGAGTAAATTCCCCGCTGAGATGCCCTTCATGCATGACGATAATGCGATCGCTCATGCCTAATACTTCTGGCATTTCCGATGACACCAGAATGATGCTCAAGCCATCGGCTTTGAACTGGTTAATCAGTTGATAGATCTCTTTTTTCGCGCCGACATCTACGCCACGGGTAGGCTCATCAAGGATCAACACTTTAGGGCGAGTCATCAGGCCACGAGCAATCGCCACTTTTTGCTGATTGCCACCGGAGAGCAAACCAATTGCCTGTTCCATCGACGGCGTCTTCACGTTGAACAGACGGATAAAATCACTGACCGCCTGCTGCTCATCCGCATGTTTCAGGCTACCACCAGTGCGACTGAAGTAGCGTAGCGCGGTCAGTGACATGTTCTCTTTTACTGACATCCCCAGCACTAAACCGTCGCGTTTACGGTCTTCAGAGATATACACAATGCCATTCGCCAGGCCATCCTGCGGCGAGCGGGTAACGACCTCATGCCCATCCAGGGTGACGTAACCGCTTGTGCGCGGCAGGGCGCCGTAGAGCACTTTCATCAGTTCGGTACGGCCTGCGCCCATCAAACCAGAGACGCCAAGAATTTCGCCTTTGCGTAAAGTAAAAGAGACATCGTTAACGCCGGGTCCGCAGAGATTATCGACTTTCAGTAAGACGTCCCCCGGCGCTTTGTCCAGGTGTGGATACTGATCTTCCAGCTTACGCCCCACCATCATCTCAATCAGTGAATCTTCAGTCAGTGATGCTACTTCGCGCTCGGCAATAAATTGCCCGTCACGAAAAACCGTAACGTCATCACAAATCTCGAAGATTTCTTTCATGCGGTGGGAAATATAGACAATGCCGCGCCCCTGCGATTTCAGTTCGCGGATAACGCGGAACAGGGATTCAGTTTCGGTATCGGTCAGCGCATCGGTCGGTTCATCCATAATGATGACTTTCGACTCAAAGCTCAGCACTTTGGCAATTTCCACCATCTGCTGGTCGCCAATAGAAAGATCGCCCACCAGCTTGTCGCTTTTAAAGCGCAGGTTAAGTTTGGCTAAGAGTTTATCCGCTTCGGCATACATGGTTTTCCAGTCAATTTTGCCAAAGCGATTAACAAACTCACGACCGAGGAAAATGTTTTCTGCGATGGTCAACTGCGGGATCAGGTTCAGTTCCTGGTGGATAATCCCAATCCCGGCTTCCTGGGAGGATTTCGGCCCGGTAAAAGTAGTCTCTTTCCCCAGCCATAAAAGCGTACCGGCATCACGGGTATAGATACCGGTCAGCACTTTCATCATGGTGGATTTACCCGCGCCGTTTTCACCCACCAGTGCCATCACACGACCTGGATAGACATTTAACGCGGCTCCCGAGAGAGCTTTTACGCCCGGGAACGCTTTATCGATGCCTTTAAGCTGTAGTAATGCTTCCATGGCGGCCTCAGAACGTCACGCCAGCACAGAGAATGATATTCGCATACGGAGAACATTCTCCGCTGCGAATTACCGCCTGACTTTCTGCGGTTTGTTGTTTGAATTTTTCATGCGTGGTGTAACGAATTTCAATGGTGTTTCCCTGGTGTTTTTGCAGCTGCTCAAGGTGAGTGAGCAACGTTTCGTGGAGTTGCGAATTATGTTGTTTGATCTCTTCCGCGATAATGGCTGCCTCGACCTGCATTTCACTTGTGACGACGCCCAGCACCTGCATAAAAGAAGGTACACCCTGGGTTAATGCCATATCGATACGCGTTGTCGTTTTAGGGATGGGTAAACCAGCATCACACACCACCAGCGTATCGGTATGCCCCAGGCGGGAGATCACCGACGAAATATCAGAATTAAGAACGGCGCCTTTTTTCATTTTTTTCTCCATCAGCGAAACGTTTCGCTGACCCGCAGTTTAATCCCGACTGATTAAGGAAAACCATCACGACGTTACGGAAATGTGATCAACATCGAAACGTTTTACATCGTGAGTAACCATGAAAAAAACGCCCCCTTATGGAGAAAGGAGGCGTCTGGCGTTAGATTTCGACCTGAGTACCCAGTTCGATAACCCTGTTTGGTGGAATTTCAAACTGATCTGGCGCGCGCAGCGCATTACGTTGCAACAGCAAGTATAGCTTGCCACGCAGACGCAAGTACCACGGGCGTTTGCCGAGGATTAACGACTCATGCGACATAAAGAAAGAGGTTTCCATCATCCGGCAACTTAACCCTTCCAGACCGCAACGGTGGAAAACTTCTTCCACGTTTGGCGTTTCTCGCCAACCATAACTTGCCACCACGCGCCAGAAAGTGGGCGACAGTTGTTCAATCTGTACCCGACGGACGTTATGGACATATGGCGCGTCTTCAGTACGCAGAGTTAACAGAATAACCCGCTCATGCAACACCTTGTTATGTTTAAGGTTATGCATCAACGCAAAGGGAATGACATTAATTGCACGCGACATATACACAGCTGTTCCGGGAACGCGAACAGGCGGTGATTTCTCCAGTGAAGCAATCATCGCTTCCAGAGAGTTACCATGTTCGTGCATCCGACGCAGCAGGCGGAAACGCTCGCTCTTCCAGGTCGTCATCACGATAAACATCACCGTGCCGAGGCTCAGAGGCAACCAGCCACCGGAAAGCAGTTTATCGAGGTTAGCGGTAAACAGAGGGATATCGACACACAGGAAAGCAATCAGGATCAGCGCAACAAAATACTTATTCCAGTGCCAGTTCTGACGCGCCACGGTAGTTGAAAGAATAGAAGTCAGTACCATCGTTCCGGTCACCGCAATCCCGTACGCCGCCGCCAGGTTGCTGGAGTGCTCAAAGCTGACAATGACAATCACGACTGCGACATAGAGCATCCAGTTCACAAACGGAATGTAGATTTGCCCTGACTCCATTTCAGAGGTGTGAATAATGCGCATCGGCGACAAGTATCCCAGACGTACTGCCTGACGCGTCAATGAGAAGACACCAGAGATAACCGCCTGCGAGGCAATCACCGTTGCCAGTGCTGCAATTATCAGTAGCGGGATCAGTGCCCAGTCCGGAGCCAACAGGAAGAACGGGTTCTTAATCGCTTCCGGGTGTTTTAACAGCAGCGCCCCCTGCCCAAAGTAGTTAAGGGTCAAAGACGGCAATACGACGGTGAACCACGCCAGGCGAATAGGGAACTTACCAAAGTGCCCCATATCGGCATACAGCGCCTCGACACCGGTAATCGACAGTACCACCGCGCCTAACGCAATAAAGGAAACGGTTTTATATTCAAGGAAGAAATGCACCGCCCACATCGGATTCAGCGCATGTAACACTTCCGGGTTGGCAATAATGCTACGTAACCCCAGCCCCGCCAGAATCAAAAACCAGGTCAGCATAATCGGCGCAAACAGCTTACCGACCATAGCAGTGCCATGTTTTTGAATCATAAACAGTAAAGTGAGAACGATGATTGAGAGGGGAACTATCCAGGTGTCCAGCTGCGGAGCGACGATTTCCAGACCTTCTATAGCGGACATCACCGAAATGGCAGGCGTTATGACAACTTCACCATAGAAGAAACTGCCGCCGATTAGCCCCATAATCACCAGCATTGATGTCGTTCGTGCCGACGTATTGCGCCCGGCAAGCGACATCAACGTCAGGATCCCCCCTTCACCGGCGTTATCTGCACGCATGACGAAGGTGAGATATTTTATGGAAACCACAAAGATTAGCAGCCAGAAGATCAGCGATAAAAAACCAAACACGGCATCGCGTTCAACGCCAAAACCAAACTGGCCGGACAAACATTCACGAAGTGTATATAACGGGCTGGTACCAATATCGCCGTAGACAACTCCAATCGCCGCGAGGGTAATCGCGGGCAACGATTGCTTATTATCAGTGCTCATAGACTAGTCTTTCGTTGAAATATGAAATGTGTGCGTAGTCCCTTGGCCCACAAAAAAGCGCACAGTATGCACGATTAACGGCAAAATCGTACTCCTAAATGCGGCCACATTAACCTGGCTCAAAGAAAAATAGCCCTCCTTTGAGACTATTTTTGCCACCAGCAAGAAACGTCTATACTCGCAGTTTACGCAGAACTTTTGACGAAAGGACGCCACTTCATTATGGCTCACCCTCATTTATTAGCGGAAAGAATTTCCCGTCTGAGCAGTTCGCTGGAAAAAGGGCTTTATGAACGTAGCCACGCCATCCGCCTGTGTTTGTTAGCGGCATTAAGTGGTGAAAGCGTATTCCTGCTTGGCCCGCCAGGTATTGCTAAAAGTTTAATCGCCCGGCGCTTAAAATTCGCTTTCCAGAATGCGCGCGCGTTTGAATATCTGATGACCCGCTTCTCCACACCGGAAGAAGTTTTTGGCCCCCTTTCTATTCAGGCGTTAAAAGATGAAGGCCGCTATGAGCGTTTAACCAGCGGCTACCTGCCGGAAGCGGAAATCGTCTTTCTTGATGAGATCTGGAAAGCCGGGCCAGCGATTCTTAATACCCTACTAACCGCTATTAATGAACGCCACTTCCGCAACGGCGCACATGTTGAAAAAATCCCTATGCGTCTGCTGGTGGCAGCATCCAACGAACTGCCAGAAGCAGACAGCAGCCTGGAAGCGTTATATGACCGTATGCTGATTCGTCTGTGGTTAGATAAAGTGCAGGATAAAACGAATTTTCGCTCCATGCTGACCAGCCAACAGGATGAAAACGACAATCCCGTTCAGCCATCCTTGCAGGTCACGGATGAAGAATACGAACGCTGGCAGAAAGAGATTGGTGAAATTACGCTGCCCGATCATGTATTTGAGCTGATTTTTATGCTGCGTCAGCAACTGGATAAATTACCGGATGCGCCTTATGTCTCCGACCGTCGCTGGAAAAAAGCGATCCGCTTATTGCAGGCCAGCGCCTTTTTTAGCGGTCGCAGCGCGGTTGCCCCGATTGATCTCATCTTGCTGAAAGATTGCCTGTGGTATGACGCCCAAAGTCTGAATTTAATTCAACAACAAATTGACGTATTGATGACCAGTCATGCATGGCAGCAACAGGAAATGCTGACGCGACTGAGCGCAATTGTGCAGCGTCGCCTGCAACTTCAGCAACAACAAAGCGATAAAACAGCCTTTACGGTGATTCGTCAGGGTGGCATGTTCAGCCGTCGCCCGCAGTATCAACTTCCAGCCAACATAACCGCCTCCACACTGACCCTGTTGCTGCAAAAACCATTAAAATTGCATGATATGGAAGTTGTTCATATCGCTTTTGAGCGTAGCGCGCTGGAACTGTGGCTGAACAAAGGCGGCGAGATTCGCGGCAAATTAAATGGTATCGGTTTTGCCCAGAAGCTAAATATGGAAGTTGATAGCGCCCAACATCTGGTGGTACGCGATGTGAGTTTGCAGGAGGCGACTCTGGCGCTGCCCGGCGCATCGGCAGAGGGGCTACCCAGCGAAATAAAACAACAACTAGAAGATCTTGAAAGCGACTGGCGCAAGCAACACGCCTTATTCAGCGAACAGCAAAAATGTCTGTTTATCCATAGCGACTGGTTAGGTCGCATTGAAGCCAGCCTACAGGATGTCGGCACCCAGATTCGCCAGGCGCAACAATGCTAACACTGGATACGCTCAATGTGATGCTGGCCGTCAGCGAAGAGGGATTGATCGAAGAGATGATCATCGCTCTGTTGGCCTCGCCGCAGTTGGCGGTCTTCTTTGAAAAATTCCCACGACTGAAGGCGGCAATCACTGATGATATTCCCCGCTGGCGTGAGGCGCTGCGCAGTCGGCTGAAAGATGCCAGAGTTCCGCAGGAACTCACGGAAGAGGTCATGTGCTATCAGCAAAGCCAGCTTCTTTCCACGCCGCAATTTATTGTGCAACTACCGCAGATACTGGATTTACTGCATCGACTGAATTCCCCGTGGGCCGAACAAGCCCAGCAGTTGGTTGATGCCAACAGCACGATCACTCCGGCATTACACACGCTTTTTCTCCAGCGTTGGCGCTTAAGTCTGATCGTGCAAGCGACGACGTTAAATCAACAGTTATTAGAAGAAGAACGCGAACAACTGTTGAGTGAAGTTCAGGAACGCATGACGCTAAGTGGGCAGCTTGAACCGATTCTGGCAGAAAACAACACCGCAGCCGGTCGTCTGTGGGATATGAGCGCTGGTCAGCTTAAACGCGGCGACTATCAGTTAATTGTAAAATACGGTGAATTTCTTAACGAACAGCCGGAACTGAAGCGCCTGGCGGAACAGCTGGGGCGTTCGCGGGAAGCCAAATCGATACCACGCAACGATGCGCAGATGGAAACCTTCCGCGCTATGGTGCGCGAACCGGCGACCGTTCCTGAGCAGGTTGATGGTCTGCAACAAAGCGATGATATTTTACGCCTTCTACCGCCAGAACTGGCGACGCTTGGGATAACTGAACTGGAGTATGAATTTTACCGTCGGCTGGTGGAAAAGCAGTTACTCACCTATCGCCTGCACGGTGAGTCGTGGCGTGAAAAAGTTATCGAACGCCCGGTGGTACATAAAGATTACGACGAACAGCCGCGCGGACCGTTTATTGTCTGCGTGGATACTTCTGGCTCAATGGGCGGCTTTAATGAACAGTGTGCGAAAGCGTTCTGCCTGGCATTAATGCGCATTGCCCTCGCTGAAAACCGGCGCTGCTTTATTATGTTATTTTCCACTGAGATCGTCCGTTATGAGCTTTCAGGCTCACAAGGCATCGAACAAGCGATTCGCTTTTTAAGTCAGCAGTTTCGTGGCGGCACCGATCTTGCCAGTTGTTTTCGCGCCATTATGGAACGCTTGCAAAGTCGGGAATGGTTTGACGCCGATGCGGTGGTGATTTCTGATTTTATCGCCCAGCGGTTGCCTGACGACGTGACGAGTAAAGTGAAAGAGTTGCAGCGGGTACATCAGCATCGCTTTCATGCCGTGGCGATGTCAGCACATGGCAAACCCGGCATCATGCGCATTTTCGATCATATCTGGCGCTTTGATACCGGGATGCGTAGCCGCCTGCTCAGACGCTGGCGGCGATAAATTATTACAGCAGAGAAGGGACGCTCTCACGAACTGCCGCAGGCCAAACGCCACACTGAACCTGGCCGATATGCGGCAGTTGCAGCAGTAGCATGGTCAAACGAGACTGACCGATACCGCCGCCGATAGTCTGCGGCATTTCACCGCGCAGCAGCGCCTGATGCCACTCCAGTTGCAGACGATCTTCATCACCGGTTAGCGCCAGTTGGTGCTTCAGCGTATCGGCATCCACGCGGATCCCCATAGAAGAAAGTTCAAACGCATCTTCCAGCACCGGGTTCCACACCAGAATATCGCCGTTCAGACCTGCATGGCCCAGTTCTGACGGAGTGCTCCAGTCATCATAATCCGGTGCACGCACGTCGTGGCGATGACCATCACTCAGCTTGCCGCCAATCCCGACGAGGAATACCGCGCCAAGATCTTTCGCAATCGCCCGTTCACGCCCTTTGGCATCAAGATCCGGATAACGAGACAGTAATTCCTGGCTGTGTACGAAGTGGATCTGATCCGGCAGGAACGGTGTCAGGCCAAACTCCTCACTAACAGCAGCTTCGGTTGCTTTAATTCCCGCCCAGATCGCCTCTACAGTACTTTTCAGAGTCGAGAATTGACGCTCGCCGTCGCCCATTACGCGTTCCCAGTCCCACTGGTCAACATAAACCGAGTGCAGCGGGGAAAGACGGTCTTCATCGGGGCGAAGGGCTTTCATGTGCGTGTACAGCCCTTCGCCCACGCTGAAGTCGTGTTGCCCTAACGTCTGACGTTTCCACTTCGCCAGTGAATGAACCACTTCGAACTGGGCATCAGGCAGAGCTTTCACTTTTACCTGCACCGCTTTTTCACAGCCCGACAAGTTATCCTGCGTGCCATCCCCCACACGACTAAGGATTGGCGCCTGGACTTCAATCAGTCCTAAGCGTTCTTCCAGTTGACGAGAAAAGTGAGATTTCACGAAGCTAATTTGACGTTGTTTGGCAATGTAAGCGGTTTTCATTTTTTATACTCCTGCGTCCTGTTGCTTATGATTAAGCAACAAAAACCAGCACACATGCAATAATCATTCAATAAAAAGCCTTACTCACTTTTGATTCATTAAAAAAGAAGGCTAAAATAGAATGAATCATCAATATGAATAAGAAAATCCTATGGAAAATTATCTAATCGACAATCTGGACCGTGGCATCCTGGAAGCATTAATGGGCAATGCGCGCACCGCTTACGCTGAACTGGCGAAACAATTTGGCGTCAGCCCGGGGACGATTCACGTTCGTGTAGAGAAAATGAAGCAGGCGGGGATCATTACCGGTGCGCGTATCGACGTTAGCCCGAAACAGCTCGGTTATGATGTAGGTTGCTTTATCGGCATTATATTGAAGAGTGCCAAAGACTATCCTTCCGCTCTGGCAAAACTGGAAAGCCTCGACGAAGTCACCGAAGCCTACTACACCACCGGGCACTACAGCATCTTTATCAAAGTGATGTGCCGTTCGATCGATGCCCTCCAGCATGTACTTATCAACAAGATCCAAACAATTGATGAAATTCAGTCCACTGAAACACTGATCGTCCTGCAGAACCCGATCATGCGTACTATCAAGCCATGATCGGCTTTTTTAATCCCATACTTTTCCACAGGTAGATCCCAGCGCGTTCACAGCGTACAATACGCCACTCTTAATAAAGGTGGCGGTTTATGGCAGATATCACTCTTATCAGCGGCAGCACCCTCGGCGGTGCCGAATATGTAGCAGAACACCTGGCTGAAAAGCTGGAAGAGGCGGGTTTTACCACCGAAACGCTGCACGGTCCGCTGTTGGAAGATTTATCTGCTTCGGGGATCTGGCTGGTTATCAGTTCCACCCACGGTGCCGGAGACATTCCGGACAACCTTTCTCCTTTCTATGAAGCGTTGCTGGAACAAAAACCCGATCTTTCTGCGGTACGCTTTGGTGCAATCGGTATTGGCAGTCGTGAATACGACACTTTTTGTGGTGCTATCGATAAACTCGAGGCAGAACTCAAAAATTCCGGTGCGAAACAGATGGGCGAAACACTGAAGATCAACATCCTTGATCACGACATTCCGGAAGATCCGGCAGAAGAATGGCTGGGATCGTGGATTAATTTACTCAAATAAGTATACAGATCGTGCGATCTACTGTGGATAACTCTGTCAGGAAGCTTGGATCAACCGGTAGTTATCCAAAGAACAACTGTTGTTCAGTTTTTGAGTTGTGCATAACCCCTCATTCTGATCCCAGCTTATACGGCCCAGGATCACCGATCATTCACAGTTAATGATCCTTTCCAGGTTGTTGATCTTAAAAGTCGGATCCTTGTTATCCACAGGGCAGTGCGATCCTAATAAGAGATCACAATAGAACAGATCTCTAAATAAATAGATCTTCTTTTTAATACCCAGGATCCCAGGTCTTTCTCAAGCCGTCAAAGTTGAGTAGAATCCACGGCCCGGGCTTCAATCCATTTTCATACCGCGTTATGCGAGGCAATCACCATGTTTTATCCGGATCCTTTTGACGTCATCATCATTGGCGGGGGTCATGCAGGCACCGAGGCCGCGATGGCTGCGGCGCGTATGGGTCAACAGACTCTGCTTTTGACACACAATATCGACACCCTGGGGCAGATGAGCTGCAACCCGGCAATCGGCGGTATTGGGAAGGGACATCTGGTAAAAGAAGTGGATGCACTCGGCGGTCTGATGGCAAAAGCGATCGACCAGGCGGGTATTCAGTTTAGGATACTAAACGCCAGCAAAGGGCCGGCGGTTCGTGCAACCCGAGCACAGGCGGATCGTGTGCTCTACCGTCAGGCAGTACGCACTGCTCTTGAGAATCAACCGAACCTGATGATCTTCCAGCAGGCGGTTGAGGATCTTATTGTCGAAAACGATCGTGTGGTCGGTGCTGTCACCCAAATGGGGCTGAAATTCCGTGCTAAAGCAGTCGTGCTTACTGTCGGCACTTTTCTTGACGGTAAGATTCATATCGGCCTGGATAATTACAGTGGTGGTCGTGCTGGAGATCCGCCTTCCATTCCGCTCTCACGCCGTTTGCGTGAACTTCCACTGCGCGTTGGTCGTCTGAAAACCGGTACGCCGCCGCGTATTGACGCGCGCACCATCGATTTCAGTGTGCTGGCGCAACAGCATGGCGATAACCCAATGCCGGTGTTCTCGTTTATGGGCAACGCAGCGCAGCATCCACAGCAGGTGCCGTGCTATATCACCCATACCAACGAGAAAACGCATGACGTGATCCGCAGTAACCTCGATCGTAGTCCGATGTATGCCGGAGTGATCGAAGGTGTCGGCCCACGCTACTGTCCGTCGATCGAAGATAAGGTCATGCGCTTCGCTGACAGAAATCAGCATCAGATCTTCCTTGAGCCGGAAGGGCTAACCTCGAACGAAATTTATCCGAACGGCATCTCCACCAGCCTGCCGTTCGATGTGCAGATGCAAATCGTCCGCTCCATGCAGGGGATGGAAAACGCGAAAATCGTGCGTCCGGGTTATGCCATTGAGTATGACTTTTTCGATCCGCGCGACCTGAAACCGACGCTGGAGAGCAAGTTTATCCAGGGGCTGTTCTTTGCTGGTCAGATTAACGGCACTACCGGTTACGAAGAAGCCGCTGCGCAAGGTTTGCTGGCCGGTCTTAACGCTGCCCGTCTGTCTGCTGACAAAGAAGGTTGGGCTCCGGCGCGTTCTCAGGCCTATCTCGGCGTACTGGTTGATGACCTGTGCACTTTAGGAACCAAAGAACCGTATCGTATGTTTACCTCGCGCGCAGAATATCGTCTGATGCTGCGCGAAGATAATGCGGATCTGCGTTTGACTGAAATCGGTCGTGAACTGGGCCTGGTGGATGACGAACGTTGGGCGCGCTTTAACGAGAAACTTGAGAATATCGAGCGTGAGCGTCAGCGTCTGAAATCGACCTGGGTAACCCCGTCGGCGGAAGCTGCAGCCGAAGTGAATGCTCACCTGACTGCGCCGCTTTCCCGTGAAGCCAGTGGTGAAGATCTGCTGCGTCGTCCGGAAATGACTTATGAAAAATTAACCACGCTGACGCCGTTTGCCCCTGCGTTGACAGACGAACAGGCGGCGGAACAGGTTGAGATTCAGGTTAAATACGAAGGTTATATCGCGCGCCAGCAAGATGAGATCGAAAAGCAGCTGCGTAACGAGAACACCTTGCTACCCGCGACACTGGATTACCGCCAGGTATCCGGTCTTTCTAACGAAGTGATCGCCAAACTCAACGATCACAAACCGGCCTCTATCGGTCAGGCTTCGCGTATTTCTGGCGTCACGCCTGCGGCTATCTCCATTCTGCTGGTATGGCTGAAAAAACAGGGTATGCTGCGTCGTAGCGCATAACGCATTAAAAATGCCTGGTAAGCACCTGCTTACCAGGCAACGCATCAAGAACAGGTAATCACCGTGCTCAATAAACTCTCTTCACTGCTGAAAGACGCAGGAATTTCGCTTACCGATCACCAGAAAAATCAGCTCATTGCCTACGTAAATATGCTGCACAAATGGAACAAAGCGTACAACCTGACTTCGGTGCGCGATCCAAATGAGATGCTGGTACGCCATATTCTCGACAGCATTGTCGTTGCATCTTATCTGCAAGGTGAACGTTTTATTGATGTCGGCACCGGCCCGGGTCTGCCCGGCATTCCTCTCTCTATCGTACGCCCTGACGCTCACTTCACACTACTGGATAGCCTCGGTAAACGCGTGCGTTTCCTGCGTCAGGTTCAACATGAATTGAAACTTGAGAACATTGAGCCGGTACAGAGTAGGGTAGAAGAGTTTCCGTCAGAGCCACCGTTTGATGGTGTAATTAGCCGTGCTTTTGCCTCTCTGAACGATATGGTGAGCTGGTGCCACCATCTTCCAGGTGAGCAAGGCCGCTTCTATGCGCTGAAAGGACAAATGCCGGAAGATGAAATAGCCCTATTGCCTGCAGAATATCAGGTTGAATCAGTGGTTAAACTTCAGGTTCCGGCTCTGGATGGCGAACGCCATTTGGTTGTGATTAAAGCAAATAAAATTTAATTTTTATCAAAAAAATCATAAAAAATTTATCGGTTTGACTGTTAACAACAACCAGGTTTTCTACTGATATAACTGGTTACATTTAACGCCATGTTTACCATTTTGCATCAATGAACTAACGTGGCTTTTTTGGGTAAGCAGGAAATAGGTCATCGGTGAAAATATCAGTCTGCTAAAAATCGGCGCTAAGAACCATAATTCGCTGTTAAAATATTATTAAGAATGTCAATGTCTGGTTTTTGTTATGTAAATGCCATTTATGAAAACAGTATCTGTTTTTAGACTGAAATATCAGAAACTTGCAATGGCATCATTTGCCAAGTAAATAAATATGCTGTGCGCGAACATGCTCAATCTGTGATCTGAAGCACTCTTTACCACCAGTGTTTACGCGTTATTTACAGTTTTTCATGATCTGGCATGGTTAGCAGAAAAGTCGCAATTGTATGCACTGGAAAAATATTTAAACATTTATTCACCTTTTGGCTACTTATTGTTTGAAATCACGGGGGCGCACCGTATAATTTGACCGCTTTTTGATGCTTGACTCTAAGCCTTAAAGAAAGTTTTATACGACACGCGGCATACCTCGAAGGGAGCAGGAGTGAAAAACGTGATGTCTGTGTCGCTCTTGAGTCGAAACGTTGCTCGGAAGCTTCTGCTCGTTCAGTTACTGGCGGTGATAGCAAGTGGATTGCTGTTCAGCCTCAAAGACCCCTTCTGGGGCGTCTCTGCATTAAGCGGGGGCCTGGCAGTCTTTCTGCCTAACGTTTTGTTTATGATATTTGCCTGGCGTCACCAGGCGCATACACCAGCGAAAGGCCGGGTGGCCTGGACATTCGCATTTGGCGAAGCTTTCAAAGTTCTGGCGATGTTGGTGTTACTGGTGGTGGCGTTGGCGGTTTTAAAGGCGGTATTCTTGCCGCTGATCGTTACGTGGGTTTTGGTGCTGGTGGTTCAGATACTGGCACCGGCTGTAATTAACAACAAAGGGTAAAAGGCATCATGGCTTCAGAAAATATGACGCCGCAGGATTACATAGGACACCACCTGAATAACCTTCAGCTGGACCTGCGTACATTCTCGCTGGTGGATCCACAAAACCCCCCAGCCACCTTCTGGACAATCAATATTGACTCCATGTTCTTCTCGGTGGTGCTGGGTCTGTTGTTCCTGCTTATGTTCCGTAGCGTAGCCAAAAAGGCGACCAGCGGCGTACCAGGTAAGTTTCAGACCGCGATTGAGCTGGTAATCGGCTTTGTTAATGGTAGCGTGAAAGACATGTACCATGGCAAAAGCAAGCTGATTGCACCGCTGGCCCTGACGATCTTCGTTTGGGTATTCCTGATGAACCTGATGGACTTACTGCCTATCGATCTGCTGCCGTATATCGCAGAACACTGGATCGGTTTGCCGGCACTGCGTGTGGTTCCGTCTGCTGACGTGAACGTGACGCTGTCGATGGCACTGGGCGTATTTATCCTGATTCTGTTCTACAGCATCAAAATGAAAGGCATCGGCGGCTTCACGAAAGAGTTGACGCTGCAGCCGTTCAATCACTGGGCGTTCATCCCTGTCAACTTAATCCTTGAAGGGGTAAGCCTGCTGTCCAAACCAGTTTCACTCGGTTTGCGACTGTTCGGTAACATGTACGCAGGTGAGCTGATTTTCATTCTGATTGCTGGTCTGTTGCCGTGGTGGTCACAGTGGATCCTGAATGTGCCGTGGGCCATTTTCCACATCCTGATCATTACGCTGCAAGCCTTCATCTTCATGGTTCTGACGATCGTCTATCTGTCGATGGCGTCTGAAGAACATTAATTTACCAACACTACTACGTTTTAACTGAAACAAACTGGAGACTGTCATGGAAAACCTGAATATGGATCTGCTGTACATGGCTGCCGCTGTGATGATGGGTCTGGCGGCAATCGGTGCTGCGATCGGTATCGGCATCCTCGGGGGTAAATTCCTGGAAGGCGCAGCGCGTCAACCTGATCTGATTCCTCTGCTGCGTACTCAGTTCTTTATCGTTATGGGTCTGGTGGATGCTATCCCGATGATCGCTGTAGGTCTGGGTCTGTACGTGATGTTCGCTGTCGCGTAGTAAGCGTTGCTTTTATTTAAAGAGCAATATCAGAACGTTAACTAAATAGAGGCATTGTGCTGTGAATCTTAACGCAACAATCCTCGGCCAGGCCATCGCGTTTGTCCTGTTCGTTCTGTTCTGCATGAAGTACGTATGGCCGCCATTAATGGCAGCCATCGAAAAACGTCAAAAAGAAATTGCTGACGGCCTTGCTTCCGCAGAACGAGCACATAAGGACCTTGACCTTGCAAAGGCCAGCGCGACCGACCAGCTGAAAAAAGCGAAAGCGGAAGCCCAGGTAATCATCGAGCAGGCGAACAAACGCCGCTCGCAGATTCTGGACGAAGCGAAAGCTGAGGCAGAACAGGAACGTACTAAAATCGTGGCTCAGGCGCAGGCGGAAATTGAAGCCGAGCGTAAACGTGCCCGTGAAGAGCTGCGTAAGCAAGTTGCTATCCTGGCTGTTGCTGGCGCCGAGAAGATCATCGAACGTTCCGTGGATGAAGCTGCTAACAGCGACATCGTGGATAAACTTGTCGCTGAACTGTAAGGAGGGAGGGGCTGATGTCTGAATTTATTACGGTAGCTCGCCCCTACGCCAAAGCAGCTTTTGACTTTGCCGTCGAACACCAAAGTGTAGAACGCTGGCAGGACATGCTGGCGTTTGCCGCCGAGGTAACCAAAAACGAACAGATGGCAGAGCTTCTCTCTGGCGCGCTAGCGCCAGAAACGCTCGCCGAGTCGTTTATCGCAGTTTGTGGTGAGCAACTGGACGAAAATGGTCAGAACCTGATTCGGGTAATGGCTGAAAATGGTCGTCTTAACGCGCTCCCGGATGTTCTGGAGCAGTTTATTCACCTGCGTGCCGTGAGTGAGGCTACCGCTGAGGTAGACGTCATTTCCGCTGCTGCATTGAGTGAACAACAGCTCGCGAAAATTTCTGCTGCGATGGAAAAACGTCTGTCACGCAAAGTTAAGCTGAATTGCAAAATCGATAAGTCTGTAATGGCAGGCGTTATCATCCGAGCGGGTGATATGGTCATTGATGGCAGCGTACGCGGTCGTCTTGAGCGCCTTGCAGACGTCTTGCAGTCTTAAGGGGACTGGAGCATGCAACTGAATTCCACCGAAATCAGCGAACTGATCAAGCAGCGCATTGCTCAGTTCAATGTTGTGAGTGAAGCTCACAACGAAGGTACTATTGTTTCTGTAAGTGACGGTGTTATCCGCATCCACGGCCTGGCCGATTGTATGCAGGGTGAAATGATCTCCCTGCCGGGTAACCGTTACGCTATCGCACTGAACCTCGAGCGCGACTCTGTAGGTGCGGTAGTTATGGGTCCGTACGCTGACCTTGCCGAAGGCATGAAAGTTAAGTGTACTGGTCGTATCCTGGAAGTTCCGGTTGGCCGTGGCCTGCTGGGGCGTGTGGTTAACACTCTGGGTGCGCCAATCGACGGTAAAGGTCCGCTGGATCACGACGGCTTCTCTGCTGTAGAAGCAATCGCTCCGGGCGTTATCGAACGTCAGTCCGTAGATCAGCCGGTACAGACCGGTTATAAAGCCGTTGACTCCATGATCCCAATCGGTCGTGGTCAGCGTGAATTGATCATCGGTGACCGTCAGACCGGTAAAACCGCACTGGCTATCGATGCCATCATCAACCAGCGCGATTCCGGTATCAAATGTATCTATGTCGCTATCGGTCAGAAAGCGTCCACCATTTCTAACGTGGTACGTAAACTGGAAGAGCACGGCGCACTGGCTAACACCATCGTTGTGGTAGCAACCGCGTCTGAATCCGCAGCACTGCAATACCTGGCACCGTATGCCGGTTGCGCAATGGGCGAATACTTCCGTGACCGTGGCGAAGATGCGCTGATCATTTACGATGACCTGTCTAAACAGGCTGTTGCTTACCGTCAGATCTCCCTGCTGCTCCGTCGTCCGCCAGGACGTGAAGCATTCCCGGGCGACGTATTCTACCTCCACTCTCGTCTGCTGGAGCGTGCTGCGCGTGTTAACGCCGAATACGTTGAAGCCTTCACCAAAGGTGAAGTGAAAGGGAAAACCGGTTCTCTGACCGCACTGCCGATTATCGAAACTCAGGCAGGTGACGTTTCTGCGTTCGTTCCGACCAACGTAATCTCCATTACCGATGGTCAGATCTTCCTGGAAACCAACCTGTTCAACGCCGGTATTCGTCCTGCGGTTAACCCGGGTATTTCCGTATCCCGTGTTGGTGGTGCAGCACAGACCAAGATCATGAAAAAACTGTCCGGTGGTATCCGTACCGCTCTGGCACAGTATCGTGAACTGGCAGCGTTCTCTCAGTTTGCATCCGACCTTGACGATGCAACCCGTAAGCAGCTTGACCACGGTCAGAAAGTGACCGAACTGCTGAAACAGAAACAGTATGCGCCGATGTCTGTTGCGCAGCAGTCTCTGGTTCTGTTTGCAGCAGAACGTGGTTACCTGGCGGATGTTGAACTGTCGAAAATCGGCAGCTTCGAAGCCGCGCTGCTGGCTTACGTCGACCGTGATCACGCTCCGTTGATGCAAGAGATCAACCAGACCGGTGGCTACAACGACGAAATCGAAGGCAAGCTGAAAGGCATCCTCGATTCCTTCAAAGCAACCCAATCCTGGTAACGTCTGGCGGCTTGCCTTAGGGCAGGCCGCAAGGCATTGAGGAGAAGCTCATGGCCGGCGCAAAAGAGATACGTAGTAAGATCGCAAGCGTCCAGAACACGCAAAAGATCACTAAAGCGATGGAGATGGTCGCCGCTTCCAAAATGCGTAAATCGCAGGATCGCATGGCGGCCAGCCGTCCTTATGCAGAAACCATGCGCAAAGTGATTGGTCACCTTGCACACGGTAATCTGGAATATAAGCACCCATACCTGGAAGACCGCGACGTTAAACGCGTGGGCTACCTGGTGGTGTCGACCGACCGTGGTTTGTGCGGTGGTTTGAACATTAACCTGTTCAAAAAACTGCTGGCGGAAATGAAGACCTGGACCGACAAAGGCGTTCAATGCGACCTCGCAATGATCGGCTCGAAAGGTGTTTCGTTCTTCAACTCCGTGGGCGGCAATGTTGTTGCCCAGGTCACCGGCATGGGGGATAACCCTTCCCTGTCCGAACTGATCGGTCCGGTAAAAGTGATGTTGCAGGCCTACGACGAAGGCCGTCTGGACAAGCTTTACATTGTCAGCAACAAATTTATTAACACCATGTCTCAGGTTCCGACCATCAGCCAGCTGCTGCCGTTACCGGCATCAGATGATGATGATCTGAAACATAAATCCTGGGATTACCTGTACGAACCCGATCCGAAGGCGTTGCTGGATACCCTGCTGCGTCGTTATGTCGAATCTCAGGTTTATCAGGGCGTGGTTGAAAACCTGGCCAGCGAGCAGGCCGCCCGTATGGTGGCGATGAAAGCCGCGACCGACAATGGCGGCAGCCTGATTAAAGAGCTGCAGTTGGTATACAACAAAGCTCGTCAGGCCAGCATTACTCAGGAACTCACCGAGATCGTCTCGGGGGCCGCCGCGGTTTAAACAGGTTATTTCGTAGAGGATTTAAGATGGCTACTGGAAAGATTGTCCAGGTAATCGGCGCCGTAGTTGACGTCGAATTCCCTCAGGATGCCGTACCGCGCGTGTACGATGCTCTTGAGGTGCAAAATGGTAATGAGCGTCTGGTGCTGGAAGTTCAGCAGCAGCTCGGCGGCGGTATCGTGCGTACCATCGCAATGGGTTCTTCTGACGGTCTGCGTCGCGGTCTGGATGTAAAAGACCTCGAACACCCGATCGAAGTCCCGGTAGGTAAAGCGACACTGGGCCGTATCATGAACGTACTGGGCGAACCGGTCGACATGAAAGGCGAGATCGGTGAAGAAGAGCGTTGGGCGATTCACCGCGCAGCACCTTCCTACGAAGAGCTGTCAAACTCTCAGGAACTGCTGGAAACCGGTATCAAAGTTATCGACCTGATGTGTCCGTTCGCTAAGGGCGGTAAAGTTGGTCTGTTCGGTGGTGCGGGTGTAGGTAAAACCGTAAACATGATGGAGCTCATTCGTAACATCGCGATCGAGCACTCCGGTTACTCTGTGTTTGCGGGCGTAGGTGAACGTACTCGTGAGGGTAACGACTTCTACCACGAAATGACCGACTCCAACGTTATCGACAAAGTATCCCTGGTGTATGGCCAGATGAACGAGCCGCCGGGAAACCGTCTGCGCGTTGCTCTGACCGGTCTGACCATGGCTGAGAAATTCCGTGACGAAGGTCGTGACGTACTGCTGTTCGTTGACAACATCTATCGTTACACCCTGGCCGGTACGGAAGTATCCGCACTGCTGGGTCGTATGCCTTCAGCGGTAGGTTATCAGCCGACTCTGGCGGAAGAGATGGGCGTTCTGCAGGAACGTATCACCTCCACCAAAACCGGTTCTATCACCTCTGTACAGGCGGTATACGTACCTGCGGATGACTTGACTGACCCGTCTCCGGCAACCACCTTTGCGCACCTTGACGCAACCGTGGTTCTGAGCCGTCAGATCGCGTCTCTGGGTATCTACCCGGCCGTTGACCCGCTGGACTCCACCAGCCGTCAGCTGGATCCGCTGGTGGTTGGTCAGGAACACTACGACACCGCTCGTGGCGTTCAGTCCATCCTGCAACGTTATCAGGAACTGAAAGACATCATCGCCATCCTGGGTATGGATGAACTGTCTGAAGAAGACAAACTGGTGGTAGCGCGCGCTCGTAAGATCCAGCGTTTCCTGTCCCAGCCGTTCTTCGTGGCAGAAGTATTCACCGGTTCTCCGGGTAAATACGTCTCCCTGAAAGACACCATCCGTGGCTTTAAAGGCATCATGGAAGGCGAATACGATCACCTGCCGGAGCAGGCGTTCTACATGGTCGGTTCCATCGAAGAAGCAGTGGAAAAAGCCAAAAAACTTTAACGCCTTAATCGGAGGGTGATATGGCAATGACTTACCACCTGGACGTCGTCAGCGCAGAGCAACAAATGTTCTCTGGTCTGGTCGAGAAAATCCAGGTAACGGGTAGCGAAGGTGAACTGGGGATCTACCCAGGGCACGCACCGCTGCTCACCGCCATTAAGCCTGGTATGATTCGCATCGTGAAACAGCACGGTCACGAAGAGTTTATCTATCTGTCTGGCGGCATTCTTGAAGTGCAGCCTGGCAACGTGACCGTTCTGGCCGACACCGCAATTCGCGGCCAGGATCTCGACGAAGCGCGAGCCATGGAAGCGAAACGTAAGGCTGAAGAGCACATTAGCAGCTCTCACGGCGACGTAGATTACGCTCAGGCGTCTGCGGAACTGGCCAAAGCGATCGCGCAGCTGCGCGTTATCGAGTTGACCAAAAAAGCGATGTAACACCGGCTTGAAAAGCACGAAAGCCAGTCTGGAAACAGGCTGGCTTTTTTATTGCGTGCGCCGCGCATATTTTCATCTGGATAGTAGTACAGCAGGATTTGTGCTGTGATCATTCATGTTCCGCGATTAACACTTTTTATATAAACCAGCGAAATTCTTTGCTGGTTTTCTCGTTTATTCATTGATCGAAATAAGAGCAAAAACATCATGTAGACACTTAAATGAAGGTGCTACCTTACTTTTATGCAGACAAAAGGCGCGCCAATGGTCGAAAATGGTGTTTTCGTCAGTAGGGATAATCCTTTATTGCACAATTTATCCTCTGTCCATTTCACGATGAAAAAAATGTAGTTTTTTCAAGGTGAAGCGGTTTAAATTCGTTCTCAAATCACAGTCAGGACGCGTATGTTGAATAATGCTATGAGCGTAGTGATCCTTGCAGCAGGCAAAGGCACTCGCATGTATTCCGATATTCCAAAAGTGCTGCATACCCTTGCCGGGAAAGCGATGGTTCAGCATGTCATTGATGCTGCGAATGAATTAGGCGCAGCGCACGTTCACCTGGTTTACGGTCACGGCGGCGATCTGCTTAAACAGTCGTTGAAAGATGACAATCTGAACTGGGTGCTTCAGGCTGAGCAGTTGGGTACTGGTCATGCAATGCAGCAGGCCGCACCTTTCTTTGCCGATGATGAAGACATTTTAATGCTCTACGGCGATGTACCGCTGATCTCGGTCGAAACACTCCAGCGCCTGCGTGATGCAAAACCGCAGGGTGGCATTGGTCTGCTGACAGTGAAACTGGATGACCCGACCGGTTATGGCCGCATTACCCGTGAGAATGGCAAAGTTACCGGCATTGTTGAGCATAAAGATGCTACCGACGAGCAGCGTCAAATCCAGGAGATCAACACCGGTATTCTGATCGCCAACGGTGCAGATATGAAACGCTGGCTGGCGAAGCTGACCAATAATAATGCACAGGGCGAGTACTACATTACCGATATTATTGCGCTGGCGTATCAGGAAGGGCGTGAAATTGTCGCTGTACATCCGCAGCGTTTAAGCGAAGTTGAAGGTGTAAATAACCGTCTGCAACTCTCCCGTCTGGAGCGCGTTTATCAGTCCGAACAGGCAGAAAAACTGCTGCTGGCGGGAGTTATGCTGCGCGATCCGGCGCGTTTTGATCTGCGCGGTACGCTTACTCACGGGCGCGATGTTGAAATTGATACTAACGTTATCATTGAGGGTAATGTTACTCTCGGCAATCGCGTGAAAATTGGCACTGGTTGCGTGATTAAAAACAGCGTGATTGGTGATGATTGCGAAATCAGCCCATATACCGTGGTGGAAGACGCGAATCTGGCTGCGGCCTGTACCATTGGCCCGTTTGCCCGTCTGCGCCCCGGTGCAGAGCTGCTGGAAGGCGCACACGTCGGTAACTTCGTTGAGATGAAAAAAGCGCGTTTGGGTAAAGGCTCGAAAGCCGGTCATCTGACTTACCTGGGCGATGCGGAAATCGGCGATAACGTTAACATCGGCGCGGGAACCATTACCTGCAACTACGACGGTGCGAATAAATTTAAAACCATTATTGGCGACGATGTATTTGTCGGTTCTGACACCCAACTTGTTGCACCGGTAACGGTTGGTAAAGGCGCGACCATTGCTGCGGGTACTACTGTAACGTGCAATGTTGGTGAAAATGCCCTGGCAATCAGCCGTGTGCCGCAGACACAAAAAGAAAGCTGGCGTCGTCCGGTTAAGAAAAAGTAATTCTGGCTGGGTAATCCGGCCATCAGGGATGAGGAGATAACATAATCTCCCGCCCACAAGCAGTAACTATAAAAATAACCCCACTCTCTACAAGGCTCGGGGCGCCCGAAAAATCGGGCATACAGGTTGACCGACAACGATATCAATCGGAATTAAAAACTATGTGTGGAATTGTTGGCGCGATCGCGCAACGTGATGTAGCTGAAATCCTTCTCGAAGGTTTACGTCGTCTGGAATACCGTGGTTATGACTCTGCCGGTCTGGCTGTTGTCGACGCAAACGGAAATATGACCCGCTTACGTCGTCTCGGTAAAGTCCAGATGCTGGCTCAGGCAGCGGAAGAACATCCTCTGCATGGCGGCACCGGTATTGCTCACACTCGCTGGGCAACCCACGGCGAACCTTCTGAAGCGAATGCGCATCCGCATGTTTCTGAACACATTGTGGTGGTGCATAACGGCATCATCGAAAACCATGAGCCGCTGCGCGAAGCGTTAAAAGCGCGTGGCTATACCTTTGTTTCTGAAACTGACACCGAAGTTATTGCTCACCTGGTGAACTGGGAACTGAAACAGGGCGGCACCCTGCGTGAGGCCGTTCTGCGTGCTATCCCGCAACTGCGTGGCGCGTACGGTACGGTGATCATGGACACCCGCAACCCGGATACTTTGCTGGCGGCACGTTCCGGTAGCCCGCTGGTGATTGGCCTCGGTATGGGCGAAAACTTTATCGCTTCTGACCAGCTGGCGCTGTTGCCAGTGACTCGTCGCTTTATCTTCCTTGAAGAGGGCGATATTGCGGAAATCACTCGCCGTTCGGTAAACATCTTCGATAAATCTGGCGCGGAAGTAAAACGTCAGGATATCGAATCCAATCTGCAATATGACGCAGGCGATAAAGGTATTTACCGCCACTACATGCAGAAAGAGATCTACGAACAGCCAAACGCCATCAAAAACACTCTCGCCGGACGTATCAGCCACGGTCAGGTTGATCTAAGCGAGCTGGGCCCGAACGCCGATGAACTTCTGTCGAAGGTTGAGCATATTCAGATCCTCGCCTGTGGCACTTCTTACAACTCTGGTATGGTTTCCCGCTACTGGTTTGAATCGCTGGCAGGCATTCCGTGCGACGTCGAAATCGCCTCTGAATTCCGCTATCGCAAATCAGCCGTGCGTCGTAACAGTCTGATGATCACTCTGTCACAGTCTGGTGAAACGGCAGATACTCTGGCTGGCCTGCGTCTGTCAAAAGAGCTGGGTTACCTTGGTTCGCTGGCAATCTGTAACGTTCCTGGCTCTTCTCTGGTGCGTGAATCCGATCTGGCGCTGATGACCAATGCCGGTACTGAAATTGGCGTGGCATCTACCAAAGCATTTACCACTCAGTTAACTGTGCTGTTGATGCTGGTGGCCAAACTGTCTCGCCTGAAAGGTCTGGATGCTTCCATTGAACATGACATCGTGCATGGTCTGCAGGCGCTGCCGAGCCGTATTGAGCAGATGCTGTCTCAGGACAAACGCATTGAAGCCCTGGCAGAAGATTTCTCTGACAAACATCACGCGCTGTTCCTGGGCCGTGGCGATCAGTACCCCATCGCGCTGGAAGGCGCATTGAAGCTGAAAGAGATCTCCTATATTCATGCTGAAGCCTACGCTGCGGGTGAACTGAAACACGGTCCGCTGGCGCTGATTGATGCAGATATGCCGGTTATCGTCGTTGCGCCAAACAACGAACTGTTGGAAAAACTGAAATCCAACATTGAAGAAGTTCGCGCGCGTGGCGGTCAGTTGTACGTTTTTGCCGATCAGGACGCTGGTTTTGTGAGCAGCGACAACATGCACATCATCGAGATGCCGCATGTGGAAGAGGTGATTGCACCAATCTTCTACACCGTTCCGCTGCAACTGCTGGCGTACCATGTCGCACTGATCAAAGGCACTGATGTTGACCAGCCGCGTAACCTGGCGAAATCGGTTACGGTTGAGTAATACTAACTGTTAAGTAAGCAAGGGCTGCCAGTGGGTGGCCCTTTTTCATATTTATTTTCAATAAACTTTCCATTTAGATAACTAAATAAATATATTCCGAATTTTTACCAATGTCCGCTTACGAACTTGATTTACTATTATTTTAATAATATTTATATAATAAATTTATATTCTCAGATTGATTTATAAATATTAATTTAGCTAAACCTGTGTCATTAATGTAATATGTGTGCGAATCATAAATACACTTATTAATATAAGTGTATGGTTCGGGTTGAAGGATATATTATATCAATGGAGTTTTTATGAAACGTAATATTATTGGTGGTGCATTCACGCTGGCATCTTTAATGCTGGCCGGACATGCGCTCGCAGAGGATGGTGTTGTTCACTTTGTTGGTGAAATTGTTGACAGTAGTTGTGAAGTTACCTCCGATACAGCGGATCAAACCGTTCCTTTTGGAAAAGTCAGTAAAAATGCATTTTCGGGTGTAGGCAGCATGGCATCGCCACAGCAGTTTAGTATTAAACTGGAGAAATGTCCGGCAACGTACACGCAGGCTGCGGTTCGTTTTGATGGTACAGAAGCACCTGGCGGCGATGGCGATCTGAAAGTGGGTACTCCGACTACAGCTGCCGATCCGGGTGATTATACCGGCACCGGGGCAGCGATTGTGGCCACTGGTGTTGGTATCCGTATCTTTAACCAGGCTGACAACTCTCAGGTCAAACTTTATAACGACTCAGCTTATACCACAATCGATGGTAACGGCGCTGCGGAAATGAAATTTATTGCACGCTATGTTGCAACAAATGCAGTCGTAACGGCGGGTACAGCGAACGCCGATTCACAATTTACTATCGAATATAAGAAATAATTTATCAGAGCCTTTTTATTCAGTTGGCTTTGGCCAGGGAGTTATTATGTCCAGAAAAAGTTGTTTAATCAGGCTCTTTAAAACAACCCTTTGGTACAAATTATTTATCGCGATTATATTAAGCCTTTTTTTAGGCCAGCCAGCATTAACCTATGCAGGCGTTGTCATTGGCGGTACGCGGGTTGTTTACATAAGTAATAATGCAGATAAATCTATTTCTGTATTCAGCAAGGAAGAAAAGATCCCTTATCTCATCCAGTCATGGGTGGATCCGTTTAATAAAGATGATAAAAGTAAAGCGCCCTTTACTGTTATACCTCCTGTATCCCGACTTGAACCCGGACAAGAAAAAGTATTACGTATTCTTCACATGAAGGGAATGTCATTACCCGACGACCGTGAATCCGTCTTCTGGCTGAATATCAAAAATATTCCGCCTGCAGCAACCAATAAAGCAGCGAACTCATTGGAAATTGCTGTTAAAACGCGTATCAAGCTGTTCTGGCGACCAGCAACTATTAGCCTTATTCCTGAAGATGCAGCGCCTAAGGTTAAGTGGCGTCGTGAAGGAAAAAATCTGATTGCTGAAAATCCAAACCCGATTCATATCAGTGTGATGGATGTCATTGTTGATGGCCATGATGTGCCTCTCAACATGATCCGTCCTTTCGAAACGCTCTCTTTACCGTTGCCTGCCAATTCTGCGGGTAACCAAATGACCTGGCGATTCATAAATGATTATGGCGCGATAAGCGAACCGCTAAAAAACGCGCTGTAAGCATGGCATAAGGATAGGCGTATTATGGTTACGACCAGAATAGCGGTTGGCCTGATGGCAGGGACGTGTCTGATATTCTCACATAGTCTGATGGCCCAGGTCAGCGTATTTAATCCGGCGCTACTGGAAATCGACCATCAATCCGGGGTCGACATTCGTCAGTTTAACCGGGCAAATATGATGCCTCCCGGCGTTTATAGCGTTGATATTTTTATCAACGGTAAAATGTTTGAACGTCAGGATGTGACATTTGTTCAGGATAATCCCGATGCTGATTTACACGCCTGCTTTGTCGCTATTAAAAAAACGCTGACCTCCTTTGGCGTAAAAGTTGATGCACTGAAATCGCTCAATGATGTGGATGAAACGGTCTGTATTGATCCTGAGCCACGCATTGAAGGCTCATCCTGGCAACTGGACAGCGATAAACTGCAACTGAATATCTCCATTCCCCAAATCTACATGGACGCGATGGCCTACGATTACATAAGCCCTACGCGTTGGGATGAGGGAATTAATGCACTCACCATCAACTACGATTTTTCCGGTTCACATACCCTGCGTTCGGATTATGGTTCTCAGGAGACGAATACCAGTTATCTCAACCTGCGCAACGGACTGAATATTGGGCCGTGGCGATTACGCAATTACAGTACCTTAAACACAACCGATGGTCGTGCGGATTACAACTCTATAAGCACCTGGATACAACGTAATATTGCCGCGTTACGAAGCCAGATTATGATCGGCGATACTTGGACGGCGAGCGATATTTTCGACAGTACGCAAATCCGTGGCGCACGTCTTTATACCGATAACGATATGTTGCCTGCCAGCCAGAATGGGTTTGCCCCTGTGGTACGTGGCATTGCCAAGTCCAACGCCACGGTCATCATTCGTCAAAGTGGTTATGTGATTTACCAGTCTGCCGTTCCACAAGGTGCCTTTGAAATTACCGACCTGAACACTGCCAGTTCGGGGGGAGATTTGGACGTAACTATCAAGGAAGAAGATGGTAGCGAACAACGATTCACCCAACCTTACGCCACTTTGGCAATCCTTAAGCGTGAAGGTCAAACGGATGTCGATATCAGTGTGGGTGAATTACGTGATGAAGATGGATTTGCGCCAGATGTCATCCAGGCGCAGATCCTTCATGGCCTGCTGCACGGGTTTACGTTATATGGTGGTTTACAGGCTGCCGAGAATTATGGTTCAGCAGCGTTGGGGATGGGTAAAGATCTTGGTTCTTTGGGCGCTATCTCGTTCGATGTGACTCATGCGCGTGCAAAATTTAGTCATGATGATACGGAAACCGGACAGTCCTATCGCTTTCTGTATTCGAAACGTTTTGATGATACGGACACCAGTTTACGTCTGGTTGGCTATCGTTATTCCACCGAAGGCTACTATACCCTCAACGAATGGGCGTCACGGAGCAACAGTCCTGACGATTTCTGGCAAACAGGTAACCGCCGCAGTCGTGTGGAAGGAACGCTAACGCAGTCGCTGGGAAGAGATTACGGCAACGTATACCTGACACTAAGTCGTCAGCAGTACTGGCATACCGATGATGTTGAACGATTAATGCAATTTGGCTACAGCAGTAGCTGGAAGCGTCTCTCGTGGAATATATCCTGGAGTTATTCCAATACCGCTCGTCAGGGGACGAGTAATAATTATGCCAGTGATAACAGCAGTGAGCAGATCTACATGCTCTCTTTATCTGTGCCTTTATCTGGCTGGTGGGGAAATAGCTACGCCACGTATTCCGTTTCACAAAATGATAATTCCGGTAGTTCACATCAAGTAGGGATAAGCGGAACAGCCCTGGAAAAAAATAATCTGTCCTGGAATTTAATGCAGACTTATAACAGCCACGATGATGAAGTTGGCGGTAATATGTCGCTGTCTTATGACGGCACCTACGGTTCACTGAACGGCAGTTATAATTACAGCCAAAATTCCCAGCGACTCAATTACGGCATTAAGGGCGGTATTCTGGCGCACAGCGAAGGGGTAACGTTAAGTCAGGAGTTAGGTGAAACCATCGCTCTGGTTAAAGCACCAGGCGCAGCCGGGCTGGAAATTGATAATATGCGCGGTGCCGCAACGGACTGGCGTGGCTACACGGTCAAGACACAACTAAATCCGTATGATGAAAACCGAGTGGCAATCAGTGATAACTATTTCTCGAAAGCAAATATCGAGCTTGATAATACCGTCGTGACGATGATTCCGACGCGTGGCGCGGTGGTTAAAGCAGAGTTTGTTACGCATGTGGGTTACCGTGTTTTATTCAGAGTCATGAATGTAAACGGTAAGCCAGCACCATTTGGTGCGATGGCTTCAGTACAAAGTACGTCCTCTGCAAACTCAGGGATTGTGGGGGAGCATGGCGAGCTTTATCTCTCGGGACTTCCTGAAAAGGGGCAAGTAACATTATCCTGGGGCGAAAATGCGACCACAAAATGTACCTTCGATTACACACTCTCATTACCTGCAAGTGAAAGTGGATTAATTGAGCAAGACGTGACATGTCATTAAAAGGATTTTTATGAACAAGAATATTATACGATGGTGGCTAGCTGTTCTTATTATCTCTTTTAGTGGCACAACTCTAGCTGCTCCTAAAGGTATCTGCACCCCAGATAATGGTGCTTTTCATAGTACGCTTGATTTTTCAGGCTACCTTATTACAGCAAACCAGAATAAGGTTGGGACGTTATTCAATACCACAGTGACTAATGGGGCTTCTTACCCGGGGCGCTGTCATTGTGATACAGGATCTATAGGTCGGTTTTCCTATATTTACTATACTGCCATAATTAATAATGCGTTAAGTTTCTCTGGTGTTCATTCAAATTTGAATTATTATAATCTTAATCCCAATCTCGATGTGGGGATTGCGATAGATATTCTCGGTGTAGGAATGGTTAATGCGCCATTTGAATATAAAGCTAATAAACCATCTTCTTATTATGATTGTGGTCGCGCAGCTCCTTTAAATATTTCCAGTGGTGCTAAAGCTCAAATTTATTTTTACATTAAAAAAACATTTGCAGGAAAGTTAATTATTCCTGAAACACATATATCTACGTTGTATGGAACTATAAGTCGTGATACTCCGGTTGATTATTCTCAACCGCTGGCAGACGTTTACATTCGTGGCGATATAACTGCGGCACAAACCTGCGAAATTAATAATTTACAGCCGATTTATTTTGATTTTAAAGAAATACCCGCCGCAGATTTTTCATCTGTTGCCGGGAATGCGGTAACAACGCATAAAATCACTAAAACCGTCACTATTGAGTGTGAAAACTTAGGATTACTGAATACAGACGATATCACCACATCATTTTATGCTACAGAATCCAGTACCGATAACTCAATGGTTGTAACGTCAAACCCCAACGTGGGGGTAAAAATCTACGATAAAAATAATAAGGAAATCAAAGTAAACGGAGGCGAATTGTCGACAGATATGGGCAAAACAACCGTCTATGGCGAGAAAGCTGGTAACGTCACTTTTTCTGCCGCACCTGCAAGCCTCACTGGAGCTCGCCCTGCGCCAGGAACATTTACCGCGACTGCAACCATAACAATTGAGATTGTTCGCTAACCGAACTGACAGCGGTGCTCCTCACACCGTTGTCATTTTACGTATTTTTGCCTGCATATTTTCATTCGACATGACAAAACGATGACATCGCTTTTCTTTTTTTATTCAAATAAATCAAATGTTTAAATAATAATTCTGATTTGTCATAAAACTGTCATAAACCTTACATATAACTGTCACCTGTTTGTCCTATTTTGCTTCTCGTAGCCAACAAACAATGCTTTATGAATCCTCCCAGGAGACATTATGAAAGTTATGCGTACCACCGTCGCAACTGTTGTCGCCGCGACCTTATCGATGAGTGCTTTCTCTGTGTTTGCAGAAGCAAGCCTGACAGGTGCAGGTGCAACCTTCCCTGCGCCGGTGTATGCCAAATGGGCTGACACTTACCAGAAAGAAACCGGTAATAAAGTTAACTACCAGGGTATCGGTTCTTCCGGTGGCGTAAAACAGATTATCGCTAACACCGTTGATTTCGGTGCTTCTGATGCGCCGTTGTCTGACGAAAAACTGGCTCAGGAAGGTCTTTTCCAGTTCCCGACCGTGATTGGCGGCGTGGTACTGGCGGTTAACCTGCCGGGTCTGAAATCTGGTGAACTGGTGCTGGATGGTAAAACTCTCGGTGACATCTACCTGGGCAAAATCAAAAAGTGGGATGACGAAGCCATCGCCAAACTGAATCCGGGTCTGAAACTGCCTTCACAGAACATTGCCGTAGTGCGCCGCGCAGATGGCTCCGGTACTTCCTTCGTCTTCACCAGCTACCTGGCGAAAGTGAACGAAGAGTGGAAAAACAACGTTGGCACTGGCTCTACCGTAAAATGGCCGATCGGTCTGGGCGGTAAAGGTAACGACGGTATCGCCGCGTTCGTTCAGCGTCTGCCGGGTGCCATTGGTTACGTTGAATATGCTTACGCGAAGCAGAACAACCTGGCGTACACCAAACTGATCTCCGCTGATGGCAAACCGGTTAGTCCGACCGAAGAAAATTTTGCCAATGCAGCAAAAGGCGCAGACTGGAGCAAAACCTTCGCTCAGGATCTGACCAACCAGAAAGGCGAAGATGCATGGCCGATCACCTCTACCACGTTCATACTGATCCACAAAGATCAGAAGAAACCTGAGCAGGGTGTAGAAGTGCTGAAGTTCTTCGACTGGGCATACAAAACCGGGGCTAAACAGGCTAATGACCTGGATTACGCCAGCCTGCCGGAGAGCGTTGTAGAACAGGTTCGCGCTGCGTGGAAGACCAATATTAAAGACAGTAGCGGTAAGCCGCTGTACTAATAAAACACCATGCCGGATAAGGTCTTTACGTCGTATCCGGCATTACAAAATGACTTTGTAAACGCGTTTAACTGAAGAGTAACTTATGGCTGCAACCAAGCCTGCTTTTAACCCACCGGGTAAAAAGGGCGACATAATTTTCAGCGTGCTGGTAAAACTGGCGGCGCTGATTGTGCTATTGATGTTGGGTGGCATTATTGTCTCTCTGATCATCTCCTCCTGGCCGAGCATTCAGAAATTTGGTCTGGCTTTCCTGTGGACCAAAGAGTGGGATGCACCGAACGATATTTACGGGGCGCTGGTGCCGATCTACGGTACGCTGGTGACCTCGTTTATCGCGCTGCTGATCGCCGTTCCGGTGAGTTTCGGTATCGCCCTGTTCCTGACCGAGCTTGCGCCAGGCTGGCTGAAGCGCCCGCTGGGTATCGCCATTGAGCTGCTGGCAGCCATTCCAAGTATCGTTTACGGCATGTGGGGCCTGTTTATCTTTGCGCCGCTGTTCGCCGTTTACTTCCAGGAGCCGGTCGGCAATATTTTGTCGAATATCCCGATTGTTGGCGCGCTGTTCTCTGGCCCGGCATTTGGTATCGGTATCCTCGCGGCAGGCGTGATCCTCGCCATCATGATTATTCCGTACATTGCGGCGGTAATGCGCGATGTGTTCGAGCAAACTCCGGTGATGATGAAAGAGTCGGCCTACGGTATTGGCTGCACCACCTGGGAAGTTATCTGGCGTATCGTTCTTCCGTTCACCAAAAATGGGGTTATCGGCGGCATCATGCTGGGGCTGGGGCGTGCGCTCGGTGAAACCATGGCGGTGACCTTTATTATCGGTAACACCTACCAGCTCGACAGCGCCTCGCTGTACATGCCGGGCAACAGTATCACCTCTGCACTGGCGAACGAATTTGCGGAAGCGGAATCCGGTCTGCACGTTGCCGCACTGATGGAACTGGGCCTGATCCTGTTTGTGATTACCTTCATCGTCCTCGCCGCATCGAAGTTTATGATTATGCGCCTGGCTAAGAATGAGGGGGCACGCTAATGGCTATGGTTGAAATGCAAACCACTGCGGCGCTGGCTGAATCCCGCCGTAAAATGCAGGCGCGTCGCCGCCTAAAAAACCGTATTGCGCTGACGCTCTCGATGGCGACGATGGCCTTCGGCCTGTTCTGGCTGATCTGGATTTTAATGTCCACCATCACTCGCGGTATCGACGGTATGTCGCTGGCGCTGTTCACTGAAATGACGCCACCGCCAAATACGGAAGGCGGTGGTCTGGCGAACGCCCTGGCAGGTAGCGGGCTGTTAATTTTGTGGGCCACGGTATTCGGTACGCCGCTGGGCATTATGGCGGGGATTTATCTGGCGGAATATGGTCGTAAATCCTGGCTGGCAGAAGTGATTCGCTTCATTAACGACATTCTGCTCTCCGCACCGTCGATTGTGGTTGGTCTGTTTGTTTACACCATCGTGGTGGCGCAGATGGAGCACTTCTCCGGCTGGGCGGGCGTAATTGCCCTGGCGCTGTTGCAGGTGCCGATTGTTATCCGTACCACCGAGAACATGCTGAAACTGGTGCCGGACAGCCTGCGTGAAGCGGCTTATGCGCTGGGTACGCCGAAGTGGAAGATGATCTCCGCGATTACGCTGAAAGCGTCGGTATCCGGGATCATGACCGGTATCCTGTTGGCGATTGCCCGTATTGCTGGTGAAACTGCGCCGCTGCTGTTTACCGCGCTCTCCAACCAGTTCTGGAGCACCGACATGATGCAGCCGATTGCCAACCTGCCGGTGACGATCTTTAAGTTTGCGATGAGCCCATTTGCGGAATGGCAGCAACTGGCCTGGGCCGGGGTATTGATAATCACCCTGTGCGTCCTGCTGCTGAACATTCTGGCGCGCGTTGTTTTTGCGAAGAATAAACACGGTTAACACTTTGCCGGATGCGGCGTGAGCGCCTTATCCGGCCTACGGTAAGCCTGATTAGCGAAGTGCATCAGGCACGATGAGGAAAAGATTGCAATGAGTATGGTTGAAACTGCCCCGAGTAAAATTCAGGTTCGTAATTTGAACTTCTACTACGGCAAATTCCATGCCCTGAAAAACATCAACCTGGATATCGCTAAAAACCAGGTTACGGCGTTTATCGGGCCGTCCGGCTGCGGTAAATCGACGCTGCTGCGTACCTTCAATAAAATGTTTGAACTGTACCCGGATCAGCGTGCGGAAGGTGAAATTCTGCTCGATGGCGACAACATCCTGACTAACACTCAGGATATCGCCCTGCTTCGTGCGAAAGTGGGCATGGTGTTCCAGAAACCGACGCCGTTCCCGATGTCCATTTACGACAACATCGCTTTTGGTGTCCGTCTGTTTGAGAAGCTCTCTCGTGCCGACATGGACGAGCGCGTACAGTGGGCACTGACCAAGGCGGCATTGTGGAACGAAACCAAAGATAAATTGCACCAGAGCGGTTACTCTCTCTCTGGTGGTCAGCAACAGCGTCTGTGCATTGCACGTGGTATCGCCATTCGCCCGGAAGTGCTGCTGCTCGACGAACCGTGTTCGGCACTCGACCCTATCTCCACCGGGCGTATTGAAGAGCTGATCACCGAACTGAAGCAGGATTACACCGTGGTGATCGTCACCCACAACATGCAGCAGGCTGCGCGTTGTTCCGACCACACGGCATTTATGTATATGGGCGAATTGATTGAGTTCAGCAACACGGACGATCTGTTCACCAAGCCAGCGAAGAAACAAACAGAAGACTACATCACCGGTCGTTACGGTTGATTCAGGAGTGCGTTATGGACAGTCTCAATCTTAATAAACATATTTCTGGCCAGTTCAATGCCGAACTGGAAAGCATCCGCACGCAGGTGATGACCATGGGCGGCATGGTGGAGCAACAGCTTACTGATGCCATCACCGCCATGCACAACCAGGACAGCGATCTGGCGAAGCGTGTGATCGAAGGTGACAAAAACGTCAACATGATGGAAGTGGCGATCGATGAAGCCTGCGTACGCATTATTGCCAAACGTCAGCCGACGGCGAGCGATCTGCGTCTGGTGATGGTGATCAGTAAAACCATTGCCGAGCTAGAGCGTATTGGCGACGTGGCGGACAAAATCTGCCGTACTGCGCTGGAGAAATTCTCCCAGCAGCATCAGCCGTTGCTGGTAAGTCTGGAGTCGCTGGGCCGTCATACCATCCAGATGCTGCACGACGTGCTGGACGCGTTCGCGCGCATGGATATTGACGAAGCGGTACGAATTTATCGTGAAGATAAAAAAGTCGATCAGGAGTACGAAGGTATTGTTCGTCAACTGATGACCTACATGATGGAAGATTCGCGTACCATTCCGAGCGTACTTACCGCGCTGTTCTGCGCGCGTTCTATCGAACGTATCGGCGACCGCTGTCAGAATATCTGTGAATACATTTTCTACTACGTGAAGGGTCAGGATTTCCGTCACGTCGGCGGTGATGAGCTGGATAAACTGCTGGCAGAAAAAGATCCGAAAGCGTCACGCTAAGCGTATACCGCATCCGGCAATCTGCGAGTACGTAATCTGACCGGTGAGATATATCACCGGTCTCTTTATTTACTGAGTGATATCCCAGCCGCGAGCCTTCCAGAGTTCTGGTAACTGTGAAAGATGGGTAAAAGTAGTGACTTTCGGATGAACGATCGGCTTATTGTGCGGGTCAGCGCAGAAGTAAAACACTTCCATACCGGCATCGATTCCTGACTGCGCACCGGCGCTGGAGTCATCAACCAGAATGCAGTTTTCAACGTTCACATTCATCGCTTTTGCAGCATGGAACATTAACGCCGGATCGGGCTTCCAGCGTTGGATGTCGTAACCGCTGAACAGTTTTTCCGGGAAATAGTGCAGCATATTGAGTTTGCCAAGCGAATGTTGCATTTTGCTGACCGGGCCGTTAGAGACGACGCACATCGGCACGTTAACGCTCGCCAGCAATTCGTTAGCACCCGCAATCACCTCCAGTTCGCTATCAAACAGACGCGCCACTTCCGCACGGTAAACGTGCTCGGCATCGGCACGAACTATTTCTACGCCCTGTTCTTTGCTAATGATGTCGATGATTTCGTAGAGTTTTACGCCTTTAAAACGGGTAAAAATTTCTTCCAGGTCAACGTGAATGCCAAATTCCCTGAACATTGTGACATAGGCGCGAGAGCAAATGACCTCGCTATCGACCAGCGTACCGTCACAGTCGAAAAATACCGCTTCTATCTGGGACATGTCTTTCCTTTATCGTTAGTTTAACGTTTTCGTCATGCAGATTGGCGTGACGCAATCGTTGCCGTATAAGCAAATACAATGAAAAAAAGTTATCTTCAGCCGTCCATATTGTCTCATTTTGGTATACGATAGCGACGGATTTTCCCTCCTTGTTCGGAAATAGATAATGAGTCAACAACACACAACCCAGGCTTCTGGCCAGGGGATGCTGGAACGCGTGTTTAAACTGCGCGAACATGGCACGACGGCACGGACCGAAGTGATCGCTGGTTTTACCACCTTCCTGACGATGGTTTACATCGTTTTTGTTAACCCGCAAATTCTCGGCGTCGCTGGCATGGACACCAGCGCCGTCTTCGTCACCACCTGTCTGATTGCTGCGTTCGGCAGTATTCTGATGGGGCTGTTTGCTAACCTGCCAGTCGCGCTGGCTCCCGCTATGGGTCTGAATGCGTTCTTCGCTTTTGTCGTTGTGCAGGCGATGGGCTTGCCATGGCAGGTCGGGATGGGCGCAATCTTCTGGGGCGCGATTGGTCTGCTGTTACTGACGATTTTCCGCGTTCGCTACTGGATGATTGCCAACATTCCGGTGAGTCTGCGTGTGGGGATCACCAGCGGTATCGGCCTGTTCATTGGTATGATGGGGCTGAAAAACGCAGGTGTTATTGTCGCTAACCCGGAAACGCTGGTCAGCATCGGTAACCTGACTTCTCACAGCGTGCTGCTAGGTATCCTCGGCTTCTTCATCATTGCTATTCTGGCCTCGCGCAACATTCACGCGGCGGTACTGGTTTCCATCGTGGTGACGACGCTGCTGGGCTGGATGCTGGGTGATGTGCACTACAACGGCATTGTCTCCGCACCGCCGAGCGTGATGACGGTAGTGGGTCATGTGGATTTGGCCGGGTCGTTTAACCTCGGACTGGCAGGGGTGATTTTCTCTTTCATGCTGGTCAACCTGTTTGACTCTTCCGGTACGTTGATTGGCGTGACCGATAAAGCGGGTCTGGCGGATGAGAAAGGTAAATTTCCGCGCATGAAGCAGGCGCTGTATGTCGACAGTATCTCTTCTGTTACCGGTTCATTTATCGGTACATCTTCCGTCACGGCGTACATTGAGTCTTCTTCCGGCGTTTCCGTTGGCGGTCGTACCGGTCTGACGGCAGTGGTTGTCGGCCTGCTATTCCTGCTGGTTATCTTCCTGTCACCGTTGGCGGGAATGGTGCCTGGCTATGCCGCTGCTGGCGCGCTGATCTACGTGGGCGTACTAATGACTTCAAGTCTTGCTCGCGTGAAATGGCAGGATCTTACTGAATCTGTTCCGGCGTTTATTACCGCCGTGATGATGCCGTTCAGCTTTTCTATTACCGAAGGTATCGCGCTGGGCTTCATTTCCTACTGCGTAATGAAAATCGGCACCGGACGTCTGCGTGATCTAAGTCCGTGCGTAATCATCGTTGCGCTGCTGTTTATCCTGAAGATTGTGTTTATCGACGCCCACTAAAATCGATAACTCGTTAAAAAAACCCGCCATGAGTTACCGCTGGCGGGTTTTTTTATTTAGAGTTTCACCCGCTGAATAAACTCGCCAAATGCGGTCAATTGCCCGGTCAGGTGATCCAGTGTTCCTTGATCAATCACTTCTCCGGTTTGCGGATCGACTTTGTTCTGAATCACACCGCCCATAAACTCTGGTTTGTTCATTACCATCGCGTCGAGAAAAACCAGAATCTGGCGCAGGTGATACTGACAGCGCGCGCCGCCAATCACGCCCATTGAGCTGGTCTGAATCAACACCGGTTTACCGGCCAGCGGTTGATCCGGCAGGCGAGATAGCCAGTCGATGGCATTTTTCAGTCCGCCCGGCACGGAGTAGTTATATTCCGGCGTGACGATCACTACGCCGTCAGCCTGACGGATCTGTTCCGCCAGAGCTTCAACTGTCGCTGGAAAACCTTCTTCCTGCTGTACGTCAGCGTCATACAGGGGAATGTCGGCAATGGAAGGTAACGCATTAACTTCCATACCCGCAGGGGCAATTTTCGGCAGTGTACGTGCAACCATGCCATTAAATGAGCCTTTGCGCAGGCTCCCCAGTAACGTAACCACCTTCAATTTTTCAGACATGATGACTCCTGTGGTTGTCTATCAATTTGGCGAAAAAGACTTCACGGTAGAGAGCTGGGCAAAACGCATCATCCGGCTGGTGGGGTTGTTGGCGCGACTGTGAATATCCGGCAGACTTTTCCAGCCTTGCTTACCATCTAACTCCCAGACACTGAGCTTCTCAATCGCAGGAGTGACCGCCACGGACCACACCAGCACGTCCTCTGCGTCGCATAACGCTTCTACATGATTTACATGGGCACATTTCAGGCGTCCGGCAATGGGCAGCAATTGCAGATCGCGCGGGTCGTCATTCAGTACATCGCCGGTAAGTTTTAGCACGCTTCGGCGCAAAGTAATGAGTTGTGCTCGTGCTTCATTAGGATCGTTCTGCTTACTGATCCATAACGATTCATTGCTGGAAAAAATAGGGTTATCGGGTGCGTGGGGACTATGAAACCCGCGTGTCGCGCGCTGTAGCTCCATATCGAGACCACACTCACCTTCGGTTGTTAACGCCACGCCGACCATATTTCCGGCATAGGATATTGAAAATGATGGCAAATTTTTATCGAGGAAAACCGGCTTTCCTTTAGCCTGGGTGACGATCTCTGGTAATTCGCTTATGCCATACAGCATAGACATCAGTTCTGCGAGTAAACCTCTGGACGCCAGAAAACGACTTTGACGATGAGGGGGTAGATTTCGGGCTTCTTGATGACACCGGGAGGGGAGACGAACAGATATCAGATGTCCTTCCGTTAAAATCCCTCGGGCAAAGTGAGTCGCCATTTTTCGCTCCATGCTTAATGGTCCATTATGAATACAAGAGTAATCATTTGCTGGAACTATGGACAGACTAAAGAGGCGAAAAGTTCGATTTGGATAAGTTTATTACATGTTTTTTACATTCCATCGTGAAATATGGTCGCGTTTTATACGATTTTATTATGCTATCGAGGCGTAAATATTTTTTATGGTTTCCCGTAACCAGACGAGCTTTGGGTTATGGCTATTCCGTTTGTGCCACAGCAGAGTAAACGGTACTTCCAGCTTTTTTTGCTGGCTTTCGTCAAACGGGAGAGGAAGAGCAACCAACGGCAGTTGGTGGAGCTGATTGTAGTACTGACAGTAGCGCGGCGCGGTTGCCAGTAGCATATTGTCGGGCTGCGCCGCCATAAATAGCGCCTGCTCAAATTCTGGCAGACTCATGGTAATCGTACGTTCTCGGCCTAGCTCCTGTAACACATTGTCCAGCGCCCAGGTGTCGCTCTGTTCCCAGCAAATGCTGATATGCGGATAACGTAAAAAGGTATCCAGATCCCACGCTTCACGTAGTGCCGGATGATCTTTGCGTAGCCAGACGCAGGGTACATCACTAAACAGCACTTCATAATCAATGGATAACGGCAGTGAACTTAGTAGCTCCCGCGAACGGGGATGGCTTTCACGACCGGAAAAGCCGATATCCACTTCGCCACGGGTAATCGCATCCAGCGAATCGTAATCCCAGTTGCGCAATTTGATCGTCGCCTGCGGGTAACGTTGGTAGATCCGTTTCGACAGCGCATTAAGCATGATCATCATCAGCGGTGATTCTGCCGCCAGTTCAAACTTAAGACCGCGCGGCGTTTCGTGGTGTGGTTTATCCAGCAGCAGGTTGCTCATTTGCATCCATTCCGCCAGATTTTGCTCCATGCTGACCATCAGCGGTGTAGGCGTCAGACCCAGCGGTGAATTCACAAAGAGCGGATCATCAAACCATGCCCGAAGTTTTGCCAATGACTTGCTCACCGCCGAAGGCGTTACGTTCATCCGCTTCGCCGCTTTGGTTACGCTGCGCTCCTGCATCAGTAGTTGCAGGCAGAGCAGCAAATTAAGGTCAAGAGTGGTGATGGATTTCTTCATGAGCGGTAACGGGGTGTCCAGGAGTGACGAACATAATCAGCAACAGGCTCACTATGCTACAGGCAATCAGAATCCCGATCAGCATATTCCATGTACCGACACCGACCACCGCCGCCAGCCAAATCCACAGTGATGAACCGCAAACCTGCGCGATGCCTAAGGTCGAGCTGGCCACGCCTGCGCGCAACGAAAACGGGCCTAATGCCTGACTCATTGCCACGCCGAAGCCCACCGAAAAACCGGCGCAAATCAGCGTGATGCCAAACAGAGAAATCACGTGGGAAGGTGAAATGGCAAGGGTGATACCCGCCGCCAGGAATAACACCTGCGAGGTGATCATCAGCGTTCGCGGCTTAAAAATTCCCAATGCAAACGGCGTGGAGAATGAAACGGTCATGCTGACGCCTGCGGTCAGCGCCATAATGGTGGCGTATTCTCCGCGCTCAAAACCCATGATTTCCATCATCAATACAGGCGACGTATTCACGAAGGTGAGGATCACCGAAACGCTGAGGGTGGTGATAACAACACGGCTGAGGAAAAACCGATTAAGCAGCGACTCGCTATTTTCTCGTGGTTTGTCAGAAGCTGCGGGGGCGGCAGGGCACGTTTCTTTTAAGATAAACAAAGACAATATCAGTACCGCGATGCCCATCATTGCCATCGCCCAGAACAGACTCTGCCACGGGAATTTAAGCATAATCAGATGTCCGAGCACTGGCGCTAACACCGGAATGATGCAGGTAATGCCGTTGAGTAACGACAGCACTTTTGCCCGACGTCGATCATCCAGCGTGTCGCGCAAAATGGCGAACGCCACCACGTAACAACAGCCCGCGCCCAGCCCCTGCAGAAATCGCCCGGCAAGAAATAACGTGCTGGTTTCAGCCAGTGAACAGAACACCGAGGCGATAATAAATAGCGCCGCGCCGGGTATGGCGACCGGTTTTCTCCCTGAACGATCGGCCACTTTACCGGCAAATAACATCGCTGCCGCCATCCCCGCCAGATAAACGGAGAACGCAATATGCAACTGCGCTTCGCTGGCATTGAGGTCGGCGGCGATGCGCGGTAAACCAACGAGGTACATATCAATCCCTGCGGGATAAAGTAAAACCAGGGCAAAACTACAAATTAAGAAACGGGACATGAGCTAAAGCGTCCTGACGGAAAGGTGACGCAAAGCATACGTGGTGAAGGAAAATCAGGCGAGTTGCCATTTGGACATGAGTGATTTCCTGGCAGGCAAGAAGCCAGCGAATGTTCGCTGACTTCTTGAAGAGCTTAGCCAAATTTAGGTAACACGTTAAAGACGTTACCGAACCAGCACAAAATCACGGCTATGCCAAAGAGGATAACAATCGCTGGAATGAGATTGCCGCCCCAAACCGTGAACATCTGGTTGGGAAACTTCTTGCGGGCTTTGATTGCCAGTACCGCAGGGATAATGACCGCCCAGATGGTGGCGCACAGCCCGGCACCGCCGATCCCGTAAATAAAGCCGTTCGGGAAGACCAGATACAACAACGCTGGTGGCAGGAAGGTTAACAGCACGGTTTTGAAACGACCGGCGTGGGAGTTATCAATCTTAAACAGATCCGCCAGATAATCGAACAATCCCAGCGTGACGCCAAAGAACGAACTGGCGACAGCCAAGTTAGAGAACACCAGCAGGCAAAACTCGATAATGCCATGTTGTTTGGTGCCGAGGAACGATTTCACCAGTGAATCGACATTGCCGCCGGAGGAGATAATCGCTTTAAAACTTTCACGTGGAATATTCCCCATCGTGCAATACAGCCAGAAGAGATAAATCACCAGTGCCAGCAGCGAACCGAAAACCACGCTTTTGATTAGCTTATCTTTGCGTTTGCCATAGCAAATAATCAGGCTGGGAATATTGCCGTGGAAACCAAATGACGCAAGGCACACTGGCAGAGCCATAAAAATGTACGGGAAGTAAGACGTCCCCGCAGTCGTGCTGGTGGCATCACGTAGAACGGAATAATCGACCTGGAAGAAGAAAGAGCCAAACACAATGACAAAGGAGATAATCTTCAGACCGAGGAACAATGAGGTAATACGGCTGGCGGCTAACGAACTTATCCATAATATGCTGGCGACGAAAATGGCCGTGCAGATCCCGACAATGCGAGGATTGGCATGGTAGCCCAAATTCATTGATATCGTTTCGCTAATGATCGCGCCGTTAGCAGAGATATAGGCGTAAGTGAGAATATAGAGAACGAAGGCAACGGTAATGCCGCTGATAATGTTCCAGGTGTTACCGATTAAATCTTTAGTGATGGTATTAAAACTGGAGCCGACGGGATAATTTAAATTTGCTTCTAATAATAGTAACCCAGAATGTAGCATTGAAAACCAGGCAATGATAAGGATAAAGGCACCCCAGAAAAACCAGGCGCCGGCAAGATCAACAGGTAAAGCAAACATACCTCCACCGATTACTGTACCTGCTATAACCATAACACCCCAAAATGCAGAGTGTTTTTTTTCTGCTTGTTCAGTCATGATGCCACCTTTAGAGGTAGGCTATTTTTGTTATTGAGGATGTAGGGAATGGAGTGGCTAACATCCTTATAGCCACTCTGAGTGTATTAATTAAACTTCTTTCAGTTTTGCGGTGAAGTGACGCAATACTTTCGGTTCGTAGGTAAAGGTTAACCCTTTAATATTCGCCGCGTTCTCTTTCACATGTTTGAAGGCTTCAATAATGAAGTCCATATGTGTTTGAGTATATGTTGCGCGCGGAATGGTTAAACGCAGCAGTTCAGCCGGGCATGGCAGTTGTTTACCGGTTTTCGGATCGCGGCCTAACAGGAAAGAGCCAATTTCTACCGCGCGGATACCGGCGACTTTATACAGCTCGCAGGCCAGCGCCTGTGCCGGGAACTGATCTGCCGGGATATGCGGCAGCAGTTTACCGGCATCAACGAATGCCGCGTGACCGCCCGCCTGCTGGCAGACAACGCCAATCTCTTCCAGACCATCGACCAGATACTGCACCTGCGCGATACGATAAGCCAGCCAGTCCAGATTCATGCCGTCATACAGACCTACGGCCAGACGCTCCATCGCGCCGCCTTCCAGACCACCATACGTCGGGAAGCCTTCCTGCACCACGCAAAGGGTTCTGCACTCGGTATAGACATCGAAGAAGCTGTCGTCTTTCACGCACAGCAGGCCGCCCATTGGCACCATCGCATCTTTCTTGGCGGACATTGCCAGCATATCGGCATATTTGTAGGTTTCGCGGGTAATCTGCTCGATAGTCCAGTCTTTGTATTCCGCTTCACGTTGCTTGATGAAATAGGCGTTTTCAGCAAAGCGCGCGGAGTCCATCACTACAGGAATGTCATATTTCTTCGCAATGCTGTACATCGCTTTCATATTTGCCAGAGATACCGGCTGACCGCCTGCGGAGTTACTGGTGATGGTAGCAACGATATACGGCACGTTATTCGGGCCAACTTCTTCAATACCGCGTTCTAAACCTTCGAGGTCAAAGTTACCTTTAAAGTCGTAACGCACGCCCGTATCGAAGGCTTCTTTGATATAGACGTTACGCACGGTACAGCCGTTAATCTGGCTATGGCCCTGCGTGGTATCAAAGAAATAGTTAGAGAATGCCACCATTTTGCTGCGATCCAGGCCTTTTTCCTGCTCGCGTTTTTTAATCAGTACCGGAATATAGATTTGTTCTGCACCACGGCCCTGGTGAGTCGGAATGGTGTATTGATAACCAAAGATATTCTTCACTGACTCGGCTAATGCGTAGTAGCTGCGGCTGCCGCTGTAGGCTTCGTCGCCGCGCATCATCGCTGCCTGCATACTCTGCGTCACCGCCCCAGTGCCACTGTCGGTCAGTAAATCGATAAACACATCTTCGCTATCCAGCAGAAATGGGTTCATACCGGATTTAATAATCGCTTCTTCACGGTAAGCACGAGTGGTACGTTTTACTGGTTCAATAACACGAATGCGGAACGGTTCAGGGAGGTGTTTAAAGTTTTCCATTGCATAATCCTTCATTTATTTTAATTGCAGTGATCCCTGTGAATATTACATTTGCAATATCTATTAATTTTCCACATATATACAAGAACCGTTACTGTTTTAAGAAAGCAATTAAATCAGTAATAGCGTATATAAAAAAAGAAAATAAAGACGTAGCAAACTCATAGATCACATTGAATCTAATTCGGTTTGACTCTGGTGATGGCTACAGAAGGGCAAATTAAGGGCGGTGATCGACAATTCTGTTGTCAATATTAAACCACTTTGAGGTCACACATATATGTAAGGTATTCATAATGTACTTATCCTCGAAAGACACAACGTTACAGTATAATACTCAAGATTTTTGTCTATTCTGAAATTGTTTAAATGTGAATCGAATCACAAACGGTTGCGAAACAATATTAAATTCTTTTTTAAGAAAATAAGTTACGTAAGAAGGCTAAGGTTTATAAAAAGGGTTGAGTAATAATAAGAGTGCTAACAAGAAAGCAAAGCCGCATCAGGCAATCTGGATGCGGCTTTGTAGGTACGGGTTACTTACCGATACAGAAGCTGGAGAAAATTCGCCCCAGCAGATCGTCAGAAGTAAATTCCCCGGTGATTTCGCTTAAGTTTTGCTGTGCCAGGCGTAGTTCTTCCGCAAGTAATTCACCCGCCCATGCACCTAACAGTTGCGCTTTGCCCTGTTGCAGATGCTCCGCCGCTTGTTCCAGCGACTGCAGGTGACGACGGCGCGCCAGGAAACCGCCTTCCATATTAGTGTCGAAACCCATGCTCTGTTTGAGATGGTTACGCAACACATCCACGCCTTCGCCAGTCCTTGCAGAGAGACGAATCAACGCGTGACCGTTCACTTCGCTCATTCCCAGCGTTTCGCCGGTGATATCAGCTTTATTGCGCACAACAGTGATCGGTAGTTTCGCAGGCAGACGGGCGATAAATTCCGGCCAGATTTCTGCCGGATCAACGGCGTCTGTCGTCGTGCCATCAACCATAAACAGCACGCGGTCGGCCTGTTCAATTTCCTGCCACGCTCGCTCGATACCAATACGTTCAACTTCATCGCTGGCTTCACGTAGCCCGGCGGTATCGATGATATGCAGTGGCATTCCGTCAATGTGGATATGCTCACGCAGCACGTCACGCGTGGTTCCGGCTATATCAGTCACTATCGCCGCTTCACGCCCTGCCAGCGCGTTTAACAGGCTCGATTTACCGGCGTTAGGACGCCCGGCAATCACCACCTTCATCCCTTCGCGCAGCAGACTGCCCTGACGTGCTTCTGCACGTACTGCATCGAGATCGGCAATCACGTCATTGAGCTGGGCTTCAATTTTACCGTCGGAGAGGAAATCGATCTCTTCATCGGGGAAATCAATCGCCGCTTCGACGTAAATGCGCAAGTGGGTGAGGGCTTCAACCAGATGATTGACCCGTGCGGAGAACGCGCCTTGCAGTGAGTTAAGCGCCGAACGAGCCGCCTGTTCTGAGCTGGCGTCGATAAGATCCGCAATCGCTTCGGCCTGGGCTAAATCGAGTTTATCGTTAAGAAACGCGCGTTCTGAAAACTCACCAGGGCGAGCAATCCGCAGTCCAGGAATGGTCAGAATACGTTTTAACAGCAGGTCGAGGATGACCGGACCGCCATGACCTTGCAGTTCCAGCACATCTTCACCGGTGAACGAGTTCGGGCCAGGGAACCATAGCGCGATGCCCTGATCCAGCACGCTGCCGTCGGCGTCTTTGAACGGAAGATAATCGGCGTAGCGCGGCTTAGGCAATTTACCCAGCACGGTTTCGGCAACTTCACGGGCTTTGAGGCCGGAGATGCGCAGGATGCCCACACCACCGCGTCCCGGTGGGGTTGCCTGGGCGACGATAGTGTCGTTATGGCTCATGGTTTATCTCATCAATACAAATAAAAAAGGCGGTCAACTGACCGCCCTTATTTTAGCGAAAACTCACCGAATCAGGATTTTTTCTTCTCGCGGCTATGCAGACCACGTTTTTCCAGACCACGGTAAATCAGCTGCTGCTGAATAATGGTTACCAGGTTGCTGACGATATAGTACAGCACCAGACCTGACGGGAACCACAGGAAGAACACGGTGAAGATGACCGGCATGAAGGTCATGATCTTCTGCTGCATCGGGTCGGTCACGGTGGTCGGCGACATCTTCTGAATGAAGAACATCGTTACGCCCATCAGGATCGGCAGGATGTAGTACGGGTCCTGTGCAGACAGGTCGTGGATCCACAGTGCAAACGGCGCCTGGCGCAGCTCAACGGAACCCATCAGCATGTAGTACAACGCCAGGAAGATTGGCATCTGGATCAGCAGCGGGAAGCAGCCGCCCAGCGGGTTAACCTTCTCAGCTTTATACAGCGCCATCATTTCCTGGCTGATACGCTGTTTGTCATCGCCCAGACGCTCACGCATTGCCTGAATCTTCGGCTGCAGCATACGCATCTTCGCCATGGAGGTGTACTGCGCTTTGGTCAGCGGGTACATGATGCCACGAACGATAAAGGTGATGATGATAATGGAGAAGCCCCAGTTACCCACAAAGCTATGGATCCATTTCAGCAGTTTGAACAGCGGCTGAGAGATGAACCACAACCAACCGTAATCAACGGTCAGATCCAGGTGCGGAGCAACGGCCGCCATTTTGTCCTGGATTTCCGGGCCAACCCACAGGGTGCTGTTCATCGCGCCAGTCTGACCTGGCTGAACCAGTACCGGCTGAGACTTATAGCCGATAGCGGCAATGCCGTTACCCAGATTAGCGGTATAGAAGTTGTTGGTGCCGTCGTTATGCGGGATCCATGCAGTTGCGAAATACTGTTGCAGCATCGCAACCCAACCACCTTTCGAAGAGATGTTCAGGTTTTCGTTGTCAGCAATAGTATCGAACTTGTATTTCTCGTACTTCTCGTCAGGCGTGGAGTACGCCGCGCCACGGAAGGTATGCAGCGCAAAGTTGCTGCTTCCGGTATCGAGATGCGGTGGCAGAGTGATGGATTGCTTCAACTGACCAAAAGTGGAGATCTCCAGCGGTTTTTCGCCAGCGTTCTGCACGTTGTAGTTGACGTTGACAGCGTAATCACCACGTTTCAGGACAAACGTTTTGGTAAACGTGTTGCCTGCCGCGTCGGTATACGTCATCGGCACCTGCAGTTCGTTTTGGCCTTCCGCCAGCACATAAGCGTCTTTTTCGACGTTATACAGCGGACGCGGGCCATTAGCCGGGTTATCCGGGCCATCACGACCGGTCAGACCGCTCTGTGCCTGATAAATAAACTGCGGTGAGGTTTCCAGCAGCTGGAACGGCTGGGTAGAGTTCAGTTCTTTCGGGTAAGCCGGCAGCAGGGCCTGCTCAACATCACCACCACGGGTGTTGATGGTCAGATCAAGCACGTCGGTTTTAACCGAAATCAGTTTCCCCTGGCCACTGGCCGGTACGCCCTGGTCGGCGGCGCTACCCGCTGCGGTGGTCGTTGTCTGCGTGGTCTGTTGAGCCTGAGGTTGCGGGTTTTTATCCTGCTCCCAGGCTTGCCAGATCATGAAAGACACGAACAGCAAAGCGATGACTAAAAGATTGCGTTGCGAATCCATCGTTAGTGTTCTCTGGTATCAAATGGTCCGGGCGGGACGGGATCGTCACCACCAGGGTGTAAAGGGTGGCATTTTAATACGCGTTTCACCGTCAACCAACTGCCTTTTATCACTCCAAACCTGCGCAATGCCTCAATTCCGTAGCTTGAACAGGTTGGAGTGAAACGACAATGCGGCCCGAGTAGCGGACTAATCAGGCGTTGGTAGACCCGAATGAGGGCTATCAGGACCCGCGAGCCAGGCGACAGTGGCGGCGCCATAATTTTTCCAACGCTTCCGAGAGAGCACGGTTATCGAGGTCGGCAACCCCTTTTTTCGCCACCACCACGAAATCCATAGCCGGGAGTTCATGTTGGCGTAGACGGAAGCTTTCACGCGTCAGACGTTTAATCCGATTGCGTTCATGCGCTCGTCGAACGTTTTTCTTGGCGACTGTAAGACCGATACGGGGATGCCCCAGCGAATTCAGGCGGCCGAGGATGGTGATTTGCGGCGTGCCAGCCCGTTGTGGCTGCTGGAAGACGAATGTGAATTGACTGGGAGTTAACAAGCGTAACTCCCTGGGAAATGCGAGCTTAACCACTCAGGGGTTAGCTTTATTACTTAGAAACGGTCAGACGAGCACGGCCTTTAGCACGACGACGTGCCAGTACCTGACGACCATTTTTAGTAGCCATACGAGCACGGAAGCCGTGAGAACGGTTGCGCTTCAGTACAGACGGTTGAAAAGTGCGTTTCATGGCGATTTCTACCTAAACTTGAATAAATTCAATGGCTTTATTGGATATCCGTCCGAAAATCGAACGATGGACACCGAAGCCATGGGTGATTAAAGAGGCCGGATTGTAATAATTGTACACTCCGGAGTCAATTCTCTTTCCTTATTTACCGCGCTTTTCCGCACCTTTTCACAGGGAAAAAGTGCAACTGTATACCGGTGAAAACCAGCATTGCGCGCCGGGTGGAGGATTATACGGGCTACCAGGTAAAGCGCAAGGATCGCTCAGGATCTTTATTAGATCGATTAAGACTAATTTTGTTTATGGTCATTAAATTTTCCAATATGCGGCCTAAATCGTGCCCGCCTTGTGCCTGGATCGTTTACACTTAACGGGTTCTGGAAAGCCCTGTGGATAAATCGGGAAAATCTGTGAGAAACAGAAGATCTCTTGCGCAGTTTAGGCTATGATCCTCGGTCCCGATCGTTTTGCAGGATCTTGATCGGGCATATAACCGCAGACAGCGGTTCGTGCGTCACCCTCATGCAGGGTCTTTTCGACGTGCGTCAACAATCATGAATGTTTCAGCCTTAGTCATAATCGACTTTTGTTCGAGTGGAGTCCGCCGTGTCACTTTCGCTTTGGCAGCAGTGTCTTGCCCGATTGCAGGATGAGTTACCAGCCACAGAATTTAGTATGTGGATACGCCCATTGCAGGCGGAACTGAGCGATAACACGCTGGCCTTGTACGCGCCAAACCGTTTTGTCCTCGACTGGGTACGGGACAAGTACCTCAATAATATCAATGGACTGCTAACCAGTTTCTGCGGAGCGGATGCCCCACAGCTGCGTTTTGAAGTGGGCACAAAGCCCGTGACACAAACGCTGAAAGTCCCTGCCAGTAACACCGTTGCACCCGCTCAGGCCGCTCAGGTGCAACCGCAACGTGCTGCACCTGCGGCGCGCTCGGGTTGGGATAACGTTCCGGCTCCGGCAGAACCGACCTATCGTTCCAACGTTAACGTTAAACATACATTTGATAACTTCGTCGAAGGTAAATCTAACCAACTGGCGCGCGCGGCGGCTCGCCAGGTGGCAGACAATCCTGGCGGTGCCTATAACCCGCTGTTCCTTTATGGCGGCACGGGGCTGGGTAAAACTCACCTGCTCCATGCGGTGGGTAATGGCATTATGGCGCGCAAGCCCAATGCCAAAGTGGTTTATATGCACTCCGAACGTTTTGTGCAGGACATGGTAAAAGCCCTGCAAAACAACGCGATTGAAGAGTTTAAACGCTACTACCGTTCTGTTGATGCGCTGCTGATCGACGATATTCAGTTTTTTGCTAATAAAGAACGATCCCAGGAAGAGTTTTTCCACACCTTCAACGCCCTGCTTGAAGGTAATCAGCAGATCATTCTCACCTCGGATCGCTATCCGAAAGAGATCAACGGCGTTGAGGATCGTTTGAAATCCCGCTTTGGCTGGGGACTGACTGTGGCGATCGAACCGCCAGAGCTGGAAACTCGCGTGGCGATCCTGATGAAAAAGGCTGACGAAAACGACATTCGTTTGCCGGGCGAAGTGGCGTTCTTTATCGCCAAGCGTCTACGATCTAACGTACGTGAGCTGGAAGGGGCGCTGAACCGCGTCATTGCTAACGCTAACTTTACCGGACGGGCGATCACCATCGACTTCGTGCGTGAGGCGCTGCGCGACTTGCTGGCATTGCAGGAAAAACTGGTCACCATCGACAATATTCAGAAGACGGTGGCAGAGTACTACAAGATCAAAGTCGCAGATCTCCTTTCCAAGCGTCGATCTCGCTCGGTGGCGCGTCCGCGCCAGATGGCGATGGCGCTGGCGAAAGAGCTGACTAACCACAGTCTGCCAGAGATCGGCGATGCGTTTGGCGGTCGTGACCACACGACGGTGCTTCATGCCTGCCGTAAGATCGAGCAGTTGCGTGAAGAGAGCCATGATATCAAAGAAGATTTTTCAAATTTAATCAGAACATTGTCATCTTAATCCTATGAAATTTACCGTAGAACGTGAGCATTTATTAAAACCGCTACAACAGGTGAGCGGTCCGTTAGGTGGTCGTCCTACGCTGCCGATTCTCGGTAATCTGCTGTTACAGGTTGCTGACGGTACGTTGTCGCTGACCGGTACTGATCTCGAGATGGAAATGGTGGCACGTGTTGCGCTGATTCAGCCGCACGAACCAGGGGCGACGACCGTTCCGGCGCGCAAATTCTTTGATATCTGCCGTGGTCTGCCTGAAGGCGCGGAAATCGCCGTGCAACTGGAAGGTGAGCGGATGCTGGTACGCTCCGGGCGTAGCCGCTTTTCACTCTCTACCCTGCCAGCGGCGGATTTCCCGAACCTTGATGACTGGCAGAGCGAAGTTGAATTTACCCTGCCGCAGGCGACGATGAAGCGTCTGATTGAAGCGACCCAGTTTTCCATGGCCCATCAGGACGTTCGCTATTATTTAAACGGTATGCTGTTCGAAACCGAAGGCGAAGAGCTGCGCACCGTGGCGACCGACGGTCACCGTCTGGCGGTCTGCTCAATGCCGATTGGTCAGTCTTTGCCGAGTCATTCGGTGATTGTGCCGCGTAAAGGTGTGATTGAACTGATGCGTATGCTCGACGGCGGCGACAATCCGCTGCGCGTGCAAATTGGCAGCAACAACATTCGCGCTCACGTTGGCGACTTTATTTTCACCTCCAAACTGGTGGATGGTCGCTTCCCGGATTACCGTCGCGTTCTGCCGAAGAACCCGGACAAACATCTGGAAGCAGGCTGCGATCTCCTCAAGCAGGCTTTTGCTCGTGCGGCGATTCTCTCTAACGAGAAATTCCGTGGCGTGCGTCTGTATGTCAGTGAAAATCAGCTGAAAATCACCGCTAATAACCCAGAACAGGAAGAAGCGGAAGAGATCCTCGACGTCACCTACAGCGGCGCAGAGATGGAAATCGGCTTTAATGTCAGCTATGTGCTGGATGTTCTGAACGCGCTGAAATGCGAAAACGTGCGCATGATGCTGACTGATTCGGTTTCCAGTGTGCAGATTGAAGATGCCGCATCACAGTCGGCTGCCTATGTTGTCATGCCAATGAGACTGTAATGTCCCTCACCCGCTTGTTGATCCGCGATTTCCGCAATATCGAAAACGCGGATCTCGCTTTATCTCCTGGCTTTAACTTTCTGGTGGGTGCCAACGGCAGTGGCAAAACCAGCGTGCTGGAAGCCATCTATACGCTCGGTCACGGTCGGGCGTTTCGTAGTTTGCAGATTGGTCGCGTCATTCGCCATGAGCAGGAGGCGTTTATTCTCCACGGGCGATTACAGGGTGAAGAGCGTGAGACGGCAATTGGCTTAACCAAAGATAAACAGGGCGACAGCAAAGTCCGCATCGACGGTACTGACGGGCATAAAGTTGCGGAGCTGGCGCACCTGATGCCGATGCAACTGATAACGCCAGAAGGGTTTACTTTACTCAACGGCGGCCCCAAATACAGAAGAGCATTCCTCGACTGGGGATGCTTTCACAACGAACCCGGATTTTTCACCGCCTGGAGCAATCTCAAGCGTTTGCTCAAGCAGCGCAATGCGGCGCTGCGCCAGGTGACACGTTACGAACAGCTACGCCCGTGGGATAAAGAACTGATCCCGCTGGCGGAGCAAATCAGCACCTGGCGCGCGGAGTATAGCGCCGGTATCGCTGCCGATATGGCTGATACCTGTAAGCAATTTCTTCCTGAGTTTTCTCTGACTTTCTCTTTCCAGCGCGGCTGGGAGAAAGAGACAGAGTACGCTGAGGTGCTGGAACGTAATTTTGAACGCGATCGCCAGCTAACCTACACCGCGCACGGCCCGCACAAAGCGGACTTACGCATTCGCGCCGACGGTGCGCCGGTGGAAGATACCTTATCGCGTGGGCAGCTAAAGCTGCTGATGTGCGCCTTACGTCTGGCGCAAGGAGAGTTCCTCACCCGTGAAAGCGGGCGGCGGTGTCTCTACCTGATAGATGATTTTGCCTCTGAGCTTGATGATGAGCGTCGCGGACTGCTTGCCAGCCGCTTAAAAGCGACGCAATCACAGGTCTTTGTCAGTGCGATCAGTGCTGAACACGTTATAGACATGTCGGACGAAAATTCGAAGATGTTTACCGTGGAAAAGGGTAAAATAACGGATTAACCCAAGTATAAATGAGCGAGAAACGTTGATGTCGAATTCTTATGACTCCTCCAGTATCAAAGTCCTGAAAGGGCTGGATGCGGTGCGTAAGCGCCCTGGTATGTATATCGGCGACACGGATGACGGCACCGGTCTGCACCACATGGTATTCGAGGTGGTAGATAACGCTATCGACGAAGCGCTCGCGGGTCACTGTAAAGAAATTATCGTCACCATTCACGCCGATAACTCTGTCTCCGTACAGGATGACGGGCGCGGTATTCCGACCGGTATTCACCCGGAAGAGGGCGTATCGGCGGCGGAAGTGATCATGACCGTCCTGCACGCAGGCGGTAAATTTGACGATAACTCCTATAAAGTGTCCGGCGGTCTGCACGGCGTTGGTGTTTCGGTAGTAAACGCCCTGTCGCAAAAACTGGAGCTGGTTATCCAGCGTGAAGGTAAAATTCACCGTCAGATCTACGAGCACGGTGTACCGCAGGCACCGCTGGCGGTTACCGGCGATACCGATAAAACCGGCACTATGGTACGTTTCTGGCCAAGCCTCGAAACCTTCACCAATGTGACCGAGTTCGAATATGAAATCCTGGCGAAACGTCTGCGTGAGTTGTCGTTCCTCAACTCCGGCGTTTCCATTCGCCTGAAAGACAAGCGTGATGGTAAAGAAGACCACTTCCACTATGAAGGTGGTATCAAGGCGTTTGTCGAGTATCTGAACAAGAACAAAACGCCAATCCACCCGAATATCTTCTACTTCTCCACCGAAAAAGACGGTATCGGCGTCGAAGTGGCATTGCAGTGGAACGATGGCTTCCAGGAAAACATCTACTGCTTTACTAACAACATTCCGCAGCGTGACGGTGGTACTCACCTGGCAGGTTTCCGTGCGGCGATGACCCGTACCCTGAACGCCTACATGGACAAAGAAGGCTACAGCAAAAAAGCCAAAGTCAGCGCCACCGGTGACGATGCGCGTGAAGGGCTGATTGCGGTCGTTTCCGTGAAAGTGCCGGACCCGAAATTCTCCTCTCAGACCAAAGACAAACTGGTTTCTTCTGAGGTGAAATCGGCGGTAGAACAGCAGATGAACGAACTGCTGGCAGAATACCTGCTGGAAAACCCAACTGACGCGAAAATCGTGGTCGGCAAAATCATTGATGCTGCCCGTGCGCGTGAAGCTGCGCGTCGCGCCCGTGAAATGACTCGTCGTAAAGGCGCGCTGGACTTAGCTGGCCTGCCGGGCAAACTGGCGGACTGTCAGGAACGCGACCCGGCGCTTTCCGAACTGTACCTTGTGGAAGGGGACTCTGCGGGCGGCTCTGCAAAACAGGGGCGTAACCGCAAGAACCAGGCGATTCTGCCGCTGAAGGGTAAAATCCTCAACGTTGAGAAAGCCCGTTTCGATAAGATGCTTGCTTCCCAGGAAGTGGCGACGCTTATCACCGCGCTTGGTTGTGGTATCGGTCGTGACGAATACAATCCGGACAAACTGCGTTATCACAGCATCATCATCATGACCGATGCGGACGTCGACGGCTCGCACATTCGTACATTGCTGTTGACCTTCTTCTATCGTCAGATGCCGGAAATCATCGAACGCGGTCATGTCTACATTGCTCAACCGCCGCTGTACAAAGTGAAGAAAGGCAAGCAAGAGCAGTACATTAAAGACGATGAAGCGATGGATCAGTACCAAATTTCTATCGCTCTGGATGGTGCATCTTTGCATACCAACGCCAGTGCACCAGCTTTAGCTGGCGAAGCGTTAGAAAAACTGGTGTCGGAGTACAATGCGGCGCAGAAAATGATCGTTCGCATGGAACGTCGCTATCCGAAAGCAATGCTGAAAGAGCTTATCTATCAGCCGACGCTGACGGAAGCGGATCTCTCTGACGAGCAGATTGTGACCCGCTGGGTGAACGCGCTGGTCAGCGAACTGAACGACAAAGAACAGCACGGCAGCCAGTGGAAGTTTGATGTCCACACCAATGCCGAGAAAAACCTGTTCGAGCCGATTGTTCGCGTGCGTACCCACGGCGTGGATACTGACTATCCGCTGGATCACGAGTTTATCACCGGCGGCGAATATCGTCGTATCTGCACGCTGGGCGAGAAACTGCGTGGCTTGCTGGAAGAAGATGCGTTTATTGAACGTGGTGAACGTCGTCAGCCGGTAGCCAGCTTCGAGCAGGCGCTGGACTGGCTGGTGAAAGAGTCCCGTCGCGGCCTCTCCATCCAGCGTTATAAAGGTCTGGGCGAGATGAACCCGGAACAGCTGTGGGAAACCACTATGGATCCGGAAAGCCGTCGTATGCTGCGCGTTACCGTTAAGGATGCGATTGCCGCTGACCAGCTGTTCACCACGCTGATGGGCGACGCCGTAGAACCGCGCCGTGCGTTTATCGAAGAAAACGCCCTGAAGGCGGCGAATATCGATATTTAATGGCATTAACAATGCGCGCGTGCCTGATGCGCTACGGTTATCAGGCCTACAGGATTTCTGCAATATATTGAATTTGCAATTTTTTGTAGGCCGGATAAGGCGTTAACGCCGCATCCGGCAAGAAGCTATAAAAAAAGGGCGGAGATCATCTCCGCCCTTTTTATTTCTGCAATCCGCAATTATCATCCCGCAGAACTATACTTTTTGGGTCAACACGTAACGCTTTACAGGTGATTATCATGGGGCTTTTTGATGAAGTTGTCGGTGCCTTTCTGAAAGGCGATGCGGGAAAATATCAGGCGATTTTAAGTTGGGTTGAGGAGCAGGGAGGCATCCAGGTGCTGCTGGAAAAACTGCAAAGTGGCGGTTTAGGTGCCATTCTCTCAACCTGGTTGAGTAATCAACAAGGCAATCAGCCGGTGAGCGGCGAGCAACTGGAGTCGGCGCTCGGCACAAACGCGGTGTCCGATCTCGGGCAAAAACTCGGCGTAGATACCAGTGTTGCTTCCAACATGCTGGCGGAACAATTGCCGAAGATTATTGATGCCCTCTCGCCGCAGGGTGAAGTGTCACCACAAGCCAATAACGATCTGCTTTCCGCAGGTATGGAGTTACTGAAAGGGAAACTCTTCCGCTAAGCAAAAGGGGAGCACGCAACGCGCGTTGCATCCCCCTTTTCCCTCGGGTGTTGTACTGATTTTTGAGCGGAATCGCGTTAGCATGGGGCAGGAACCAATCTACCTGGGGAACTCATGGCTATCAAACTCATTGCTATCGATATGGATGGCACCCTTCTGCTGCCCGATCACACCATTTCTCCCGCTGTTAAAAACGCGATTGCCGCCGCTCGCGCCCGTGGCGTGAATGTTGTGCTGACAACAGGGCGTCCTTATGCAGGCGTTCACAACTACCTGAAAGAACTGCATATGGAACAGCCGGGCGACTACTGCATTACTTACAATGGCGCGCTGGTGCAGAAGGCCGCTGATGGTAGCACCGTAGCGCAAACCGCTCTCAGCTATGACGACTACCGTTTCCTGGAAAAACTCTCTCGTGAAGTCGGTTCTCACTTCCACGCGCTGGATCGCACCACGCTGTACACCGCCAACCGCGATATCAGTTACTACACGGTGCATGAGTCGTTTGTGGCCACCATTCCGCTGGTATTCTGCGAAGCGGAGAAAATGAACCCTGATACCCAGTTCCTGAAAGTGATGATGATTGATGAACCCGCCATCCTCGACCAGGCCATCGCGCGCATTCCGCAGGAAGTAAAAGAGAAATACACCGTGCTGAAAAGTGCACCGTACTTCCTCGAAATCCTCGATAAACGCGTCAATAAAGGCACCGGCGTGAAATCGCTGGCTGATGTGTTGGGCATTAAGCCGGAAGAAATTATGGCGATTGGCGATCAGGAAAACGACATCGCGATGATTGAATATGCAGGCATCGGTGTGGCGATGGATAACGCTATTCCTTCGGTGAAAGAAGCGGCGAACTTTGTCACCAAATCCAACCTGGAAGATGGAGTGGCGTTTGCAATCGAAAAGTATGTGCTGAATTAATCAATGGGCGGGCAAACAGCATAAATGTGTTTGCCCGCAGCGATTAACAATTTCTGGTCGTGCATAAAATCAGGAACTGGAGTGGTGAAGTCACAATATCCAGCGTAATGGTGACTGGCAGCAGCACATTAGCGAGTCCGCGCGGGACGCCATTTGTTGTTTTGTACTCATAAAATCCCACCGTAAAGGGCTGATGGAAAACCATCACGTTTGAGTAATCCGCTTTTTTATTTTTCTGGTGGATAGAGCCTTTCAGGCCGTCCAGCATCCATGTACAACGCTGATAATCACACACAAAGCCATATTGTGTCGCCAGTGCTTTATCTTCCTCGTTATCCCAGTCGTAATAGAGCGTTATTGCACCAGAAAAATTCGTATCACTGCTGCTTAAAATAAATTTCGCATTATCGGAAACGGTGATTCTTTCGCCATGAATTGCCGGATCGTTCAGCATTTTAACCACCTCACCGCCGCCGGTGGTCAACAGGTAGTCCAGCGATTCGCCAACAAAAACATAGCCTTTCGTTCCGTTACTGTCTTCAGCCAGCGATAACCCCTTAATCGTGTCTGACCGCCATTGCTGGGCATGTGGACGGCTTGCGGTATTGGAAACCAACCCCCAGGTGATACATCCGGTCAACACGAATGCCAAAGAACATACACTGGCAGTCTTAAAAAATCCCTTAAAATTCAAACTCATGATTAATCCTTTAAACAACAATGAAACAGCTGAAAGCATACCTTTCTTTTCACTTATTTAGGATAAAGCATCCTGCTTTCAGAATAGTGCCCGGCGCAATTCATCTGCGGAATATGCGCCACACCACTGCGCATAATCCACTTTCTTAAGGCAGGTGCAGTCAGGCATCGGCTTTTTAATATCTTGCCGTAGAGTTTTAAACGCAATTTGCGGGTGGCGCGCCAGTAGGCGGTATTGATCTTCTCTGGCTGCTTCAGTAATACCGAACGAAGAATGTCTGCGCTATCGAGCGCATAGCTAATCCCCTCCAGCGAGCTGGCGCTGATGAATCCCGCCGCTTCACCAATAAGAAAGGCGTTGTCCTTACCGCAGACAAAATCCTGCCAGCGTGAGGGAAATAACACCGTGCATTTTTCGCTTTTCACCGCTTTGCCAAACTGGAACTGAAAGGCGTTCATTTTTTCTTTCAGCGCCGCGAAACGCGCCTGACCGTCTTTCATCGGATAGGCTCCGCCAAAGATAAAATAACCGTCTTTGCTAATACTCCATGAATAACAGTCCGTTATCGCATTATCAAAGATACAGGAGTAGAACGGCACCGGATGTTTCTCTGCGAACCACTGCTGGATAGCGACATATTTACGAATCTGATGATCCGGGTAGAGATGTCGCCGCACCATCGAGTTGGCACCATCGGCACCGATCAGATAGCGGGCGGTAATATGCTGCTCCCAGCCGTCTGCGCGAAAAATGACATGCCATTTATCATCCTCACGCCAGATTTTTCGACACAGGCTGTCGTGGTAAACCTCAACGCTGGCGGGGATCAGTGACTTCATCCACAAGTCGAAAGCATGGCGATTAATATTGATATAGCTTCGCTGGTAGTTACGCGTGAGCGATGCGGCGACGTCGACGGTTTTGACGCTGAAAATCTGCGGATTGGCGATCACATCGACAGGAAGCGTCAGTCCATCGCGAATAAAAGAACGCTGTGCGTCCGGTGCCAACAGACCGCCACAAGGCTTGCTGAAACCTTCAGTACCGCACTGGTGCTTTTTATCCAGCGCGATGACCTGCATTTTGCCTGCTAACTGCCGCGCTAGCGCCGAACCTGCCGGGCCGAGGCCAATAATCGCCACGTCGAAATGTTCCATCTTTTTACTCACATTCATCACGATGGCAAAAGACTATTGTCTGAAAGTGAAGTCCTTGTGAAGTATGATGGCGGGAACCGTTTTGTATCAGGATCACGCCATGAAACAACTCACCAACGCTTCACGAAATCACCTGCTCACCAATACCAATACATGGACACCCGACAGCCAGTGGCTGGTGTTTGATGTGCGCCCTTCTGGCGCGTCGTTTACCGGCGAGACCATTGAGCGTGTGAATATCCATACCGGCGAGGTCGAGGTTATCTACCGGGCGTCACAGGGCGCACACGTCGGCGTGGTGACCGTTCATCCGAAGTCAGAGAAATATGTCTTCATCCACGGCCCTGAAAATCCTGATGAAACATGGCATTACGATTTCCATCACCGTCGAGGTGTGATTGCTGAAGGCGGCAAAGTGAGTAATCTCGATGCAATGGATATTACCGTTCCGTACACTCCAGGGGCGCTACGCGGCGGCAGCCATGTGCATGTTTTTAGCCCGAACGGTGAAATGGTGAGTTTTACTTATAACGACCATGTAATGCATGAACTTGATTCGGCGCTGGATTTGCGAAACGTCGGGGTGGCGTCACCGTTTGGCCCGGTCAACGTACAAAAGCAGCATCCGCGTGAATACAGCGGTAGCCACTGGTGCGTGCTGGTGAGTAAAACTACGCCCACGCCGCAGCCTGGCAGTGATGAAATCAATCGCGCTTATGAAGAAGGATGGGTAGGAAACCACGCACTGGCGTTTATTGGCGACACGCTTTCGCAAAAGGGCGAGAAAGTGCCGGAGCTGTTTATTGTTGAGCTGCCGCAAGATGAAACAGGCTGGAAAGCAACAAGTGATGCGCCGTTAAGCGGAACGGAAACAACCCTGCCTGCGCCACCGCGCGGCGTCGTGCAGCGACGTTTAACCTTTACACACCATCGGACTTATCCGGGGTTAGTCAACGTCCCGCGCCACTGGGTACGCTGTAACCCGCAGGGAACGCAAATCGCGTTTTTAATGCGTGATGATAACGGCATTGTGCAACTGTGGTTTATCTCGCCAAAGGGCGGAGAGCCGCACCAGTTAACTCATAACAAAACGGATATTCAGTCTGCATTTAACTGGCATCCTTCAGGAGAATGGTTGGGCTTTGTGCTGGATAATCGGATTGCTTGTGCCCATGCGCAAAGCGGCGAGGTTGAGTATTTAACTGATAATCACGCCAACCCACCTTCGGCAGACGCCGTGGTCTTCTCGCCGGACGGTAAATGGCTGGCGTGGATGGAAGCAGGTCAGCTGTGGATCACCGAAACGGGTCGCTAGTCAGTTCGCTGGCATTCTGGCTGGTGGAATGACGGCATTGATGGCTTGCGCATCGGCTTCGCTTTTTTCCACGCGCGAGCGCACCGAACTGTCTTTGCGGAACGCATCCCACGGCAGCAAAAGTGTGTCCATGACTGCGGTAAATGGCATATCGAGAATCGCCAGCGATTTGGTTCCCCAGTTTGTCGTGTCATCGCCAATCATGGTGACACTAGCGCGGGTGCCGGGATACGTTCCCTCCTTACCTCCGGTATGGGACATTACGCTGGAGCATCCTCCGAGTAATGTCATTCCGCTGCATATCATGGACGCTAACAACACATTTCTTATCATAATAAATTCATCTGTTAATCGTGGGTGTTGGCATGATGTGTTATAGCGATCCCTTGCCGAAAATAACATCATCATCATGTCGCACTGTGGCGGCTATCGCACTTTAACGTTTCGTGCTGTCCTCCAGTCTATGCAATAGACCACAAACTGCAAAAAAAAGTCCGTTGGAAAGGCTTGAAAAGTGCATATCCAGACCCATTTTTATACCGTAGCTGATGAGAACGCGCCTGATGGGTGTTCTGGCTACCCGACCTGTCCATTGTGGAAGGTCTTATATTCTCGCTGATTTCAGGAGCTATTGATTATGCGTAACTTTGATTTATCCCCGCTTTACCGTTCTGCTATTGGATTTGACCGTTTGTTTAACCACTTAGAAAACAACCAGAGCCAGAGTAATGGTGGCTACCCTCCGTATAACGTTGAACTGGTAGACGAAAACCATTACCGCATTGCTATCGCAGTCGCGGGTTTTGCTGAGAGTGAACTGGAAATTACCGCCCAGGACAATCTGCTGGTGGTGAAAGGTGCTCATGCTGACGAACAAAAAGAGCGCACCTATCTGTACCAGGGCATCGCTGAACGCAACTTTGAACGCAAATTCCAGTTAGCCGAGAACATTCATGTTCGTGGTGCTAACCTGGTAAATGGTCTGCTGTATATCGATCTCGAACGAGTGATCCCGGAAGCGAAAAAACCGCGCCGTATCGAAATCAACTAATTCCCTAAGGCCGCCAGGCGCGGCCTGACATTTCCATGCTCGCCGTCAGGGAGCATATGCGAATCTTCGGATTTGCAGGTACTTACTCGCTTCTTAGAAGGAGAAATGACTATGCGTAACTTCGATTTATCCCCACTGATGCGTCAATGGATCGGTTTTGACAAACTGGCCAACGCATTGCAAAACGCCGGTGAAAGCCAGAGCTTCCCGCCGTACAACATTGAGAAAAGCGACGATAACCACTACCGCATTACTCTGGCGTTGGCTGGTTTCCGTCAGGAAGATTTAGAGATTCAACTGGAAGGTACGCGCCTGAGCGTAAAAGGCACGCCGGAGCAGCCAAAAGAAGAGAAAAAATGGTTGCATCAAGGGCTTATGAATCAGCCATTTAGTCTGAGTTTTACGCTGGCTGAAAATATGGAAGTCTCTGGCGCAACCTTCGTTAATGGTTTACTGCATATTGATTTAATTCGTAATGAGCCTGAACCCATCGCTGCGCAGCGTATCGCTATCAGCGAACGTCCCGCGTTAAATAGCTAATTAGCTATTCTTTTTGCCCCGCCAGTCTGGTGGGGCTTTTTTTATCTACCATCTTCATCTCTGTATTAATTTTCGCCAGGTTAAGATGTTCCGGCACTCTCTTTCCCGTGATAATGTGCGCCATAAGGCAAATCTGCTTCACCGATTCAGCCATAATCCCTGGTAATTAAAATGTTATTTCAAGAGAAATGGACGATGAGTGATATAGCATTAACAGTCAGTATTCTGGCTTTGGTGGCGGTTGTCGGTTTGTTTATCGGCAACGTCAAGTTTCGCGGCATAGGATTAGGCATTGGCGGCGTGCTGTTTGGTGGGATCATCGTCGGCCATTTCGTTTCTCAGGCTGGGATGACATTAAGTAGCGATATGCTGCATGTTATCCAGGAATTTGGCCTGATCCTGTTTGTTTATACCATCGGGATTCAGGTGGGGCCGGGCTTCTTTGCCTCATTGCGCGTCTCCGGGTTACGCCTCAACTTGTTTGCTGTTCTGATAGTCATTATCGGCGGTCTGGTTACCGCTATCCTGCATAAACTTTTCGATATTCCACTGCCTGTGGTGCTGGGGATTTTCTCTGGCGCGGTCACCAATACGCCAGCATTGGGGGCAGGTCAGCAAATCTTACGCGATCTCGGCACACCGATGGAGATGGTCGATCAGATGGGGATGAGTTACGCGATGGCGTATCCATTCGGCATTTGTGGGATTTTGTTCACCATGTGGATGCAGCGAGTTATTTTCCGCGTCAATGTTGAGACTGAGGCCCAGCAGCACGAGTCCACGCGAACCAACGGCGGTGCGCTAATCAGGACGATTAACATCCGTGTTGAGAACCCTAATTTGCATAATTTAGCCATTAAAGATGTGCCGATTCTTAATGGCGATAAAGTTATCTGCTCACGATTGAAACGAGAAGAAACCCTAAAAGTGCCTTCGCCAGAGACCGTTATTCAACTTGGCGATTTGCTGCATCTGGTGGGACAGCCTGCGGATTTGCATAATGCACAACTGGTGATTGGTCAGGAGGTGGATACTTCGCTATCAACGAAAGGCACCGATTTGCGCGTCGAACGCGTGGTGGTCACCAATGAAAATGTGCTCGGTAAACGTATTCGCGACCTGCACTTTAAAGAACGCTATGACGTTGTTATCTCGCGCCTGAACCGTGCCGGGGTTGAACTGGTCGCCAGTGGCGATATTAGCCTGCAATTTGGCGATATCCTCAACCTGGTGGGGCGGCCTTCTGCTATTGATGCCGTTGCTAATGTATTAGGTAATGCGCAGCAAAAACTGCAACAGGTTCAAATGTTACCGGTGTTTATTGGTATCGGTCTTGGCGTGTTGTTAGGCTCCATTCCCGTGTTTGTGCCTGGATTCCCGGCGGCATTGAAGCTGGGGCTGGCGGGGGGGCCGCTGATTATGGCGCTGATCCTTGGGCGTATCGGCAGTATCGGCAAGCTTTACTGGTTTATGCCACCAAGCGCCAACCTCGCGCTGCGGGAGCTGGGGATCGTACTGTTCCTCTCGGTAGTGGGTCTGAAATCCGGCGGCGATTTTGTCGATACCCTGGTCAATGGCGAGGGGCTAAGCTGGATTGGTTATGGTGCCCTGATCACCGCAATTCCGCTGATTACAGTCGGCATTCTGGCGCGGATGTTAGCCAAAATGAATTACCTGACCATGTGCGGGATGTTGGCTGGCTCTATGACCGATCCTCCGGCGCTGGCGTTTGCCAATAATCTTCATCCTACCAGCGGTGCGGCGGCACTCTCTTACGCCACGGTGTATCCGTTAGTCATGTTCCTGCGCATTATCACACCACAGTTACTTGCGGTGCTTTTCTGGAGTATCGGTTAATTCTTTTGCGGGTGGAGTTGCCGTAAACGGCACTCCACCCGGCATTTCAGAACACCACCGAGCCGCTTAAACCAGTGAACCGCCGGTCAGGAAGGAAAAGATCAGGAATATCAGCAGAAGACCGCAGATGATGCCGATACCAAAAAGCAAGGTATGGAAAGCCAGCGTCCCGCCGCCAAAAACCAGAGCGCCGCGAATGCCCCAGCGATTTTCCTTACGCATACCGCCAACAAATGCGCAGAGTAGCGCGGCAATGGCCAATGCGATGCCGCCTTGATCGAGGATTTTATCGATATCAGGCGTCTCTTTTTTCTCCACTGTCGTAATTTTTTCACCTTTTATTCCAGCGAGAAGACCTCTTTTAATTTCAGCCGTTTTGTCCGCCACGATGCTTTCAAGCGTTGGCGGCGGTGCGGAAAAAGGGCCGAAGGAAAAGTGGATAATGCCCATCATTAAAGCGATGGCACCGAACAGCATACCCAGTGAACTGATTTTATTTTGCGCTAAGATATCCATCTGACCTCCTTGTAGCGGATGGCAAAGCATATCAAGAAAACATCGACCAAAATTCCTAAAAATAGACGGATAAAACACCGCTATTGTGAAATTGCAAAGGAGCCACAATGAAAATATCCCGCCTCGGTGAAGCACCCGATTACCGCTTCTCGTTGGCTAATGAGCGTACATTTTTGGCGTGGATCCGTACTGCATTAGGGTTTCTGGCAGCAGGTGTGGGGCTGGATCAGCTTGCGCCGGATTTCGCCACGCCAGTCATTCGCGAGCTGCTGGCGTTATTGCTATGCTTATTTTCTGGCGGACTGGCAATGTATGGTTACCTGCGCTGGTTACGCAATGAAAAAGCGATGCGTCTGAAAGAAGATTTACCCTACACTAACAGCTTATTAATCATCAGCTTAATATTGATGATCGTGGCGGTGATCGTTATGGGACTGGTTTTGTATGCCGGATAGCCGCAAAGCCAGAAGGATTGCCGATCCAGGTCTTCAGCCGGAACGCACATCGCTGGCATGGTTTCGCACCATGTTGGGCTATGGCGCGTTGATGGCGCTGGCCATCAAACACAATTGGCATCAGTCAGGCATATTGTTCTGGATTTCTATTGGCATCCTCGCCTTTGTGGCACTAATCCTCTGGCGCTATACACGAAATCGTAATTTAATGGATGTGGCTAATAGCGATTTTTCCCAAATTTGCGTAATCCGTGACAAATTTATGATCTCCCTCGCGGTGTTATCTCTCGCAATACTGTTTGCTGTTACGCATATACACCAACTTATCGTATTAATTGAGAGAATCACATGACAGGAAGTCAGGTTATAAATGCTAAAGAGGACAGGCATAAACTGGTTGTAGAGTATAAAGATGCATTACAACCAGGTGATTTTTATCAGAATTTCAAACAGAGGGGCATCCGCGCCGTGCAACTCATTCCCCATATAGAATTTGATGACCGGGGCGAGCTGACGGCAGCGTCGGTGACAACCGAGTTATGGGGACAATTTTTAATCGCCCTGTTCGAGTGTTGGGTGCGGACAGATATCAGTCGTATATCAATCGAGCTTTTTGATGTCACGCTGCAAAAATGGTGCGGGAACGAAAGCCAACAACCACGGCGGGGCTGTCAGGAGTGTGACTGGTATCTCCTGTGCCCTCATGCCAGGGATGGTCAGTCGGGCAAGGTACTTTGTGCTGGCTATCAGGCTTTTTATTCCCACTCCGCGCCGCACATGCGGGTAATGCGCGACTTGATAAAGCAGCATCGTTCTCCAGTGGAGTTGATGACGATGCTGTGGTGAGGTGAGTTAAACGGGCTGTCCCTGCTGCGACATCCGCGTCGCCAGCGGCAGCCAACACAGCACGATCAACAATCCCATTAAGGTCATCAATAACCCCAGGCTGCCCTGACCGGTTTGCGGCAACATCGCAGAGAGCGATGCCAGCACGCCGGAACCAATGTTTTGCAGACCACCGACCAGTGCGCCAGCCGTGCCCGCCAGGAAGGGGAAAGGCTCCATCGCGCCGCTGGTTGCCAGCGGAAATAGCATCCCGGCTCCGAAAAAGAACAATGCTGCGGGAACGAGCAGCGTCCAGACATTCATCACGCCAAACCAGCTGGGGAGCCACATCATCAGTCCTGCCAGCAGGCAACAGATAACGGACTGCCACATCAACGAAGAGAACCGCTTATTTGGGCGTCCGGCAAACCATGCACCGAAAAATGCCGCCGGAATTGGCAGAATAAACAAAATACTGACCGTCATACTGCTCAGTCCTAATACTGCGCCCATCAGCACCCCAGAACAGGCTTCGAAGGCGGCAATCCCTGCCAGACCGCCAATCAGCATCAGTAAATAGCAGTTAAAACCGCCATTTCCAAAGAGCGTTTTGTAGCTGGTGAGCAGACGCGTACGTGGCGCATCGACAGGGCGCGTTTCTGGCATCCAGCGTGCCATACTGAAGGTCACGCCAGCACAAAGCACCAGTAAAAACAGGTAACAGGCTCGCCAGCTCCACATGGTATCCAGCAGGCCGCCAATTAATGGTGCGAGCAAAGGGCTGACCAGAATACCCATATTTAACATGCTATTAGCGTGGCGTAGCTGTGTCCGTTCATACAAGTCACGCGGCAATGTACGCGCCATCACACCACCGACACCGGTTCCCATCCCCTGCATTGCGCTGGCAGTAATCAATACCGTCAGGCTGGAGGTGGTGACCGCAACCAGCGTCGCTAACATAAAAATGGACATTCCGACGAGGATCACCGGGCGACGACCAACCCTGTCGGAAATTGGGCCATAAAATAGTTGTGAGACACCGTAGGTCAGCAGATAAGCGCCCATTACGCTCTGCACCGCCCCTTCACGGACGTTGAGATCGCGCGCCATATCGGCAATAGCAGGAATATAAATAGTTTGCGCCATCTGGCCGACGGCCACGAGTAATACCAACATCAATAATAAATTGACGTTTCTATGCCTTTTCATTATCACAGACGCTTATAAAAATATATTTGGAATAAGTTACTGCGCATTCGAATAAATGCGGGAGAGAAATCTATCACATTGATAAATGTTAGCCAGATATATATGAGGAATAGTAATAAGAAAAACGGCAGAATATATAAACAAAAGCGGCAATAAATGTTGCCGGAAGGGACTTTGACTTAAATAAATTCTGTAGGTCGGAAAAGATGCATCAGCATCGCATCTGACACTCATTTGCAAGCAGAATATGAAAGGGGAGCGGTTTCCCGCTCCCCTTTAGTGCGGCTTGAATCTGAATTACTTAAGATATTTCAGAACAGCATCAAGCAGTTGCAGTGCTGCAACAATGAGTTTGAGGATAAGAATGGCGATATCCACCAGGCTCATACGCGTCTCCTGTGGTTCAGGAGCACTACCAGCCGACGTACCTTTCCGCTGCCTGTGGTCGGCTGTTGTGCACGCGGTATCTCAAGGAGAAACGTTGTGCTGTTGACATAACACAGTGTGCTCACGCGGGGTTAAGGCGCTGACGGCACCACCCGTTTCAGCCAGGACTTAGTGCGCCGGGTAACGATGCGGCCCCGCATAACACATTGCGTACAGTGATATTATAGAATTGCACTGTATAAATAAACAGTAATTTTTAGACAAAACGCAAACTGTGATCGATACTCAACTATGCGCTAAATAAGTCAAAATTCGTGCCGAAATTGCGCGTTCTTCATAGAATGCGTATACTTTCAGTGTTGACATAATACAGTGTGCTTTGCGGTTACCAGCCGCGAGCGGCTGACGAAACCTCGCTCCGGCGGGGTTTTTTGTTACCCGCGATTTCAGTACAAAACGTGATCAATCCCTCAATTTTCCCTTGATGAAAAATTTTCCATTGTCTCCCCTGTAAACCTGTGCTTGTATAAATATTGTTAAACACAAAACCAACAAGGTCCCCAATGACTATTTCCATGCTCAACGCAAAACTACTACCAACTGCGCCATCCGCCGCAGTGGTCGTCGTGCGTGTGGTGGTGGTCGTCGGCAATGCGCCGTAGGGACTGGAACAACACACGATTCCAAAACCCCGCCGGCGCAAACCGGGCGGGGTTTTTCGTTTAAGCACCCCCGGAAAGTCGGCTCAAAAGAAAAGGACTGGAGCATGGCAAGTTCGGGCATAACATCGACACGCAAGCGTTTTACCGGCGCAGAATTTATCGTTCATTTTCTGGAGCAGCAGGGCATTAAGATTGTGACGGGGATACCGGGCGGCTCGATTCTCCCTGTCTATGACGCCTTAAGCCAAAGCACGCAAATCCGCCATATTCTGGCTCGTCACGAACAGGGCGCGGGATTTATCGCCCAGGGGATGGCGCGTACCGACGGCAAACCAGCGGTTTGCATGGCCTGTAGTGGGCCGGGGGCGACTAACCTGGTGACCGCCATTGCCGATGCGCGGCTGGACTCCATCCCGCTGATTTGCATCACCGGTCAGGTTCCGGCCTCGATGATTGGCACCGACGCCTTCCAGGAAGTCGATACCTACGGCATCTCTATCCCCATCACCAAACATAACTATCTGGTCAGGCATATCGAAGAACTCCCGCAGGTCATGAGCGATGCCTTCCGCATTGCGCAATCAGGCCGTCCTGGCCCGGTGTGGATAGACATTCCTAAGGATGTGCAAACAGCGGTTTTTGAGATTGAAGAACAGCCGGCTATGGCAGAAAAAGCCGCCGCACCCGCCTTTAGCGAAGAGAGTATTTGTGATGCGGCAGCGATGATTAACGCTGCCAAACGTCCGATACTTTATCTGGGCGGCGGTGTGATCAACGCACCTGAGCGGGTGCGTGAACTGGCAGAGAAAGCGCAATTGCCCACCACTATGACCTTAATGGCGCTGGGCATGTTGCCAAAAGCGCATCCACTGTCGCTGGGTATGCTGGGGATGCACGGCGTGCGCAGCACCAACTATATCTTGCAGGAGGCGGATCTGCTGATTGTTCTCGGAGCACGTTTTGATGACCGGGCGATTGGCAAAACCGAGGAGTTCTGTCCGAACGCCAAAATCATCCATGTGGATATCGACCGCGCAGAGCTGGGTAAAGTGAAGCAACCGCATGTAGCGATTCAGGCGGATGTCGATGACGTGCTGGCGCAACTGATCCCGCAGGTGGAAGCCCAGCCGCGAGAAGAGTGGCATCAACTGGTGGCTGATTTACAGCGCGAATACCCGTGTCCAATTCCAAAAGCGTGCGATCCCTTAACACATTACGGCCTGATTAATGCCGTTGCCGCCTGCGTGGATGACAACGCGATTATTACCACCGATGTTGGTCAACATCAGATGTGGACGGCGCAGGCTTATCCGCTCAATCGTCCACGTCAGTGGCTGACCTCTGGCGGGCTGGGAACGATGGGCTTTGGTCTGCCTGCGGCGATTGGCGCGGCGCTGGCGAACCCTGATCGCAAAGTGTTGTGTTTTTCCGGTGACGGCAGTCTGATGATGAATATTCAGGAGATGGCCACCGCCAGCGAAAACCAGCTTGATGTCAAAATCATTCTGATGAACAACGAAGCTCTGGGGCTGGTGCATCAGCAACAAAGTCTGTTCTACAAGCAGGGTGTTTTTGCCGCTACCTATCCGGGCAAAATCAATTTTATGCAGATTGCCGCCGGATTCGGCCTCGAAACGTGTGATTTGAATAATGAAGCCGATCCGCAGGCCGCGTTGCAAGAAATTATTAATCGCCCTGGTCCGGCACTGATTCATGTACGGATTGATGCGGAAGAAAAAGTTTACCCGATGGTGCCGCCAGGTGCGGCGAATACTGAAATGGTGGGGGAATAAACCATGCAAAATACAACTCATGACAACGTGATTCTGGAACTCACCGTTCGCAACCATCCTGGTGTAATGACGCATGTTTGTGGGCTTTTTGCCCGCCGCGCCTTTAACGTTGAAGGCATTCTCTGTCTGCCTGTTCAGGACAGCGACAAAAGCCATATCTGGCTACTGGTGAATGATGATCAGCGGCTGGAGCAGATGATAAGCCAGATCGACAAACTGGAAGATGTGGTAAAAGTGCAGCGTAATCAGTCCGACCCGACCATGTTTAACAAGATTGCTGTGTTCTTTCAGTAACCGCTCAAGGCTTGAACAGCGGCGCGCTTATCGTTAAGGTAAGCGCGTTTTTTTTACCCGCCAGGACAAGACCATGATAACCGTTGCCCTTATAGACGATCACCTTATCGTCCGCTCCGGCTTTGCGCAGTTGCTGGGGCTGGAACCTGATTTGCAGGTAGTTGCCGAGTTTGGTTCGGGGCGCGAGGCGCTGGCCGGGTTGCCAGGGCGCGGTGTGCAGGTGTGTATTTGCGATATCTCCATGCCGGATATTTCCGGACTGGAGTTATTAAGCCAGCTTCCAAAAGGTATGGCGACGATTATGCTCTCCGTTCATGACAGTCCGGCGCTGGTTGAACAGGCGCTCAATGCGGGCGCACGCGGCTTTCTCTCCAAACGCTGTAGCCCGGACGAACTGATCGCTGCGGTGCATACCGTTGCCACGGGCGGCTGTTATCTGACGCCAGATATCGCCATTAAACTGGCATCCGGTCGCCAGGATCCGCTGACCAAACGCGAACGTCAGGTGGCGGAAAAGCTGGCGCAAGGGATGGCGGTGAAAGAGATTGCCGCCGAACTGGGCTTGTCGCCGAAAACTGTGCACGTACATCGCGCTAATCTGATGGACAAACTGGGCGTCAGTAACGATGTTGAACTGGCTCGCCGCATGTTTGATGGCTGGTGATGAAGACATTTTTCTCCCGCTTAAATACTGTAATTTCCTGCTTTTTTATCTTCTCTGCAGCATGGTTTTGCCTGTGGAGTATTAGCCTGCATCTGGTTGAACGACCGGATCTGGCGGTATTGCTGTTTCCGTTTGGTCTGCGACTGGGGCTGATGTTGCAATGCCCGCGCGGATACTGGCCCGTGTTGCTGGGCGCGGAATGGCTGCTGATTTACTGGCTGACGCAGGCTGTCGGGTTAACGCATTTTCCGTTATTGATGATCGGTAGTTTATTGACGTTACTGCCCGTGGCGTTGATTTCCCGCTTTCGCCATCAGCGCGACTGGCGCACATTGTTGTTACAGGGGGCTGCGTTGACGGCGGCAGCGTTGTTACAGTCGCTGCCCTGGCTTTGGCACGGGTATGGTAACGAATCGTGGAACGCGCTGTTATTAACCTTAACTGGTGGTCTGACGCTGGCTCCTGTTTGCCTTGTGTTCTGGCACTACCTGGCGAATAACACCTGGCTGCCGCTGGGGCCGTCGCTGGTTTCTCAGCCGATAAACTGGCGCGGGCGGCATCTGATTTGGTACTTGCTGCTGTTTGTTATCAGCCTCTGGCTGCAACTGGGGTTGCCGAACGAACTGTCGCGTTTTACGCCATTCTGCCTGGCGCTGCCGATTATCGCTCTGGCCTGGCACTATGGTTGGCAAGGGGCGCTGATTGCGACGTTGATGAATGCCATTGCGCTGATTGCCAGCCAGACATGGCGCGATCATCCGGTAGATTTATTGCTCTCGCTTCTGGTGCAAAGTTTGACGGGGCTGTTACTTGGTGCAGGTATTCAGCGACTGCGTGAGCTTAACCAGTCGCTACAGAAGGAGCTGGCACGCAATCAGCATCTTGCCGAACGTTTGCTGGAAACCGAAGAGAGCGTGCGCCGCGATGTGGCTCGTGAACTGCACGACGATATCGGTCAGACCATCACTGCCATTCGTACTCAGGCGGGCATTGTTCAGCGGCTGGCGGCAGATAACGCCAGCGTGAAGCAGAGCGGGCAGTTAATCGAACAACTGTCGCTGGGAGTTTACGACGCGGTGCGCCGCTTGTTAGGGCGGTTACGTCCGCGCCAGTTGGATGATCTCACCCTGGAGCAGGCTATCCGTTCACTGATGCGAGAAATGGAGCTGGAAGGTCGCGGCATTGTCAGTCATCTCGAATGGCGGATAGATGAATCAGCATTAAGTGAAAACCAGCGTGTGACGCTGTTTCGAGTCTGCCAGGAAGGGCTGAACAACATTGTGAAACATGCCGATGCCAGTGCGGTCACGCTGCAAGGCTGGCAGCAGGATGAGCGATTGATGCTGGTGATTGACGACGATGGTAGCGGTTTGCCGCCAGATTCAGGTCAACACGGTTTTGGTCTCACCGGAATGCGCGAGCGCGTAACGGCGTTGGGCGGCACCTTGACCATATCTTGTCTGCACGGCACGCGCGTCAGTGTCTCTCTACCCCAACGTTATGTGTAAGGCTTGATGATGTTGCAGTTCCTGAAAGCGCCTGCCGACGCGCCGCTGATAAGCGATAAACGTGAAATTGATGCCCGCTATCGCTACTGGCGTCGGCATATTTTGCTGACAATCTGGTTGGGCTATGCGCTGTTTTATTTCACGCGTAAGAGTTTTAACGCCGCGATGCCGGAAATCCTCGCCACTGGCGTGCTAAGTCGTAGCGATATCGGCCTGTTAGCAACCCTGTTTTACATCACCTACGGCTTGTCGAAGTTTGTTTCCGGCATTGTCAGCGACCGCTCAAATGCGCGTTATTTTATGGGGATGGGGCTTATTGCGACTGGCATCATCAACATTCTGTTTGGATTTTCCACTTCGCTATGGGCGTTTGCCGTGCTCTGGGTGCTGAACGCCTTTTTCCAGGGCTGGGGTTCACCGGTGTGTGCGCGTCTGTTAACGGCCTGGTATTCACGTACCGAGCGCGGCGGTTGGTGGGCATTATGGAACACGGCGCATAACGTCGGCGGCGCACTCATTCCCATTGTGATGGCAGCGAGCGCGCTGCATTACGGCTGGCGTGCCGGGATGATGATTGCTGGTTGTATGGCGATAGTCGTGGGGATTTTTCTCTGCTGGCGGCTACGCGATCGCCCGCAGGCGTTAGGTTTACCGGCGGTCGGTGAATGGCGACACGACGCGCTGGAAATTGCTCAACAACAAGAAGGGGCAGGGTTGACGCGTAAAGAGATCCTCACCAAATATGTGTTGCTGAATCCGTATATCTGGCTGCTTTCGTTTTGCTATGTGCTGGTCTATGTGGTCCGGGCGGCAATCAACGACTGGGGCAATTTGTATATGTCCGAGACGCTGGGCGTCGATCTGGTCACGGCGAATACGGCAGTGACGATGTTTGAACTGGGCGGATTTATCGGTGCGCTGGTAGCCGGTTGGGGCTCGGACAAATTGTTTAACGGCAACCGTGGGCCGATGAATTTGATTTTCGCCGCCGGAATTTTGCTTTCAGTCGGCTCGCTGTGGCTGATGCCATTTGCCAGCTACGTGATGCAGGCAACCTGCTTCTTCACCATTGGTTTTTTTGTCTTTGGCCCGCAGATGTTAATCGGCATGGCGGCGGCAGAGTGTTCCCACAAAGAGGCGGCCGGGGCGGCGACGGGGTTTGTCGGCTTGTTTGCTTATCTGGGGGCGTCGCTTGCTGGTTGGCCGCTGGCGAAAGTGCTCGATACCTGGCACTGGAGCGGATTTTTTGTGGTTATCTCTATCGCCGCCGGGATTTCCGCACTGCTGTTACTGCCCTTTTTGAACGCCCAGACACCGCGCGAAGCGTGATGCATCTCACCTTTTCACTTCATATCCGGCAAAACTAAGAAATTTTCCTGGTTCTGCCTGGACGCTATCTCAGGCCTGATTTGCTGCTGATTTTTACAATGCCATCATTCATTAATTCTTTCCCAAAATAATTCAAGTTGCAGGAACGCAGCAAACGCGTGAGTCCCGGGAGCATAGTGAACTATGTGACCGGGAGGAATGCGTGCAGCTAAGGCACCTGCGGCTTGAAGTATGAAGGGAAATCAGGAGTAACCCATGCTGGCTTTCCTAAACCAGGTTCGCAAGCCGACCCTGGATCTTCCGCTCGAAGTGCGGCGCAAAATGTGGTTCAAACCGTTCATGCAATCCTACCTGGTGGTCTTTATCGGCTACCTGACGATGTACCTGATTCGCAAGAACTTTAACATCGCGCAGAACGATATGATTTCGACCTACGGGTTGAGCATGACGCAGCTGGGGATGATCGGCCTGGGTTTCTCCATCACTTATGGCGTGGGTAAAACGCTGGTTTCCTACTACGCCGACGGCAAAAACACCAAACAATTCCTGCCGTTCATGCTTATCCTCTCTGCCATTTGTATGCTGGGCTTCAGTGCCAGTATGGGCAGCGGCTCGGTTAGCCTGTTCCTGATGATTGCCTTCTATGCCTTGAGCGGCTTTTTCCAGAGTACCGGCGGTTCGTGCAGTTACTCCACCATCACCAAATGGACGCCGCGTCGTAAACGCGGGACGTTCCTCGGTTTCTGGAACATTTCTCACAACCTTGGTGGTGCAGGCGCAGCAGGTGTGGCGCTGTTCGGGGCAAATTACCTGTTCGATGGTCATGTCATCGGCATGTTTATCTTCCCGTCGATTATCGCGCTGATTGTCGGTTTTATCGGCCTGCGTTACGGCAGCGACTCCCCGGAATCTTATGGCCTTGGCAAAGCTGAAGAGCTGTTCGGCGAGGAGATCAGCGAAGAGGACAAAGAGACAGAATCTACCGATATGACCAAGTGGCAGATCTTTGTTGAGTATGTGCTGAAAAACAAAGTGATCTGGCTGCTGTGCTTCGCCAACATTTTCCTCTATGTGGTGCGTATTGGTATCGACCAGTGGTCAACCGTGTACGCGTTCCAGGAACTGAAACTTTCTAAAGCAGTAGCGATTCAGGGCTTTACGCTGTTTGAAGCAGGCGCACTGGTCGGTACGCTGCTGTGGGGCTGGCTCTCTGACCTGGCGAACGGTCGCCGTGGCCTGGTCGCCTGCATCGCGCTGGCGCTGATTATCGCGACACTCGGTGTGTATCAGCACGCCAGCAATCAATATATCTACCTGGCTTCTCTCTTTGCATTAGGTTTCCTGGTATTTGGTCCGCAACTGTTGATTGGCGTGGCGGCTGTTGGCTTTGTACCGAAAAAAGCGATCGGCGCAGCCGACGGGATTAAAGGCACCTTCGCCTACCTGATTGGCGACAGCTTTGCCAAGCTAGGTCTGGGGATGATTGCCGATGGTACTCCGGTATTCGGCCTCACCGGCTGGGCTGGAACCTTCGCCGCGCTGGATATCGCCGCAATTGGCTGTATCTGCCTGATGGCGATAGTCGCGGTAATGGAAGAACGCAAAATCCGCCGCGAGAAAAAAATTCAGCAGTTGACAGTGGCATAAACGTAACTGGTGACTTTTGCCCGGCATGACGCCGGGCATTTTTTTATTCTGCAATTTCCAGCGTAGTGAAGGCAAACTTCTCGCCATCAAACAACCCCTGGCTGGTCAGTTTCAACGCGGGGATCACTGGCAGGGAAAGAAACGCCATCTGAATAAACGGTTCATCCGGTAACGGACCACATTCGCGGGCGGCGACTTTCAGGGCGTCAATTTGTTCCGCCAGCGACTGCGCCGTGTCGGTGCTCATCAGCCCGGCAATGGGCAACGGTAGATGGCTCTGCACCTGACCGTCACGTACAACACACAGCCCGCCGCCATCCTGAATCACCTGATTGACCGCCAGCGCCATCTCTTCTGCACTACGACCGATCACCACAATATTATGGCTGTCATGGCTGACCGTCGCAGCCAGCGCGCCTTCATTCAAACCAAAGCCGCCGAGCAAGCCACAGGCCGGAGCCAGCCGTTGCCCGTAACGCTCAAGTACGGCAATAAAGCACACATCATCGCGATCAAAACCGTTTTCACTGTAAACACTGGAGCGGGAGTGCGTAATCAGCTCATTATGGATAACGTCAATGACCCGATAGCGTTTTCCAGGGGTAAATTGCAGGGCAAAGTCGCTGGCGGAAACCGGCTGGCGAGCAATAGTATTGCCATACGGTGGGGCGGATTGCGCCAGTCTCGCCGACTCTTGTGCCTGCAAAGTTTGCGCGTCAATCGGTTCGCCTTTCACCAACACCTGCTGCACCGTGACCTTTCGCGCATCACTTAACAGGACGATATCGGCCTGCTTGCCGGGCGCCAGTAAACCGAGATTATTAAGACCAAAATGGCGCGCTGTTGACCAACTGGCTACGCGATATGCCACATGCAGCGGCACATTGTGCTGTTCGATCAGGCGGCGAATTAAGGCATCGATATGCCCTTCATGGGCGATTTCCCACGGGTTACGGTCATCGGTACAGAGCATACATTGCGGGCTGTTAAATTCGTTGATCAACGGTGCCAGCGCGTTAAGGTTGCGGGCAGCGGACCCTTCGCGGATCATCAACGACATGCCGAGTTGTAATTTCCGACGGCCTTCTTCCAGCAAATAGCTCTCATGGCAGTTTTCAATACCGGCGGCAATATAGGCGTTAAGTTCTTTACCGCCTAAACCGGGGCAGTGACCGTCCAGCGTCAGATGACGAAATGCGTCCAGTTTATCGAGCAGCGCATCCTGCCCGCTAATTACGCCTGGGTAGTCCATCATCTCCGCGAGGCCAGTAACCTGCGGGTGATCTCGCCAGGCGAGCATCTGTTCGAGAGTAAAACTGGCGCCGTTTACATCGCAGCCTTCCAGTGCGGGTACGCAAGAGCTGACTTGCAAATACTGATTCTGCTTTGCCTGTTCGGCGCAGCGGGCAAACCAGGCGAATCCGGCTTCGCCCATGACATTGACGATTTCATGGGGATCGCAAATAACAGTTGTCAGGCCGCGTGGCAGGGTGGCTGTTTCAAAGGTGACCGGCGTCATCATGCTGGATTCAATATGCAGGTGAGCATCAATAAATCCTGGTACTGCCGTTGCGCCGTTAGCATCAATTCGGTGTAAAGCCGGAGCGTTGACGTATTCTGCACCAACACCGGCAATGTAACGCCCTTTAATCACAATCGGGCCGGAAATTTCTCCGCCATTGATCAGATCCAGAATAGAGACATTATCAATAATATAATCGGCAACGGCTTCGCCACGGGAAACGGCTAACAATTCCTGGTATTCGCTCCGACTAATGTAATGAAATTTATGGTTAATAGAATTATTCATGTTTTTCTCATTTTGATTTTATCAAATTGATTATTATTTATCATAAAGAAACGTCGCGAGATTATTAAAGAATATCCATTAATGTGCAATTGAAATGTGATAATTATCACTGAACCAGTGTTGTCATTTGTTTTACAAAAGCAAGGATTTAAAATTCCTTCAATGGACAAAAAAATGAATAATGACAATACCGATTACGTGAGTAATGAATCAGGGACGCTTTCGCGATTATTTAAACTTCCTCAACATGGAACCACCGTCCGCACAGAATTGATTGCGGGGATGACCACTTTTTTAACCATGGTGTACATCGTTTTTGTTAACCCGCAAATCCTCGGTGCGGCACAAATGGATCCGAAAGTGGTATTTGTCACCACTTGTTTAATTGCCGGTATTGGCAGCATTGCGATGGGGATATTTGCTAACTTGCCCGTGGCGCTGGCACCGGCGATGGGGCTGAACGCCTTCTTCGCGTTCGTGGTCGTGGGGGCGATGGGGATCTCCTGGCAGACCGGGATGGGAGCCATATTTTGGGGCGCAATCGGACTGTTTTTGCTCACGCTTTTTCGTATCCGTTACTGGATGATTTCCAACATTCCGTTAAGCTTACGTATTGGTATCACCAGTGGTATCGGGTTATTTATTGCCTTGATGGGATTAAAAAATACCGGTGTTATTGTTGCCAATAAAGATACGCTGGTTATGATTGGCGATTTAAGTTCTCACGGCGTGTTGTTAGGTATTTTAGGTTTTTTTATTATAACCGTGTTGTCATCACGTAATTTTCATGCGGCGGTGTTGGTTTCTATTGTTGTTACTTCCTGCTGTGGATTATTTTTCGGTGATGTTCATTTTAGCGGCATCTATTCCATTCCACCCGATATTAGCGGTGTCATTGGTGAAGTCGATTTGAGCGGCGCGTTGTCGCTTGAACTTGCCGGTATCATTTTCTCCTTTATGCTGATCAACCTATTTGATTCATCAGGAACATTAATTGGGGTAACTGATAAAGCTGGCTTAATAGATAGTAATGGTAAATTCCCTAATATGAATAAGGCGCTGTATGTCGATAGCGTCAGTTCGGTGGCGGGTGCGTTTATCGGCACCTCGTCTGTTACCGCCTATATTGAAAGTACTTCTGGTGTGGCGGTCGGTGGCCGCACGGGGCTGACTGCGGTTGTGGTCGGCGTTATGTTCCTGTTGGTTATGTTCTTCTCACCGCTGGTGGCAATGGTTCCCCCCTATGCGACTGCCGGGGCGCTCATCTTTGTGGGCGTGTTAATGACCTCAAGTCTGGCGCGCGTTAACTGGGATGATTTTACCGAATCGGTGCCCGCATTTATTACTACGGTGATGATGCCCTTTACTTTCTCGATCACCGAAGGTATCGCGCTGGGCTTTATGTCGTACTGCATTATGAAAGTTTGTACCGGACGATGGCGCGATCTGAACCTGTGTGTGGTGGTTGTAGCGGCGCTGTTTGCGCTGAAAATCATCCTGGTGGATTAGTATCTGATAAGTGTTTCCAGATATCATGAGTGCCGGTTACGCAGGAGAACTCATGATCTGGATAATGCTCGCTACGCTGGCGGTGGTGTTTGTGGTTGGTTTTCGGGTGCTGACATCCGGAGCCAGAAAGGCGATTCGCCGCCTGAGCGATCGGCTGAATATTGATGTCGTACCCATCGAATCGATGGTCGATCAGATGGGAAAGTCAGCGGGTGACGAATTTTTACGTTATCTGCATCGCCCGGATGAGTCGCACCTGCAAAATGCTGCGCAGGTGTTGCTCATCTGGCAAATTGTCATTGTCGATGGCAGCGAACAGAATCTGCTGCAATGGCATCGAATTTTACAAAAAGCCCGCCTTGCTGCTCCCATTACCGATGCACAAGTAAGGCTGGCGCTGGGTTTTCTGCGCGAAACAGAACCTGAAATGCAGGAGATTAACGCTTTCCAGATGCGTTATAACGCGTTCTTTCAGCCTGTTGAGGGCGTTCATTGGCTGCATTAAAACCGCTTCGTCTTATCAGCCTACAGACCGCGCCTGACCTGTAGGGGGGATAAGGCGTTCATGCCGCATTCGGTAATCTTTGCCCTGTTCCGTTTCGATCTTAACTCCAGCTCAAGCAACACCGTAAAAGTTGCAAAAACGTTAAATACGTCACACATTTCAATGCTAAACTGACCGGCTTTTCCCCTGAAACATGCCACGGGTAACACCATGAGTGAACATATCGAAGAAAACTGTGGCGCGGATGCCATCACCCAACCGAACTGGTCAGCCGTTTTCTCGGTGGCGTTTTGCGTCGCCTGCCTGATTATCGTTGAGTTTTTGCCTGTTAGTTTGCTGACGCCGATGGCGCAGGATTTAGGGATTTCGGAAGGGCTTGCCGGGCAATCGGTGACTGTGACCGCCTTTGTGGCGATGTTTGCCAGTTTGTTTATTACCCAGACAATTCAGTCCACCGACCGCCGCTACGTTGTCATTCTGTTCGCCGTCTTGCTGACGCTCTCTTGCTTGCTGGTTTCCTTTGCCAGCTCGTTCAGAATGTTATTAATCGGTCGAGCCTGTCTCGGGCTGGCGCTGGGCGGATTCTGGGCGATGTCAGCGTCGCTGACCATGCGTCTGGTGCCGCCTCGTACGGTGCCGAAGGCGCTGTCGGTGATCTTCGGCGCGGTTTCTATTGCGCTGGTGATTGCCGCGCCGTTAGGCAGCTTTTTAGGCGAGCTTATCGGCTGGCGCAATGTCTTTAATGCGGCAGCGGTGATGGGCGTGCTGTGTATTATCTGGATTATCAAATCATTGCCTTCGCTGCCTGGCGAACCCTCGCATCAGAAACAAAATACCTTCCGCCTGTTGCAGCGTCCGGGGGTGATGGCCGGGATGATTGCTATCTTTATGTCCTTTGCGGGGCAGTTCGCTTTCTTCACGTATATTCGTCCTGTGTATATGAATCTGGCGGGATTCGGCGTGGATGGCTTAACACTGGTGCTGCTGAGTTTTGGTATCGCCAGTTTTGTCGGTACGTCGCTTTCGTCGATCATTCTTAAACGTTCAGTAAAACTGGCCTTAGCGGGAGCACCGTTAGTGCTTGCTCTTAGTGCGCTGGTACTGACGTTGTGGGGAAGCGATAAAATTGTTGCTACCGGCGTGGCGATTATCTGGGGGCTGACCTTTGCTTTAATTCCCGTGGGCTGGTCAACGTGGATCACCCGCTCATTAGCCGACCAGGCAGAAAAGGCGGGATCTATTCAGGTGGCTGTTATTCAGCTTGCCAATACCTGCGGCGCGGCAATTGGCGGTTATGCACTGGATAACATTGGCCTGACTTCGCCGTTAATATTGTCCGGCATGTTGATGTTGCTTACCGCGCTGTTGGTTACTGCAAAAGTGAAAATGAAGAAATCCTGATATCAGGCTAAAGAAGTGTTGGTCAGCGGCTGTTGCCGCTCTTACATATCCGGGCATTCTACCCTGCCCAACGCTTCCCAGTAGTTACTCTGATTATTACGCTCCATCGCCACGATGGCTTCGCGTATGTGTTGTTTATTGCTTTCATCAGACAACATTAACTTTTCCCACGCTTCATCTGATAACGATGCCTGCGGGGTACAAATTTTTCGCAAATCCTGTAATACCGTATTTTTCTCTTTCGCCGATTGTAACGAGCTAAAAGGCGACTCGGCATATACCATACCCGGCATCGCGAAAACAGCGAAAATAAGAAGCAGCGTCGTTGGTTTCATGAGTTCTACCTTTTTACAAATGGCATCGAATGAAGCATAAGTGTAGTTTGTTTTCATCGCTCTAATCATGCTGTACGAAACGCGTTTTAGTATTCAGTAAGAAGTGCCAGACCTTATATTCCTCTTTTATTCCTTTTTCTTCTTATCGATAGCATTTCGTTTTTTAACCGCAGCGACCTTACCGCTATAGTCAGGTAATCATTAATAAAAGGATAAAAAATGAAACTGACAACACATCATCTACGAACAGGAGTAGCGTTATTACTGGCAGGAATACTACTGGCAGGCTGCGACCAGCAAAGTAGCGATACAAAACACATTAAAGTTGGGGTCATAAACGGTGCCGAACAGGATGTGGCGGAAGTCGCTAAAAAAGTGGCTAAAGAGAAGTATGGCCTTGAGGTTGAACTGATTGGATTTAGTGGTTCATTGCTGCCGAACGATGCAACAAATCATGGTGAACTGGATGCCAATGTATTCCAGCATCGCCCTTTCCTTGAACAGGATAATCAGGCGCACGGTTATAAACTGGTGGCGGTGGGGAATACCTTTGTCTTCCCCATGGCGGGCTATTCGAAAAAAATCAAAACGGTCGATCAGCTAGAAGATGGGGCGACAGTGGCGATTCCGAATGATCCGACCAACCTTGGGCGGGCGCTGTTACTGTTGCAAAAAGAGAAACTGATTACGTTGCAAGAGGGGAAAGGTTTACTGCCAACGGCGTTGGATATTACCGATAACCCGCGTCATTTACAGATTATGGAACTGGAAGGGGCACAGTTGCCGCGCGTACTGGACGACCCGAAAGTGGATGTGGCGATTATCAGCACGACTTATATTCAGCAAACCGGGCTTTCCCCGGTGCATGACAGCGTATTTATTGAAGATAAAAATTCGCCGTATGTGAACATTCTGGTGGCGCGGGAAGATAACAAGGATGCAGAAAACGTGAAGGAATTTTTGCAATCTTATCAATCACCGGAAGTTGCTAAAGCGGCAGAAACTATCTTTAACGGTGGCGCGGTGCCGGGCTGGTAATTATCAACCGCGCCGCGCCGGACGATTACATTTTTCTGGCGCGGCGGCGGGAATCCATTGAAATCAAAATCACCGATGACAGAATCAGCAGCGTTCCCAGCCAGTCAGGTAATGTGAAAGTGATCCCCAGCAGCAGTAAAGAGAGCAGCGCGCTACTTAATGGTTCTGCACAGCTCAAAATGCTGGCTTTTGGCCCGCCAATTAACTGTGCGCCTTTCAGATACAGACTAAAAGTCAGCGAAGTTCCAATTACCACCAGATAGAAAAACGCCAGAATCAGACTGCCATTAACCACAAAATTTGTTCCTTGTCCGGCATAAAAGGGCAGCAGGATCAGACCACCAATGAGCATACTCCAGCCAACCACTGGCAGCGTGCCGTAACGGGCAATGAGCGTTGAGGGGTATGTCGTATAGAATGCGGCAGCAAATGCCGAGGCGATACCCCAGAATAACGCAGCAGGAGAGATCGATAATGATGTCGGATTACCGTGTGTCACCAATAAAAACGTACCAATCAGCGATGTCAGAATGGCGCAAAAAACCAGGATGCCGGGGCGTGATTTACGTACCAGTGAGAACCATGCCACGATAATCGTTGGTGATAAAAATTGCAGCACCGTTGCTGTAGCGGCATTGGATTTTTCAATTGTCAGTAAGAAAGTCAGCTGGACGGTCAGTGCGCCAACAACGGAAAAAATCAGCAGGCTGATGGCATCTTTATGATTTTTAATGATTGAGAAGACTTTATCGCCGTGGACAAAGGAGAGCGTTAGCAGAATAAAACCGGCAAATATCAGTCGCGTCATGGTAAGAAACTGCGATGACATCTGGCTTTGCTCCATGATGTATTGTGCGCAGACACCTGAACTTCCCCACAATACGGCGGCAATTAGAACGTTCAGCATCCCCTTTCTGGTGGAACCCATTTTTCCCCTCTGCATACGGTTTTGTCGTTTATGTATGCAGGCATGATAGCAAAAATGGCAAGGATGGCTCTGTTCATATAAAGCATATTTATGTTGCCTTTCAGCAATAGTTACGCATCTTTATCAATAACAGGCAGGCCGTTGATACGTCTGACATTATTATCGCCAGCCAGAAGCAATCTAAAAATAAAATCGACCGTGAGGCTTTTATATTATTCTCGTCGGAACCATGAATATTCTTCTCATAAGTATCCTTCATGGTTTGCGTAGGTCGTTATTCAAAAGCATCGAAATTTCTTATCACGTCGCAATGAAATATTTTGCATTAGCGTCGCTGACAAATAGCGTGGGTAATTTGATGAGGTCGAGCATTATTCTTTATCTTTATGAAACGCGTGAAATGCTTATTAAACCGTCATGTTATGGCGTTATCATTTTTTTCTGACAACATGCTACTGTTCGCTTTTTAAACGCGAAGAATGTTATGCAAATCCATAAAGTGATCAAACCCGAGTTTGTGAAGAAGTTTTCCTGTGTCGGTCCTGACTGCCTGATTTCCTGTTGTCAGGGATGGCAAATAGATATCGACAAGAAAACTCATCATGATTACCTCAACGCACACCATCCGGAAATCTCCAGCCTGGCGAAAGAGAATTTGATGCTGGTGCGAAAAGGTAAACAAAGATATTCGAGAATTAAGCTGGACGCGCAGGGGCAGTGTCCGTTTCTCGACGAAAATAAACTCTGCCTGGTTCACCGCGAGCTGGGAGGCAACGCGCTTTCAGTTACCTGTTCTACTTATCCACGTTGTAAAAAGCACTACGCGGATACAACTCGTTATTCGATGACGCTTTCATGTCCAGAAGTAGCCCGTCTGGTATTGTTCGATGCCGACAGCATGTTAGTGCATGAACAAGATGAGCTGCTGGCGAAGGCGAAAAACAATATCATCGCCCGGCAGCAGCCGGTTAATCAGATCCAACAGATTGTGCATCTCTTTGCCTGGCACCTTCTACAGGCACCATCGTTGAACGTTGAAGAGAACCTGATGGCGCTGGCACAGTTTATGGTTTACTTGCAACGCATTGAGTTCGATCTGCATCGCCATTTTGCGCAGGCCGAACAGTATCATCAGGAACTATTAAGCGAGCTGGCGGCAGGTATAAGTTTGATTCATCGTTCAACGTCAACGGAGTCGGTTGGATTGAAGGTGCGCGCGCTGTCGGCATTGGGTTCACTTATCGCGAATGAAGGCGCCAGGGATAACATTATCGCTGGGGTGCATCGGAAGATGGCGGCGTATTTAAACATTACAGCCAGTACGGATAAGCAGGATCTGGTCGACAAGTTTGCAGTTCTGGATAAGCAATGGCAGCAACTTTGCCAGGATTCTATCCTTAGCGCCCCGCATGTATTGCGCAATTTACTGACCTACAAAATTTACCACTGTCATTTTCCAGATGCTGATTTCTCAACGATCATGCGCCAGGTTTACCGTTTAATCCTCGATTATTTCTATATAAAGCATTTGTTGAGTGTGACATCGCTGGAAGTAACTCCTGATGAGGCAACTGTGTTAAAGATTGTGGCGAGCCTTGCCGAGAAAACCTTGCATTCACCAATTATCAATCAGCGGATGGATAAAGCGATTGACATGATCAATGCCGGGGATGATCTCTCCTGCCTGCTGTTGATTTGTTAAATTCGCCTGCCGGAGACTGGGTTAAGTCTTTGTCTGACATGTCGCCGCCATTGCAATAAATGTTATGAAAGAACTCGGTTAAGCCGATTGAATCATGAACAGAAGAAAATGTCTGGTTTTAATCGTATTACAAGGGATTGGTGAACGTCAGAAGAGGCATTTTGGCGGAAGATCACAGGAGTCGAACCTGCCCGGGACCGCTGGCGGCCCCAACTGGATTTGAAGTCCAGCCGCCTCACCGGAGACGACGATCTTCCGCGCCTCGATTGCTACATGGAGGCGGGGCGCATTATAGCTAGTTCCTCGCCTTATCACATCCCCCATCACACTTTTTTCCGTATCGTTTCGTCTTGCCATGATCCCTTTCACAGAAACCTTCAGCAAATCCATAAGTTACATTTTGGCGCTACCGCGATCACAGAAAACAAGAAACGTAAGTTGATAACAAAAAATAGCAATATCCGCACTCTTAAGGATGGTTTACTTTCGGGCTGTCTGACTGGCGCCTTCTTCACTTGTCATGCTTGCGGTAACAAAAATTTCAGAACGAAAGGAACGGATTATGAAAATCAGCGATGGAAACTGGCTTATTCAACCTGGTCTTAATTTGATTCACCCCATCCAGGTTTTTGATGTTGAGCTGCGGGGAAAGGAGATGGTGGTTTACGCCGCGCCGCGTGATGTGCGGGAGCGTACCTGGCAGTTGGATACGCCACTGTTTACGCTGCGCTTTTTTTCACCTCAGGAAGGTGTGGTTGGCGTGCGGATTGAGCATTTTCAAGGGGCGCTGGATAACGGTCCGCACTACCCGCTTAATGTGTTGCATGACGTTCCGGTGGAGATGCAAAACACAATTGAATATGCCGAGCTGAAGAGCGGTAATTTGAGTGTTCGTGTTACCAAAGGTGAATTCTGGTCGCTCGATTTTCTGCGCAATGGTGTGCGTATTACCGGTAGCCAGTTGAAAAATAACGGCTATATACAGGACACCAACACCAACCGTAGCTACATGTTTGAGCGCCTGGATCTCGGTGTCGGTGAAACAGTATACGGTCTGGGGGAACGCTTCACCGCGCTGGTGCGTAACGGTCAGACGGTGGAAACCTGGAACCGTGACGGCGGAACCAGCACCGAACAGGCGTACAAAAACATCCCGTTCTATATCACCAACCGTGGCTACGGCGTGCTGGTTAATCATCCGCAGTGCGTCTCGTTTGAAGTGGGATCGGAGAAAGTCTCCAAAGTGCAGTTCAGCGTCGAGGGTGAATATCTCGAATACTTTGTTATCGATGGCCCGACGCCGAAAGCGGTGCTCGATCGTTATACCCGTTTTACCGGGCGTCCGGCACTGCCGCCAGCATGGTCCTTTGGTTTGTGGTTAACGACTTCATTTACCACTAATTATGACGAAGCTACGGTAAACAGCTTTATCGACGGCATGGCGGAACGTAATCTGCCGCTACATGTTTTCCACTTCGACTGTTTCTGGATGAAAGCCTTCCAGTGGTGCGATTTTGAGTGGGATCCGGTCACTTTCCCTGACCCGGAAGGGATGATTCGCCGCTTGAAAGCGAAAGGGCTGAAAATCTGCGTCTGGATTAACCCTTATATAGGGCAAAAATCGCCGGTATTTAAAGAGTTGCAAGAGAAAGGATATTTACTCAAACGCCCGGACGGCTCGTTATGGCAATGGGATAAATGGCAGCCAGGCCTGGCGATTTATGATTTTACCAACCCAGATGCCTGCAAATGGTACGCCGATAAACTGAAAGGCCTGGTAGCGATGGGCGTCGATTGCTTTAAGACCGACTTTGGCGAACGTATTCCAACAGACGTTCAGTGGTTTGACGGTTCCGATCCGCAGAAAATGCATAATCATTATGCGTACATCTACAACGAACTGGTATGGAACGTCCTGAAAGACACTGTCGGTGAGGAAGAGGCCGTCCTGTTTGCCCGTTCCGCTTCTGTGGGCGCACAGCAATTTCCCGTGCACTGGGGCGGAGACTGCTACGCCAATTACGAATCGATGGCGGAAAGCCTGCGCGGCGGGTTATCTATTGGCCTTTCCGGTTTTGGTTTCTGGAGCCACGATATCGGTGGCTTTGAGAATACCGCTCCGGCACACGTTTACAAACGCTGGTGTGCATTTGGTTTGCTCTCCAGCCATAGCCGTTTGCATGGCAGCAAATCTTATCGTGTGCCGTGGGCCTATGATGATGAATCCTGCGATGTCGTGCGCCATTTCACACAGCTTAAATGCCGCATGATGCCGTATCTGTACCGCGAAGCCGCTCGTGCTAACGCGCTGGGTACGCCGATGATGCGCGCAATGGTGATGGAGTTCCCGGACGATCCAGCCTGTGATTATCTTGACCGTCAATATATGTTGGGCGACAGCGTGATGGTTGCGCCAGTGTTCTCTGAAGCGGGCGATGTACAGTTTTACCTTCCAGAAGGTCGCTGGACGCATCTGTGGCGTAACGATGAAACAGAAGGCAGCCGTTGGCATAAACAGCAGCATGATTTTCTTAGTTTGCCGGTTTACGTGCGTGACAACACCTTACTGGCGCTGGGGAACAATGATCAACGCCCCGACTACGCATGGCATGAAGGCACAGCTTTCCAACTCTTTAATCTGCAAGACGGGCGTGAAGCTGTCTGTGAAGTGCCCGCCGCCGACGGTTCGGTGATCTTCACCCTGAAAGCGGCGCGTACTGAAAATACGATTATCGTGACAGGCGCGGGCGAGGCGAAGAACTGGACACTGTGCTTGCGTAATATTGCGAAAGTAAATGGTTTGCAAGGCGGTTCGCAGACCGAAACTGAGTTGGGTGTGGTGGTGTCGCCAGTGGGTAACTCACTGACAATTATGCTGTAATTTGTTGAAAAAATGCCGGGTACGGCTATGTCGTGCCCGGCGAGATTGATTTTTACTGCACTGGCTCCGTTGACGTGACTTCGCCACTGGAAACGACGCCAGCATTCATGGTTTGTGTTACCTGCTGCTTTTCTGCGTTCACAGCATGGAGTTGTCCGTTAACCGTAGGTTTTAGCGGTACATCGGTCTGAATATCGCCGCTGGCGGTGAGCTGAATATTGCCATCGCCCGTAATCGGTAACTCTGGCCATCCCCACTGTTGCAAAATGTTCATCGGCACACCGCGTCCGTTCAGGCTGATATGGGTCTGGCGCTGCGGCGTTTGTGAGACGCTGGCAGTAGCTTCAAGAATGCCTTTCTCGGTAAACGCGCTAAGTTCGCTGATATTCACCGTGCTGCTATTGGCGGTTAGCGCCAGCGACGGGCGACGAACGTCGACACGATTGAACGTTGCGGCGGCGGCATTCAGGTTCGCCGTGCCACTCCAGACGCCCCACTTATGATCGGCAACCAGCGTCAGATTCGCGCCATAACCATCCAGCGCAGTGAGCTGCCACGGGAAGTTCGGATCGATATCAATGATCAGGTTGCGGCTGGCGCTGAATCTCTTCAGTAGCAGGCGGTTTAACCAGCCTGGGGTCGTTTCCATCCACAACTGTTGCCAGTTTTTCGGCAAGGTATATTCCAGCCCGACAATCGCTGCATCGTCGAGGATCAGCGTTTTCCCGTCGCGTTGCCAGTTCCCTGACGTTCGGACCATTCCGCCTTCCCAGCGGCTGGTGAACTGGCGAAGCGCCACGCCCTGTGGGGAAAACTCCGCGTTCATAATCGGGTCAAATAAATGCAGCGAACCATAAATAAACTCGCTGGCGTTCATTGACAGCTTGCCTTCCTGCGTCTGCCAGTCATCTTTAATGAAGGTCATGTTGCGCAAGCTGAGATCGAGGTCGGTCACCGCCCAGTCCGGACCTTGCAGGCGAGCGTCGATCACTTCAAGGCGACCAATCTGCAACGACGGGACAGAGCGCAAAGGTGCAAAGAAATCGGTCAGAGATTTTTCGCTTTGCAGACGGATATCAGCCAGGCGCAGATTTTCCACCTGCCAGCTACCATCGGCATTACGCTGCGCATTACCGGTTAATGAACCACGGGCGATATCGGCGCCCAGATTCGTAAGCGTGACGCGATCGTTATCAATAGTGCCTTCAATCAGTACATTGGTAGCAGCAACATCGTTGAGCGACAGAGAGCCGGCACTGAACTGAATTTGAGCCTTCGTGCCCAGGACTTTACCGGCTTCCGGCGACCACGGAACGACGCCGCCATTTACTCGCTGTGCGCTGAGATTCCACTCGCTATTGGGGCTGTTAAACGCCATATCACGCAGTTGCAGACGATCCGCTTTGAACGGTAGTGGCGCGGTCTGGCCGGTGAGATTTAGCGTCCCGTTTTCCAGCAGGATAGTATCAACATGGCGTGGCTCGCTCAGTTGCCGACTACTTAGCGCAATATCGACACTTTTCGCCACCAGAGTGGCAGGTTGACCATCGCGACCGAATGTGACGTTCTCCAGCACGATATGAGATGGCGCGGAAAAGCGGTGATCCATCGCCCCGAAGGTCAAATGATAGTCGCTATTCCTGGATATCCATGCGCTGATATGCTCTGCTCCCCAGCGGGTTTGCAGCAGGAAATAGAGGCCAGCGATCGCCACGAATAGCGCGATGAAAATGTAGAGAAGCAGCTTCCCAATAAATTTCATGGTCTTCCATCCCGTGAAATGCACATAAGGGAGTTATGCACGATTTACGCGCATTCCTCAAGGCGGGAATGGAGAAAGCGAGTTGCTACGGCGGTAAAGAATTTTACCGCCGCGAGTGGATTACTGTTTTTCTGGCGGGAAAATCAGATTCAGCACAATGGCAGTGATACCGCCAGCGGCGATCCCGGAGGAGAGCAGGTTTTTCAGCCATTCAGGGGCAAACTGCAAAATCAGCGGTTGCTGAGACACGCCCAGACCGACCGCCAGCGACAGCGCGATAATCAGAATGGCTCGACGGTTCAGTGGCTCACGAGAAACGATACGCACACCGGATGCGGCGATAGTACCAAACATCACCAGCGTAGCGCCGCCAAGTACCGGCTCCGGAATATGCTGCACAAAACCGCTCACAGCCGGGAACAGGCCGAGCACAATCAGCATCAGTGCGACGACAAAACCGACATAACGGCTGGCAACACCGGTCAACTGGATCACACCGTTGTTCTGCCCGAAGCAGGAGTTCGGGAAGGTGTTAAACACCGCCGATACAAACGAGTTCAGGCCGTTTGCCAGTACGCCGCCTTTCAGGCGTTTCATGTACAGCGGACCGGAAACCGGTTGTTCGGAAACGTCGGAGGTGGCGGTGATATCGCCAATAGTTTCCAGCGAGGTGATCATAAAGACCAGCATTAGCGGCAGCAGCAGACTCCATTCAATACCAAGCCCGTAATAGAGCGGTGTTGGCACCATAATCAGTTCTTGCGTCATCGGCTCGTTGCTTTCTGGCAACATGCCCATAAACCACGCCAGCGCATATCCGGCTGCCATCGCAATCACCAGCGAGGCCACGCGTAAGTAAGGGTTACGTTGACGGTTAAGCAGAATGATTAAAGCTAAGACCACACCCGCCAGCAGCAGATTTTTCGGTGCGCCAAAGGTGTTATCGTTCATGGCCGCATAACCGCCGCCAATGGACGTTAACCCAACCTGTATTAGCGACAGGCCGATAATCATCACCACTACGCCAGAAACCAGCGGCGTAATAATGCGGCGCGCCAGGTGCAAAACGCGGGAGATTACCATTTCGGTGCAGCTTGCCAGCATCAGTGTGCCGAAGAGCGCCGCCATCATGGTTGGAACATCGGCGCCACCAGTCTTCAGTGCCGTTCCACCCATAATCAGCGGGGCAACGAAGTTAAAGCTGGTGCCCTGAATAGACAACAACCCGGAACCAACCGGCCCCCAGGCTTTAATCTGAATAATCGACGCCACACCGGAGGCAAACAGCGACATACTAATAATGTGTTGCGTGTCCTGTGCTGGTAAACCCAGCGCCTGGCAAATTAACAGTGCTGGCGTGATTACCGCGACAAACATCGCCAGCAGATGCTGACAGGCGGCAAACAGAGTTTGAGCAAGCGGCGGACGATCTTCAAGACGATAAATCAGTTCGCTGTTTTGAGTCTGCGCAACCGGTTGCGCATTTTCTGACTCTAGGGTGGAAACAGACATCGAAAACAATCCCGTGGTGGCAAAGCGGGCATTTTAGCTGACCGAAAGGTAAAAGCAAACGTTTGCCATGCATTCTTCTAAATATTTAAATGCGATAAATGCACTTTTTTATATAACTTTTGGTTGTTTTCTGCTTAAAATCCATGCCATTTTTTTATTTTCAGCTGAGAATTCGAACCGGGATAGCATGACTCGATACTCGTCATATTTCGCCCTAATGCACATGCGCGATGAAGTATGACGAGTGTGAAAGAGTGGTGCGGACACAAAGGAGTAACTATGTTTCATCTCGATACTTTAGCAACGCTTGTTGCTGCAACGCTGACGTTGCTGCTCGGGCGCAAGTTGGTCCATTCCGTCTCCTTTCTGAAGAAATACACCATACCTGAACCAGTTGCCGGAGGGTTGCTGGTGGCACTGGCGCTGCTGGTGCTGAAAAAAAGTATGGGCTGGGAAGTCAATTTTGATATGTCCCTGCGCGATCCGTTGATGCTGGCATTCTTCGCAACCATTGGTCTGAATGCCAATATTGCCAGCCTGCGTGCCGGTGGGCGTGTGGTGGGGATTTTCCTCATCGTGGTTGTTGGCCTGTTGGTGATGCAAAATGCTATCGGCATTGGGATGGCAAGCCTGTTAGGGCTTGATCCGCTGATGGGGCTGCTGGCCGGTTCTATTACGCTTTCTGGCGGACACGGTACGGGAGCTGCGTGGAGTAAATTGTTCATTGAACGTTATGGCTTCACCAACGCGACGGAAGTGGCGATGGCCTGTGCAACTTTTGGTCTGGTGCTGGGCGGCTTGATTGGGGGGCCGGTGGCGCGGTATCTGGTGAAGCACTCCACCACGCCGAACGGTATTCCGGATGACCAGGAAGTCCCCACCGCATTTGAAAAGCCGGACGTGGGGCGCATGATCACTTCGCTGGTACTAATTGAAACCATCGCGCTGATTGCTATCTGTCTGACGGTGGGGAAAATTGTTGCGCAACTTTTGGCTGGCACCGCTTTTGAATTGCCAACCTTCGTTTGCGTGCTTTTTGTGGGCGTGATTCTGAGCAACGGTTTGTCCATGATGGGCTTTTACCGTGTCTTTGAGCGTGCGGTATCGGTTCTGGGTAACGTAAGCCTGTCGTTGTTCCTGGCGATGGCGTTGATGGGGCTGAAGCTGTGGGAGCTGGCTTCGCTGGCGCTGCCGATGCTGGCGATTCTGGTCGCACAGACTATCTTCATGGCGTTGTACGCTATCTTCGTCACCTGGCGCATGATGGGCAAAAACTACGATGCGGCGGTGCTGGCTGCGGGTCACTGTGGTTTTGGCCTTGGTGCAACTCCAACGGCAATCGCCAACATGCAGGCGATTACCGAACGCTTTGGCCCGTCGCACATGGCCTTCCTGGTGGTGCCGATGGTCGGTGCGTTCTTTATCGATATCGTTAACGCCCTGGTGATTAAGCTGTATTTGATGTTGCCGATTTTTGCGGGGTAACCGATGAAGCGGCGGTATGTGTGCCGCCGCAACAAAGACAAATGCCAGATACGCTTCGCTTATCTGGCCTGCGTAATGATTATCAATTTATTGATTTTTTTTGGTTTTTTGTAGGTCGGATAAGGCGTTCACGCCGCATTCGGCAGGAAGGTAAATCAACCTGAAACGGCGGTCTTCTCTCCGCCGTCTTTATGCATTTGAGTAGCGTTCCGTCTCCGGCATCCAGCGTTCTATCAGGGCTTTTGCCTGTTGTGGGTAACGTTCGTGAATATGCCGTGCCAGGCGCTGAACTTCTGGGATCATGGCCTGATCGCGCAATAAATCTGCCACTTTAAATTCGGCATTACCCGTCTGACGCGTACCTAACAATTCACCAGGGCCGCGAATCTCCAAATCTTTTTGTGCAATCACAAACCCGTCGCTGCTGTCACGCAGCACTTGCAGGCGAATTTGCGCCGTTTTGGAGAGCGGCGTTTTGTAGAGCAGCACGCAGTGAGAAGCCACCGCGCCACGCCCCACGCGCCCGCGAAGCTGGTGTAACTGCGCCAGACCCAGGCGCTCCGGGTTTTCGATAATCATCAGGCTGGCGTTAGGCACATCAACGCCGACTTCAATGACGGTAGTGGCAACCAACAGGTGTAACTCGCCTTGTTTAAACGACGCCATCACCGCCTGTTTCTCGGCAGGTTTCATACGCCCATGTACCAGGCCAACGTTCAGTTCCGGCAACGCCAATTTCAACTCTTCCCAGGTAGCTTCCGCTGCCTGCGCTTCCAGTAACTCTGACTCTTCAATCAACGTACAAACCCAGTAAGCCTGACGTCCTTCAGTCATGCAGGCGTGACGCACGCGGTCAATGATGTCGTTACGACGCGTATCCGGGATTGCCACTGTCGTCACTGGTGTACGCCCTGGCGGCAGTTCATCAATGACCGAGGTATCGAGATCGGCATAGGCGGTCATTGCCAGCGTGCGGGGGATCGGCGTGGCGGTCATGATCAACTGATGAGGATGGAAGCCTTGCTGCTGGCCTTTTTCCCACAATGCCAGACGCTGATGCACACCGAAACGATGCTGTTCGTCGATGATCACCAGCGCCAGACCGTTAAACTGTACCTGTTCCTGGAAGATGGCGTGAGTGCCGACAATCATCTGCACCTGACCGTTGGCGATGGCTTCCTGCTGCGCCAGTCGCGCTTTACCTTTCTGCTTACCAGCCAGCCAACCCACTTCAATACCCAGCGGCTCAAACCAGTTGCGAAAGTTATTGGCGTGCTGTTCGGCGAGCAACTCGGTTGGTGCCATCAGCGCCACCTGTTTACCGTGAGCAATTGCACGCAGCGCGGCGAGGGCAGCAACCAGCGTTTTACCGGAACCTACATCGCCTTGTACCAGACGCATCATGGGAACATCCAGCGCCATATCGCGCTCGATCTCCGCCACCACACGTGCCTGAGCGCCCGTTGGTTTGAACGGTAAGGCGGCAAGGAGTTTATTTTTCAGCGCCTCATTGGCGCTAAGCGGTTGGGCATGAAAACGTTGTGCTCCAGCGCGTAACGCCAGCATACTGAGGTTGTGCGCCAGCAGTTCTTCCAGAATCAGACGACGTTGTGCCGGATGCTGCCCGCTTTCCAGATCGCTAAGTTGCAGCGTCGGCGGCGGGCGATGCAGCGTTCTCAAGGCTTCCGGCAGCGTCATCATCCCTTGTGACAGTTCCGGCGGCAACAGTTCTTCAATAGCGCAGGTGTCGAGCAGATCCAGCGCCTGGTCGGTTAATTTACGCAGCGTTGCCTGTTTAACGCCTTCAGTCGTTGGGTAAACCGGCGTAAGCGTTTCCTGTAGCTCCGGGGTACTGAGATCACCCTGTACGCGATATTCCGGATGGATCATCTCCGCGCCATATTTGCCGCGCTTTGCTTCGCCGTAGGCCAGCACGCGGCGGCCCGTCGCCAGGCTATTTTTCATCGCCGCGCTGAAATTGAAAAAGCGCATGGTGAGAATGCCGGAACCGTCGCTAATCTGGCAGGTCATCATCCGCCGACCGCCGAAGGAGATATTACAGTTCAGCACTTCGCCTTCCACCGTGGCATAAACGCCCGGCAGTAGCTCACCGATGGGGTAGAGATGGGTGCGATCTTCGTAGCGCAGAGGAAGGTGTAACAGTAAGTCCTGCACGGTATGCAGGTTGATTTTCGCCAGCTTATTACTTTGCGCCGCGCCAACGCCCGTTAGGGAACTGAGCGGGACAGCATCTAACAGGCGACCTTTCATGGCGCTTACCCTGCAGCCTGCATGGTGGCCCACCAGTTAGCATCGGCTTCAATTTCACCTTGCTGATTGACGTGGGGATAGGGCAGACCTTTGCGTTTTGCGACTTTCGCCAGTACCGGATAGCCGCCTTCAAACAGCAGGCGTTGTTGTTCTGCTTCCGGTAACATGCTGTTTTCACGCAGATACATGCCAGCGTTTTGCCGCTGACGCTGGGCTTCGTAAAGAATGAGTGCTGATGCGACGGAGACGTTCAGCGACTGCACCATGCCGATCATCGGAATGATGATGTCCTGATCCGCCAGTGCTAACGCTTCCTGCGTGATGCCCGTTTTCTCCTGACCCATCAAAATACAGGTCGGGCGGGTGTAATCAATTTCGCGGAAATCGACGGCGTTATCAGAAAGATGTGTAGCCAGAATCTGCATTCCCTGGCCTTTCAGATGGGCGACAGCATCGCCAATGGTGCGGTGCGTTTTCACCTGTACCCAACTGTTGCTGCCAGCCGCAGCCGAGGCCATAGTGCGCATCCGGCTGCCAGGCCAGACGGCATGAACTTCATGTACGCCAACGGCATCTGCGGTACGAATGATCGCAGAAACGTTATGGGGTTTGTGAACCTGTTCCATGCAGACGGTCAGATCAGGCTGCCGCCTGGCGAGCATTTCACAGATGCGTGCATAACGTGTTGGGTTCATAAAACATTAATTTCTGTTTCGGGTGACTTTAATCACGTCTGGCATCACACGGATTTTGCGCATGATATTTGCCAGATGTACGCGATCCCGGGCGGTCAGGCGAATAAAGGCACTGTAGACGCGACCATCTTTCTCTTCCGTATTCAAACTTTGAATATTGGAATTGGTGGTGTTGATCGCCGCTGTCAGGTTTGCCAGCGCACCCTGATGGTTGAACATTTCCACCTTGATTTCAGTAATGAACTCCTGCGCCGTCTCTTTATCCCATTCCACAGCCATAAACTTCTCTGGCTCTTTCTGGTAGCCACGGATGTTACGGCAGGACTCATGGTGGATCACCAGACCTTTACCGGGGCTAACATGGGCGATGATCGGGTCGCCGGGAATAGGGCGGCAGCATTTCGCAAAAGTGATTAACACGCCATCAGCGCCTTTAATCGGCAGATGCCCGTGGCTTTGGGTTGCTGGTGGAATGGAACCGTCTCCCTGCTGGAGATTCTTTGCTACCACTACGCTCATTGCATTGCCAAGACCGATTTCTGCCAGCAAATCGTCAAGCGTCGCCAGTTTCATGCGATCCAGTTCGCGCTGAATATTTTCCTGCGGGATTTCATTCAGCTTACGGCTGCCACCCAACGCGTGGTTGAGCAGGCGACGACCCAGACTGACGGAATCATCACGCTTGAGGTTTTTCAGCAACTGGCGAATTTTGGCGCGTGCTTTCGAGCTGACGACAAAGTTCAGCCAGGCGGCATTCGGGCGAGCGCCCGGTGCGGTAATGATTTCAACGGTTTGTCCGCTGGAGAGTGGCTGCGACAGCGGGTAAGGCTGACGATCAACTCGCGCACCCACGCAGGCATGACCGATATCGGTATGCACCGCGTACGCGAAGTCAACAGGCGTGGCACCGGCAGGCAGTTCGACAATGCGCCCTTCCGGTGTGAAAACGTAAATCTCATCCGGGAAGAGATCGGATTTAACGCTCTCGATAAATTCAAATGAGCTACCGGCGCTCTGCTGAAGCTCCAGCAGGCTCTGCATCCAACGCTGGGCGCGGATTTGCGCAGTGGTGCTGGTCTCGCCGTGCTCTTTATAAGCCCAGTGTGCGGCAACACCCATCTCCGCCATTTGATCCATATCTTCGGTACGGATCTGGACTTCAACCGGAACGCCGTGGGGGCCAATCATTGAGGTGTGCAAAGACTGATAACCGTTCGCTTTTGGAATGGCGATGTAGTCTTTCACGCGACCTGGACGCGGCTTATACAGGCTGTGCATCTGACCGAGCACGCGATAACAGGTATCGGAATCATTGACGATCACGCGGAAGGCGTAGATATCCATGATTGAGTGAAAACGCTGCTCTTTGAGCACCATTTTGCAGTAAATCGAATAAAGATGTTTCTCGCGACCACTGACGCGGCACGGTATTCCCGCTTCCTGCAAACGTCCTTCGATTTCAGAGAGGATTTTTTGGATCATCTCTTTACGGTTGCCGCGCGCGGCTTTCACCACTTCTTTAATTACGCGGTAACGGTTGGGATACAGCGCCTCAAAACCCAACTCTTCGAGTTCGGTTTTAATATGGTGGATACCTAAACGGTGTGCCAGCGGGCTGTAGATTTCGAGAGTTTCGCGGGCGATGCGGCGACGTTTGTCTGGTCGAAGTGAGCCCAGCGTGCGCATGTTGTGGGTACGGTCTGCGAGTTTGATGAGGATGACGCGGATATCCTGCACCATCGCCATAATCATCTTGCGAAAGTTTTCGGCCTGCGCCTCTTTCTTATCGCGAAACTTGAGTTTATCAAGTTTCGACACCCCCTCTACCAGCTCGGCGACGCTTTTGCCAAAAAGCTGTTCCATGTCCTGGTAGGTGGCGGGAGTATCTTCAATCACGTCATGCAGCAGGGCAGCCATCAGCGTTTCATAGTCGAGTTTCATCTCGGCCAGAATGCAGGCAACCGCTACCGGGTGCGTGATATAGGGTTCACCGCTTGAACGTGTTTGCCCCTCGTGAGCATCACGTGCAACGAGATACGCCTGCCGCAGACGCTTGATTTGGTCTTCCGGCAGGTAGGTTTGAATCAGTTGATTCAGGCTTTCAAACAGATACAAGGGCGACCCGCTTTGTGATTAACGACGACCTTCAGCAATAGCGGTAACGGCTTGTAATTCAGCGGCTTCCTGCTCTTGCTGTTCCTGGCGTTCGCGAACGTCGAGGATCTGGTTGTTGATCAGACCTTCTTCGATTTCGCGCAGCGCGATTACAGTGGTTTTATCGTTTTCTTCCGGTACCAGCGGATCCTTTCCGCCTACCTGCATCTGACGAGCGCGACGCGCGGCGACCAGTACCAGGTCAAAACGGTTACCAATTTTCTCTACAGCGTCCTGAACAGTTACGCGTGCCATACTTAAAAAGCTCCACAGGTGAAGAAATGACTGGGCATGATACTGAAATCAGGTTCAGTCTGCCAACAATTTGCTGATTAAAGCGTCATGACGCTGCTTTTGGCGGCTCATGCGCAGACGTTCGGCGCGAATAATGGTCTTCAAATCGGTCAACGCGGTATCGAAGTCATCATTCACAATCAGGTAATCATATTCGGCGTAATGGCTCATTTCTGCAACAGCTTGCGCCATACGCTTTGCAATGACCTCTTCGCTGTCCTGACCGCGACCGCGTAGACGGCGGTCCAGTTCAATTTTGGACGGCGGTAAAATAAAGATACTCCGCGCGTGCGGCATCTTCTGGCGAATTTGCTGCGCACCCTGCCAGTCGATATCGAGAAAAACATCGACACCGGTCGCCAGGACTTGCTCAATGGCCTCACGCGAAGTGCCATAGTAATTACCAAAAACTTCTGCGTGTTCGAGGAACGCATCTCTGCTAATCATTTCTTTAAATTCATCATGATTAACAAAGAAATAATGTTCACCGTGGACTTCACCAGGACGCGGTTGGCGTGTGGTGTGTGAAACAGAAACCTGGGTGTCATACAACGGTTGGGTTTTTAATAAAGCCTGAATCAGGCTGGATTTACCCGCGCCACTGGGGGCAGAAACAATATAAAGCGTGCCTTGAGCCATGAGTATCTTTCGTATGTGATTAGCGAAATAAAGCCTACATACGAGCTTATTATACACGGCGCGGTCACGTGACGTAGCCCTTGCTCATACTTTTTGCGCAAAGTTGTTGCGTTTTGCGTAGCTGTTTCCGCAATTCCCTGTCATTTGCTGCAATCAGAACGATTCTCTGGAAGCGTCCTCGCACACTTCGTTTTTGCCACTCGGATTTACATTCACCACGTTGTATACCTGCCCGCCTGACTACAGCGGAGGTGATGATGAAAGTATGGATAGCGGTGTTAATGGGGATTTTGTGCTGGCAATCATCGGCGCAGGCGGTCTGCCCAGCCTGGTCGCCCGCCAGAGCGCATGAAGAAATTTCCCGCCTGCAACAACAAATAAAACAGTGGGACGATGATTACTGGAAATTAGGGAAAAGCGACGTGGAAGACAGTGTTTACGATCAGATAAGCGCCCGTCTTACGCAGTGGCAACGTTGTTTTGGTGAAGAGACGCATCGTGACGCCATGATGCCGCTTTTAAACGGCACGGTTATCCATCCGGTTGCACATACGGGCGTACGTAAAATGGCGGATAAAAATGCGTTAAGCCTGTGGATGCGTGAACGCAGCGATCTTTGGGTGCAGCCAAAAGTTGATGGCGTTGCGGTAACCCTGGTTTATCGGGACGGGAAACTGAACAAAGCAATCAGTCGCGGCAATGGCCTGAAAGGCGAGGACTGGACGCAGAAAGTTAGCTTAATTTCCTCTGTGCCGCAAACCGTTAGCGGGCCTTTAGCCAACAGTACGCTGCAGGGGGAAATATTTCTCAAACGCGAGGGGCATATCCAACAACAAATGGGGGGAATGAATGCGCGCTCGAAAGTCGCGGGCATGATGATGCGGCAGAACAATACTGACGCGCTAAATTCACTTGGCGTGTTTATCTGGGCGTGGCCGGATGGACCGCAGTTAATGACCGAGCGATTGCAACAGCTTGCAACCGCAGGGTTTAGTCTGACGCAGATGTACACTCGCGCAGTCAAAAATGCTGATGAGGTTGAGCGGATACGTAATGAGTGGTGGAAAACAGCGTTACCCTTTGTTACCGATGGTGTCGTTGTGCGAGCGGCGAAAGAACCCGAATCCATCCATTGGCTACCGGGTCAGGCGAACTGGTTGGTGGCGTGGAAATATCAACCCGTGGCACAGGTTGCCGAAGTGAATGCGATTCAGTTTGCGGTGGGTAAGAGCGGCAAAATATCGGTGGTGGCGTCACTCGCGCCTGTCATGCTGGATGATAAAAAAGTTCAGCGGGTGAATATTGGTTCCGTCAGGCGCTGGCAGGAATGGGATATTGCGCCTGGCGATCAAATTCTCGTCAGTCTCGCCGGTCAGGGTATTCCACGCATTGATGATGTGGTCTGGCGCGGAACGGAACGTACTAAACCAATGCCGCCAGAAAACCGCTTTAATTCGTTGACCTGCTACTTTGCTTCTGATGTTTGTCAGGAGCAATTCGTTTCACGGCTAGTCTGGCTGGGGTCAAAACAGGTTTTGGGTCTGGACGGCATTGGTGAAGCTGGCTGGCGTGCGCTGCATCAGACTCATCGTTTTGAGCATATCTTTTCATGGCTTCAGTTAACGCCAGAGCAATTACGGAACACGCCGGGGATAGCGAAAAGCAAAAGCGAGCAGTTATGGCATCAGTTTAATCTGGCACGTAAGCAGCCTTTTACCCGCTGGGTGATGGCAATGGGAATACCCTTAACCCAGGCGGCGCTTAACGCCAGCGATTCCAGCACCTGGGAGCAAGTTTTGCAGAGAAGCGAACAGCATTGGCGGCAACTGCCAGAGACAGGATCTCGTCGTGCCAGCCAACTTATTGAATGGAAAGATAATGGGCAAATCAAGATGCTGGGCAACTGGCTGGCTGCCCAGCAGATCACAGGTTTTGTACCTTAGTGACCTCCGTGGCTGTAGTAAAAGACGGGTAAACCCAGCTTAAGACGCAGCGCCAGCAAGCGAGCGAAAAAGCCAAACACCAGAGTGGAAATAATCACCACATCATGGTTAGAGACGTAGTGTTGCAACGCGATATAGAGTACGGCGGAGGCAAATGAAACCCCAGCATACAGCTCTTTCTGAAAGACCAGCGGGATGCGTTTACAGAACATATCGCGCAAAACGCCGCCAAACACACCGGTCGTCACCGCCGCGACAACGGCAATGATCGGACCGTGCCCCATATCCAGCGCGACTTGTGCACCAATAATAGAAAAAACTACCAGCCCGAGCGCATCAAGCACCAGAAAGACTTTGCGCAGATAAGGCATCACCGGGGCAACAATAGTGGTCAGTACGGCGGCTGTGGCAACAATAATCACATATTCCGGATGCTTGACCCAACCGAGCGGATAGTGGCCCAAAAGAATATCCCGCACTGAGCCACCACCGATTGCGGTGGCGGTCGCAATGATAATTACGCCAAATGTATCCATTCGGCGTCGCCCAGCCGCCAGCGCCCCCGTCATGGCTTCGGCGGTAATACCAACCAAATACAAAATGTGTAAAAGCATGGTTCTCTCCCTAAAAATCTGTCTGGCAGGGTAGCGATTTGTGCACATTGTCACGATTGAGATTTTTTAAGGTGAGTTTGGATTGATAATTTATAGTTATGTGAAATTGGTACTTTCTGCAAAGCTAATGCATTTTTCTGATGTTGTGTTAAGAAAAATGCATTAGAAAAAGTATGGGGTTTTTGACGTTTTTTGGGTAGATGTACGTAGAGCCGCTGAAATTAACAATGGCCTACAATGCGATGCCGCTTACTCGATATTCTGAATCTGTTCGCGCATCTGCTCAATCAACACTTTCAACTCAATCGCGGAGTTCGTCACTTCGGCATTGATAGACTTCGAGGCCAGGGTGTTCGACTCGCGGTTGAACTCCTGCATCATAAAGTCCAGACGACGACCAACGGCTTCTTTTTTCTTGAGAATGTTGTAGGTCTCTTTGACATGCGCTTCGAGGCGATCCAGCTCTTCAGCAACATCAATTCGTTGCGCCAGCAGCACCAGCTCTTGCTCCAGACGATTGTTCTCCAGCTGAACCTGAGCATCTTCCAGCTTCGCGACCAGACGTTCACGCTGCCATTGCAGGATTTCCGGCATATGGGCGCGCACTTTAGCCACTTCGGCGGTGACGCCTTCCAGACGCTGCTCGATCAACGCTTTCAGCGCCTGACCTTCGGTTTCGCGCGCGACGATAAAGTCGTCCAGCGTACCATCAAGAGCAGCAAGAATTTCAGCGGCAATAGCGTCGAGATCCTGTTCCTGGGCTGCCATTACGCCCGGCCAGCGCAGGATATCAACGGGGTTGATTTCCCCTTCGTCGCTCTGCATCTTTACCCAATTCGCAGCAGTTACCAGCTGTTTAGCCAGTTTTTCGTTGAGAATCAGTTCACCTTGTGCGCTGACATCTGGCTCATAGCGCAGGGTACATTCCACTTTACCGCGCGTCAGGCGAGAACGAATACGCTCGCGAACGACAGGTTCCAGGCTACGGAACTGCTCCGGCAGACGAAAGTAAGTTTCCAGATAACGCTGGTTTACCGAGCGCATTTCCCAGGTTGCGCTCCCCCATTCACCCTTGATTTCACGCCGGGCGTAGGCGGTCATGCTGCGGATCATAGACGTTCCTGTTTATAAAAGGAGAGGTGGAAGGATTATAGCCATCGATGCCTTGTCAGGATAGGAATAACCGCCGGAAGTCCGTATAATGCGCAGCCACATTTGTTTCAAGCCGGAGATTTCAATATGCGTCCAGCAGGCCGTAGCAATAATCAGGTGCGTCCCGTTACCCTGACTCGTAACTATACAAAACATGCAGAAGGCTCGGTGCTGGTCGAATTTGGCGATACCAAAGTGTTATGTACCGCCTCTATTGAAGAAGGTGTGCCGCGCTTCCTGAAAGGACAGGGGCAAGGCTGGATCACCGCAGAATACGGTATGCTGCCGCGCTCTACCCACACTCGTAACGCCCGTGAAGCGGCGAAAGGTAAGCAGGGCGGACGCACGATGGAAATCCAGCGTCTGATTGCCCGTGCATTGCGTGCGGCGGTTGATTTGAAAGCGTTGGGTGAGTTCACCATTACGCTGGATTGCGACGTACTTCAGGCCGATGGCGGCACGCGCACTGCTTCAATCACTGGTGCCTGCGTGGCGCTGGCAGATGCACTGAATAAGCTGGTTGAGAATGGCAAACTGAAAACCAACCCGATGAAAGGCATGGTGGCAGCGGTTTCGGTGGGTATCGTTAACGGCGAAGCGATTTGCGATCTGGAATACGTCGAAGACTCTGCCGCAGAAACGGATATGAACGTGGTGATGACCGAAGATGGGCGCATCATTGAGGTTCAGGGCACGGCGGAAGGCGAGCCGTTCACTCACGAAGAACTCCTCACTTTGTTGGCGCTGGCCCGAGGGGGAATCGAATCCATTGTAGCGACGCAGAAGGCGGCGCTGGCAAACTGATTTTTAAGGCGACTGATGAGTCGCCTTTTTTTTGTCTGTAGAAAAGTAAGATGAGGAGCGAAGGCATGAAACCATATCAGCGCCAGTTTATTGAATTTGCGCTTAGCAAGCAGGTATTAAAGTTTGGCGAGTTTACGCTGAAATCCGGGCGCAAAAGCCCCTATTTCTTCAACGCCGGGCTGTTTAATACCGGGCGCGACCTGGCACTGTTAGGCCGTTTTTACGCTGAAGCGTTGGTGGATTCTGGCATTGAGTTCGATCTGCTGTTTGGCCCTGCTTACAAAGGGATTCCGATTGCCACCACTACCGCTGTGGCGCTGGCGGAGCATCATGACCTTGACCTGCCATACTGCTTTAACCGCAAAGAAGCAAAAGACCACGGCGAGGGCGGCAATCTGGTCGGTAGCGCGTTACAAGGACGCGTAATGCTGGTAGATGATGTGATCACCGCCGGGACGGCTATTCGTGAGTCGATGGAAATTATTCAGGCCAATGGCGCGACGCTTGCTGGCGTGTTGATTTCACTCGATCGTCAGGAACGTGGTCGCGGTGAGATTTCCGCGATTCAGGAAGTTGAGCGTGATTACAACTGCAAAGTGATTTCTATCATCACTCTGAAAGATCTTATTGCTTACCTCGAAGAGAAGCCGGAAATGGCGGAACATCTGGCGGCGGTTAAGGCTTATCGCGAAGAGTACGGGGTTTGATAAGAAACGCCGGATGGTAAGTCATCCGGCGTCATATTACTGCAACTGCGCAGCAATCAGCGGCCAGCGGGCGTCAAAGTCATCCGTCGGGCGGTATTTAAACTCGCTGCGGACAAAACGAGACAGCATACCTTCGCAGAACGCCAGAAGTTGGCTTGCCAGCAACGTTTCATCGGTGGTGTAACCTTCACCCTCACGCATTCTCTTTTCACGCAATACCTGACGCAGCTGCGCTTCAATACGCTCGAACAGTTGGTTGATGCGTCCTTGCAGACGATCCTGTTCGAACATTAGCGCATGGCCAGTGAGGATGCGGGTCAGGCCTGGATTACGTTCGCCGAAACCGAGAAGCAGCAACACAATCAGGCGCAGGCGCGCGGTAGTGTCCTTTTCATCTTTCAGAATCAGGTTAATACGAGTAATCAGGCTATCTTCGATAAACTCAATCAGGCTATCGAACATGCGGGTTTTACTGGGGAAGTGGCGATACAGAGCCGCTTCGGAAACGCCGACAGAGGCGGCCAGTTTCGCCGTCGTGATACGCTGGCTTCCATCGCTGGATTCTAACATCAACGCCAGAGACTGAAGTATTTCTTCGCGACGGTTCCTTTTCGCAGTTTGTTTTTCTGCCATGTTACAAAATACCCCTGAAAATAAGCACTTGCCAGGCGGCACCCACGCTATGACCACAAACGAAATGTTTGCGGCGATGTTATGACGTTATTTGGATGCGTATGCGTTACTGACGACCAGAGTGACCAAAACCGCCTTCACCCCGGTCGGTGGCGTCAAAATCTTCCACCAGATTAAAATCGGCCTGTACCACCGGAACAAAAATCATCTGCGCGATACGTTCGCCAGGTTGAATGGTGAAACTGTCCTGACCACGGTTCCACACGGAGATCATCAGCTGACCCTGATAGTCGGAATCGATCAATCCCACCAGGTTACCGAGCACGATACCGTGCTTATGGCCCAGCCCGGAGCGCGGCAGCATCATCGCCGCCAGTGAAGGGTCGGCAATATGAATCGCCAGTCCGGTCGGCACTAGTGTAGTGTCGCCCGGTGCCAGTTCTACGGCGTCGTCGAGACAGGCGCGCAGGTCAAGTCCGGCAGAACCAGAAGTGGCATAAGTCGGGAGTGGAAATTCCTTCCCAACGCGCGGGTCCAGAATCTTAACGTCGATTTTCTTCATCATAACGGGTCACAATCTCGTCGAGTAATAATTGGCCAAGGAGCTCTTTTCGCTCAAGCGGTAAGATTTTATCGCCATCCTGCCAGAAAAGGTGTAATGCGTTTTTGTCGCTATTAAATCCCTGATTTTTTCTGGAAACATCGTTAGCGCAGATCAGATCAAGGTTTTTGCGGATACGTTTTTGCCGGGCGTATTCTTCCACATTATTTGTTTCGGCGGCAAATCCAACAACATAAGGCCTATGGTCTTTTAATGCGGCAACACCGGCGACAATATCGGGGTTTTTAACCATTTTTATTGTTAATTCATCACCCGGCGTAGCCTGCTTTTTGATTTTTTCGCTGGCAACGGTGGCTGCGCGGTAATCCGCGACGGCAGCACAACCGATAAATATATTTTGCTGTTGCACGGATGCCTTTACTGCGGCTTCCATCTCCAGTGCGGTTACCACATCAACACGTTTAACAAACGGTGGAGTCGGTAGCGAAACTGGGCCAGAAATCAGCGTGACGTTTGCTCCACGACGTGCAGCGGCTGCGGCAATGGCGAACCCCATCTTGCCGGAGCTGTGATTGGAGATGTAACGCACCGGATCGAGCGGTTCACGCGTCGGACCTGCGGTAATCATAATGTTCAGATGTTTCAGGTCGTTGATGGGTGAAAAATGGGCGACCGCCATATCAACAATGGTTAACGGATCGAGCATTCGCCCTGGGCCGACATCACCACAGGCCTGGCTGCCGCTATCTGGCTCCCAGATCAGCAAACCGCGCGAGGCAAGCACCTCTAAATTATGCTGGGTGGCAGCAGCACGATACATCTGCTGGTTCATCGCTGGCAGCACGGCAACAGGTGCAGGAGTCGCAAGGCAAATCGTCGATACCAAATCATTCGCCATACCGGCAGCAACACGGGCAATCAAATCTGCCGTGGCAGGGGCGAGAATCACTAAATCAGCCCATTTCCCCAACTCAATGTGGCCCATTGCCGCTTCGGCTGCCGGATCCAACAGACTGTCGGAAACGGGATACCCAGAAACCGCCTGCAAACTAAGTGGAGTGATAAAGGCTTTTGCCGCTTCGGTCATTACCACACGGACGTCGGCCCCGCGATCGCGCAAACGACGCACCAGTTCAGGGGTTTTATAGGCAGCAATACCGCCGCTGACGCCGAGAACGATTTTTTTACCGGCCAGACTCATGATGATTTTTCCTGTTGGGTGACACCAGAAGTTGGCGATTTTATCACAATACTTTTGTTGTCGTGCTTTCACCTGAGAATCACTTTGCGAGGCGCTTTCCAGTACTGAAAACTGACCGTCGATTTAACCGGTCGACCATGACAGGATGCGCTCTCCACAAAGGAGGTGAAGGTGAAAAGCAATGCAGAATTGTTGATGCCACGCGAAAAAATGCTGAAGTTGGGCATTGGCTCGTTAACGGATGTTGAACTGCTGGCGCTATTTCTGCGTACAGGAACGCGCGGTAAAGATGTGTTAACCCTGGCGAAAGAGATGCTGGAGAATTTCGGTTCTCTTTACGGATTGTTATCCTCCGAATACGAACAATTTAGTGGCGTTCATGGAATTGGTGTGGCGAAATTCGCCCAGTTAAAGGGAATTGCCGAACTGGCGCGACGTTACTACAACGTGAGGATGCGCGAAGAAAGCCCGTTACTCAGCCCAGAGATGACGAGGGAATTTTTACAAAACCAGCTTACGGGCGAGGAGCGTGAGATCTTTATGGTGATCTTTCTCGACTCACAACACAGGGTACTTACCCACAGCAGATTGTTCTCCGGCACACTAAACCATGTAGAAGTCCATCCGCGTGAGATTGTTCGCGAAGCGATAAAAATAAACGCGTCGGCACTGATCCTTGCCCATAATCACCCTTCGGGTTGTGCTGAACCCAGTAAAGCGGATAAACTCATCACCGAACGGATAATAAAAAGTTGTCAGTTCATGGAATTACGCGTGCTCGACCATATCGTGATTGGGCGTGGAGAATATGTTTCTTTTGCCGAACGCGGCTGGATTTAACCCGCTATGCGCGATCCTTCGGGATCTTTGTCTGTTCGGGACTTGAGCACATCGCCGAGTCAGCGTATACTACGCCACCTTTGAGAATCTCGGGTTTGGCATTTGGGCCTGGCAATCGAGAGTTCACATAGAACTGCGATGACCGGGCTGTAAAGCCTGACGAGGCGCCAATACCCCATACGAAGCTCGAGCTAATTTGATTTTTGGAGAATAGACATGTCCCGAGTCTGCCAAGTTACTGGCAAGCGTCCGGTGACCGGTAACAACCGTTCCCACGCACTGAACGCGACTAAACGCCGTTTCCTGCCGAACCTGCACTCTCACCGTTTCTGGGTTGAGAGCGAGAAGCGTTTTGTCACCCTGCGCGTATCTGCTAAAGGTATGCGTGTAATCGATAAAAAAGGCATCGATACAGTTCTGGCTGAACTGCGTGCCCGTGGCGAAAAGTACTAAGTACTTAGAGGAAATAAATCATGGCTAAAGGTATTCGTGAGAAAATCAAGCTGGTTTCTTCTGCTGGTACTGGTCACTTCTATACCACTACGAAGAACAAACGTACTAAGCCGGAAAAACTGGAACTGAAGAAATTCGATCCAGTTGTTCGCCAGCACGTGATCTACAAAGAAGCGAAAATTAAATAATTCTTGCTTTAATGTAACGAAAAACCTCGCTCCGGCGGGGTTTTTTGTTATCTGTTTGCCCCCATATTGACTGCATCTGTTCATTCCCGGAGATGCTATGCCTGAATTACCAGAAGTTGAAACCAGCCGACGCGGCATCGAACCGCATCTCGTTGGTGCGACTATTCTTCATGCGGTGGTGCGCAACGGACGCTTGCGCTGGCCGGTTTCGGAAGAAATCTACCGTTTAAGCGACCAACCAGTGCTTAGCGTGCAGCGCCGGGCTAAATATCTTCTGCTGGAGTTGCCAGAGGGCTGGATTATCATTCATCTGGGTATGTCTGGCAGCCTGCGTATCCTTCCAGAAGAACTTCCCCCTGAAAAGCATGACCATGTTGATTTGGTGATGAGCAACGGCAAAGTGCTGCGCTATACCGATCCGCGCCGCTTTGGTGCCTGGTTGTGGACCAAAGAGCTGGAGGGGCATAATGTGCTGGCTCATCTTGGACCTGAGCCGCTTAGCGACGATTTCAATGGCGAATACTTGCATCAGAAGTGTGCGAAGAAAAAAACGGCGATTAAGCCCTGGCTGATGGATAACAAGCTGGTGGTGGGCGTGGGGAATATCTATGCCAGCGAATCACTGTTTGCGGCGGGGATCCATCCGGATCGGCTGGCGTCATCACTGTCGTTGGCGGAGTGCGAATTGTTAGCTCGGGTGATTAAAGCGGTGTTGCTGCGTTCGATTGAGCAGGGCGGTACAACTCTGAAAGATTTTCTACAAAGTGACGGTAAACCGGGTTATTTCGCTCAGGAATTGCAGGTTTACGGGCGTAAAGGCGAGGCGTGTCGGGTGTGTGGTACGCCGATTGTGGCGACTAAACATGCGCAGCGGGCGACGTTTTATTGCCGGCAGTGCCAGAAGTAATTCATGCGAGCCGGATGGTATACCATCCGGCATAAAAGTTACGCTAATTTTGCCATCAATGCCTGATGGACATTCTCCGGCAGGAAATGGGTGACATCGCCCTGATGGCGCGCCACCTCTTTAACCAGCGATGAAGAGATAAACGACCACTCTTTTGAAGGCATCAGAAATACACTTTCCAGTTCTGGCATTAAGTGGCGATTCATATGTGCCAGCTGCATTTCATATTCAAAATCTGCAACTGCGCGCAGGCCACGAATTAGCACCGTAGCGTGTTGATTACGCGCGAAGTTGGCCATCAAATCACTAAACCCGACCACTTCAACGTTTCCCAAATGCGCGGTTGCCTGCTGTGCCAGCGCCACGCGCTCTTCCAGGGTAAACATCGGTTTTTTACTGGGGCTGGCGGCAATCGCCAGAATAACGTGATCGAACATCTGCGTGGCGCGCGTCATGATATCGATATGACCATTAGTAATGGGATCGAAAGTACCCGGATAAATCGCCCGTTTTTGCATAACAACCTCAATGCGTTTTCGGTGGCAGGTAAGGTTCCAGCAGTTGAAGCAGACGCTGCAGCGCGCCCTGGTTTTGATACAGCACTTCAACGGCATGACGGCCATAAAAACTACGGTAATCAGCGTCGGTGAGTAAAGAGGAAATCTCTTTTTCCAGCGACGCGGCATCAGTGACGGTAATCAGCCCGCTTGCCTGCTCCAGCCGTGCGCAAATGTCTTTAAAGTTAAAGGTATGCGGCCCCATCAGTACCGGAATGGCGTGTGCAGCGGCTTCCAGCGGATTATGCCCACCGCGTTCGACCAATGAACCGCCAACAAAAGCGAGATCGGCAATGCCATATAGCAACATCAACTCGCCCATCGTATCGCCAACTACCACTTGTGTACTGGCGGAAGGGATTTCTCCGGAAGAGCGTGTGATATAGCTTAGTCCAGCCTGGCGGACCAGGTTAATCGCATCCGGGAAGCGTTCCGGATGGCGTGGAACAAGAATGAGCAATAAATTCGGGAACTGCTTTAACAGCGCCTGATGCGCGGCAATCACCACGCTCTCTTCACCATCATGAGTACTGGTGGCAATCCATACCGGGCGATGCGGTGCCCACTGGCGGCGCAGCGTTACTGCTTTAGCAGCCAGTTGTGGCGTTACAGAGATATCGAATTTCAGGCTACCGGTAACGGTAACCTGATTGTTTTTTGCGCCCAGCGCCACAAAACGCGCGCCATCTTCTTCATTTTGGGCGGCAATCAGCGTAATACGACGCAGTAAGCGACGAACGAATTTGCCTAGTTTTGCGTAACCTGCCGCAGAGCGCGCAGAAAGTCGCGCGTTGGCGATAACCAGCGGAATTTTACGTTTATGTAGCGCCGCAATCAGGTTAGGCCATAGCTCGGTTTCCATAATCAACACCAGTTTAGGGTCGACTTTATTAAGGAAGCGGTTAAGCGCATCGGGCAGATCGTAAGGCAGATAAACGTGTTGAACATCCTTCCCAAACGCCGATTGTACGCGCTCCGAACCGGTTGGCGTCATGGTTGTAACAGTAATCGGCAAATCAGGGTAGCGATGACGCAGCGCGCGCACCAACGGGATCGCCGCCAGGGTTTCACCGACGGAGACGGAGTGCAGCATAATGCCGCCTGGTTTCAGTGGATGGCGGTAAAAACCGTAACGTTCACCCCAGCGTTTTCGATAGGCCGGAGCCTTACGTCCGCGCACCCAGAGCCGTATCCAGATCAACGGCTGAATAAGGTAGAGAAGGGCGGTGTAAAGCAATTCGAGCATAATAAATAGCTGACTTATGGATGTGCTGGGGATTCTATGTATTTAGCTGGGGCTTTACCATTACTTTTCCCGTTTTTGACTTAAATAGCTTCTGTTTGGTCTGATCTGCCGCGACATCTTCAGTTTTTTTGTATTTTTATGCGATTCATTGAAACCCGACCCAATTTGCAACTCTATATAGGCATCGTTCGTACCAGAATTATCTGTATATTGTTTTTTATCTGTATGATTTTTATGATTAAAAACTATTTTGTGTATAAAAAACATTCGGGTCGGATTGCTGCGAAAGAAATGATACACTAGCACGCCAAAGTAAGTGCGTTATCAGTATTCAGGTAGCTGTTGAGCCTGGGGCGGTAGCGTGCTTTTTTTCTGCTTAACTTAACCAGACAATCATACAAAAGAGTCGCTAGTGGAAAAGCCATTTCGAAATATCCTGGTCATAAAGATGCGATATCACGGAGATATGTTATTAACTACTCCTGTAATCAGTACACTCAAGCAGAATTATCCCGCTGCAAAAATCGATATGCTGCTTTACCAGGATACAATTCCGATTTTATCTGAAAACCCAGAAATTAATGCACTCTACGGTATAAGCAATAAAGGTGCGGGAACATTCGATAAAATTAAAAATGTGCTTTCGTTGATAAAAACTCTGCGTGCGAATAATTATGACCTGGTCATTAATCTTACGGATCAATGGATGGTAGCACTGCTGGTACGTTGTTTACCTGCACGTATGAAAATATCGCAACTTTATGGTCATCGGCAGCATAGTATTTGGAAAAAAAGCTTTACACACTTAGCGCCAATACACGGTACACATATTGTTGAGCGTAATTTATCGGTCCTTGAGCCATTAGGTATTACCGATTTCTACACCGACACAACAATGAGTTACGCCGAGGATTGCTGGAAGAAAATGCGGCAGGAATTAGATGCTCTGGGCGTGAAAGATCATTATGTCGTCATCCAACCGACAGCTCGTCAGATATTTAAGTGCTGGGATAACGATAAGTTTTCTATGGTTATCGATGCTTTGCAACGGCGCGGTTATCAGGTTGTGCTGACCTGTGGGCCTTCGGCAGATGATCTCGCCTGTGTAGATGAAATAGCGCAAGGCTGCCAAACAAAACCTATCACTGGCCTTGCAGGTAAAACACGGTTTCCTGAACTGGGTGCGTTAATTGATCATGCCGTACTCTTTATTGGTGTGGATTCTGCGCCAGGGCATATTGCGGCGGCGGTGAAGACGCCAGTTATTAGCCTGTTTGGAGCCACTGATCATGTATTCTGGCGTCCATGGACCGATAATATTATTCAATTCTGGGCGGGTAATTATCAACAAATGCCTACCCGGCACGAACTTGACCGCAACAAAAAATATCTTTCTGTTATTCCAGCGGAAGATGTCATTGCCGCTACGGAAAAGCTGTTGCCAGAAGATGCTCCTTCAGCTAACAGGAATGCATAATTATGATCGTGGCGTTTTGTTTATATAAATATTTTCCATTTGGTGGTCTACAGCGTGACTTTATGCGTATTGCGTCAACAGTTGCCGCACGGGGCCACCATGTTCGGGTATATACACAGTCGTGGGAAGGCGATTGCCCGGAAGCATTTGAGCTTATTCGCGTACCGGTTAAATCCCATACTAACCATGGACGTAATGCAGAATATTATGCCTGGGTACAAAATCATCTCAAAGCGCATCCTGCTGATCGTGTCGTTGGGTTTAATAAGATGCCTGGGCTGGATGTCTATTTTGCCGCCGATGTCTGTTATGCCGAGAAAGTGGCGCAAGAAAAGGGATTTTTATATCGTTTAACATCACGTTATCGCCATTATGCTGCATTTGAGCGAGCGACTTTCGAACATGGTAAATCGACGAAACTCATGATGCTGACCGATAAGCAAATCGCTGATTTCCAGAAGCATTACCAGACTGAACCAGAACGTTTTCAAATTCTTCCGCCGGGCATCTATCCGGACAGGAAATACAGCGAGCAAATCCCAAACAGTCGTGAAATATATCGTCAGAAAAATGGCATAACCGAACAACAAAACTTATTGCTACAGGTTGGGTCAGATTTCGGTCGTAAAGGTGTGGATCGCTCAATTAAGGCTTTGGCATCGTTACCGGAATCATTACGCCACAATACGCTTTTGTTTGTCGTTGGTCAGGATAAACCACGCAAATTTGAAGTGCTGGCAGAAAAACTTGGGGTACGTAGCAACGTGCATTTCTTTTCCGGGAGGAATGACGTGTCTGAATTAATGGCAGCGGCAGATCTCTTACTACATCCCGCTTACCAGGAAGCTGCAGGTATTGTTCTCCTTGAAGCGATCACCGCTGGATTACCTGTTTTGACAACCGCAGTATGTGGATACGCGCATTATATTGCAGATGCTAATTGTGGAGCAGTTATCGCGGAACCATTCCGTCAGGAAGAATTAAATGCGATCTTACGCAAAGCGTTAACACAGTATTCGCTACGAATGGCCTGGGCGGAGAATGCTCGCCATTATGCCGATACTCAGGATTTGTACAGCCTGCCAGAGAAAGCCGCAGATATTATTACAGGTGGTTTAGATGGTTGAATTAAAAGAGCCGCTTGCCACACTTTGGCGTGGTAAAGATGCTTTTACAGAAGTTAAAAAACTGAATGGCGAAGTCTTTCGCGAACTCGAGACACGTCGAACATTACGTTTTGAACTGGCTGGGAAAAGCTATTTCCTTAAATGGCACAAAGGTACGACCTTAAAAGAAATTATAAAAAACCTGCTCTCATTGCGTATGCCAGTTTTAGGCGCAGACAGAGAGTGGCACGCTATTCATCGACTGCATGATGTCGGTGTTGATACGATGCACGGCATAGGGTTTGGTGAAAAAGGGTTAAATCCATTAACCCGCACATCATTTATTATTACCGAAGATCTCACTCCTACGATTAGCCTTGAAGATTATTGTGCAGATTGGGCAATTAATCCTCCTGATATACGTGTTAAGCGTATGCTGATTACACGAGTGGCAACCATGGTGCGTAAAATGCACGCAGCAGGAATAAATCACCGTGATTGTTATATCTGCCACTTTTTGCTTCATTTACCGTTCACTGGCCGGGAAGAAGAATTAAAAATTTCGGTAATAGACCTGCATCGTGCGCAGATACGGGCAAAAGTACCACGTCGTTGGAGGGATAAAGATTTGATTGGTCTATATTTTTCATCGATGAATATTGGCCTGACGCAAAGAGATATATGGCGATTTATGAAGGTTTATTTTGGGATGCCTTTACGCAAAATATTATCTCTTGAATGTAATTTATTGAACATGGCAAGTGTTAAGGCCGAGCGCATTAAAGAGCGAACTCAACGCAAAGGTTTATAAAAATATTTATCAGTATGTACTGGAACTAACTTCATTATGACTATTTATTTTATAAACTGGGTTGCAGATTATGAATTAAAAATGATCCAGTACTTGAAAAGAAAGTATAAGATAAAAAACATAACAACTCCAAAAAAATACAACTGGCTTAATAAGAAAATTTCGAAGTTAGGGATGGATAATGCATGGTTGGGGCGATTATTTATCAAACATAACCTTAATGCTGTAAAAAAGGATGATATAATTATTTTTAATGACAGCGTGATTGATAAAGGCATTAACAAACAAATATTAAAAAATATTAATTGCCATAAGGTTTTGCTGCTAAGAAATACTGTTAGCGAAGATTTTATTCTTGATAATTCTAATTATTTCGATATTATCTATGATTTTGAGCATAGATTTATAGGAAATGAAAAGACCAAAGCAATAGAACAATTTTTTCCTATAGGGATGGAGGAAATTACAAGATATAGTTTATCTGACAAAAATAACAACCAGCCAATATGTTTTTTCCTTGGCCGTGATAAAGGGCGCCTTCAAATAATTAATGAATTAGCCGATAGATTAATAAAGCTAGGATGTAAGCTTGATTTTAATGTTGTGAAAGATAAGACATCCTCTCCGACTTCAAAGTATTTGATTGAAAAACAAATACCCTATGAAGAAAATATTAGAAGAACATTAAGTTCTAATATAATTGTTGATATAACTAAAGAAAACCAATCTGGCTGGACTCTTCGGATACTCGAAGCATTATTTTTCAATAAAAAATTAATTACTAATAATATAAATATACTTGGTTCAGAAATCTATAGTGAGTCTCGCTTCTTTATAATAGGTCATGATGATTGGGATACGTTAGAGTATTTTATTAACTCATCTGTTAAACCAATGGATTATGATAGTTTATATAAATTCAGTCCTGATAAAATGATGTCAATAATTGTTTCTGATTTTATAGACAAATAAAACATTAAAACAGTGAGTTTTACTCAATTAATGAGAATTTCTATGAAAATAGCGTTTATCGGCGAAGCTGTTTCAGGATTTGGCGGTATGGAAACAGTCATTCGAAATGTTATTACCACCTTCAGACAACAAAATATCCAAAGTGAAATGTTTTTCTTTTGCCGTAACGACAAAATGGATAAGGGATGGCTGGAAGGTATTAAGTACTCGTGTTCATTTTCCAACATTCGCTTAGGTTTTTTACGTCGGGCGAAGCATATTCATGCTTTAAGCAAATGGCTTCAGGATTATCAGCCAGATGTTGTTATTTGTATTGATGTCATCTCATGTTTGTATGCGGCAAAAGCTCGTAAAAAATCTGGAGTTGATGTACCTGTATTTTCATGGCCGCATTTTTCTTTAGATCATAAAAAACATGCTGAATATATCACCTGTGCCGACTATCATTTAGCAATCAGCTCCGGTATTAAACAACAAATGATTAACCGGGGTGTACCAGAATCGACGATAAACGTTATTTTTAACCCTGTCGAAGTGAAAGATTCCGTCATTCCCGTACCCGAGGAAGGTGAAACGGCAACATTTATTTATGTTGGGCGCATGAAATTCGAAGGTCAAAAGCGCGTAAAAGATCTGCTTGATGGCTTATCACAAGTGCAAGGTGACTGGAAACTTCATGTATTGGGAGATGGTTCCGATTTCGAAAAATGCCAGGCTTATGGTAGGGAATTAAATATTGATGATCGAATTGTCTGGTATGGTTGGCAACAACATCCCTGGGAATTAGTTCAGCAAGATATTAAAAAAGTGAGTGCGTTATTACTCACGTCATCTTTTGAAGGTTTCCCTATGACTCTACTTGAAGCCTTATCGTGGGGGATTCCTTGTATCAGTGCAGATTGTATCTCCGGGCCTGCTGACATCATCCAGCCTGATATTAATGGTCATTTGTATCAACCGGGGGATATAACCGGTTTTGTCGCTCTTCTCAATAAATACATAGCCGGCGAAATTCACATCGCACATGAAAAAATTCCGGCATCGATTGATAAGTTTTACCAGCAGAAATATTACGATAGATTACAAAAGATAATTATTTCTGTTATTTCCCGGAGGAAATGATGCAGCAGGTTTTTTTCCAGGAGACTGAATTTCTCAATTCAGTTATTGATTACAATTATAAAGTGGAAACAGAAAATCTTTGTCTGGATATTGCTTATGGAACTGACAAAAATTTTCTTTTTGGTTGCGGAATTTCGATTGCTTCAATATTAAAATATAATGAAGGAAATCGCTTATGTTTCCATATTTTCACTGATCATTTTTGTGAAGATGAACGAAAATATTTTGATGCTCTGGCTCAGCAATATAAAACCAGGATTAAGGTATATTTAATTAATGGCGATCGGCTCCGTTCATTGCCAAGTACCAAGAACTGGACTCATGCAATTTATTTTCGTTTTGTTATTGCAGATTACTTTATCAATAAAACACCTAAAGTTCTATATCTGGATGCAGATATCGTTTGTCAGGGAACTATAGAACCACTTATTAATTTCACGTTTCCTGATCATACAGTCGCAATGGTTGTTACCGAAGGAAAAAATGACTGGTGGGAAAAACGTGCACATTCGTTAAGTGTTGTGGGGATTGCTAAAGGTTATTTTAACTCTGGTTTTTTATTGATCAATACTAACCAATGGGCAGTTGAGCAGGTTTCTGCACGAGCCATTGCAATGTTAAATGATCCGGAAATAGTAAAAAAAATAACACATCCTGATCAGGATGTATTAAATATGCTACTGGCAGATAAACTTATTTTTGCTGATATAAAATACAATACACAGTTTAGCTTAAATTATCAGCTCAAAGAAAGTTTTAAAAATCCAGTAACCAGCGATACTATTTTTATCCATTATATTGGTCCGACCAAGCCCTGGCATGATTGGGCCTGGGATTATCCTGTATCACAAGCCTTTATGGAGGCAAAAAATGCTTCGCCATGGAAGAATACGGCGTTGCTGAAACCAAACAATAGCAATCAATTAAGGTATAGCGCAAAACATATGCTGAAAAAGCATAGATATCTAAAAGGATTTAGCAATTATCTTTTGTATTTTATTAAAAAGATAAAGCATTAAACTGGGAATCTATAAAGTAATGATATAAGGGTAGCCTTGTGGACTCATTTCCTGCCATAGAGATAGATAAAGTTAAAGCCTGGGATTTTAGGCTAACTAATAAAAATACTTCTGAATGTTTAAATGTTGCCTATGGTGTCGATGCTAATTATCTTGATGGTGTAGGTGTTTCTATCACATCAATTGTCCTAAATAATCGACATATTAATCTTGATTTTTATATTGTTGCTGATGTTTATAATGATGATTTTTTTCAAAAGGTCGAAAAACTTGCAAGGCAGTACCAATTAAGAATCACGCTTTATAGAATTAATACTGATAAGCTTCAGTGCTTACCTTGTACACAGGTCTGGTCAAGAGCAATGTACTTTCGTTTGTTTGCGTTTCAATTATTGGGCCTGACGCTTGATCGTTTACTTTATCTTGATGCGGATGTTGTTTGTAAGGGTGATATTAGCCAACTACTGCATCTGGATTTAAACGGAGCGGTGGCTGCTGTTGTTAAAGATGTTGAGCCAATGCAGGAAAAAGCGGTATCCAGGTTGTCTGATCCTGAACTACGGGGACACTACTTTAATTCAGGAGTAGTTTATTTAGACTTAAAGAAATGGGCTAATGCAAAACTAACAGAGAAAGCATTATCTATTCTTATGAGTAAAGATAATGTTTATAAATATCCTGATCAAGATGTTATGAATGTTCTATTGAAAGGGATGACAATATTTTTGCCTCGTGAATTCAATACTATTTATACCATTAAAAGCGAATTAAAAGATAAAACACATCGAAACTATAAAAAGTTGATTACAGAAAACACGCTTCTCATCCATTATACAGGAGCAACTAAACCGTGGCATAAATGGGCAATTTATCCATCGGTAAAATATTTTAAAATAGCGTTAGATAATTCGCCATGGAAAAATGATTCTCCCAGAGATGCAAAATCAGTTATCGAATTTAAGAAAAGATATAAGCATTTGTTAGTCCAGCATCATTACGTAACCGGTGTTATAGCAGGGGTCCGTTATCTTTACCGAAAATATTACAGTAAATAACCTTTAATTGGCTTATCATGATTCAGAAAAATAAGATTAAAGATTTTGTTGTTTTTACTGATGACAACAATTCAAAGTACCTCAATGTATTAAATGACTTTTTATCTTATAATATTAAGATCATCAAAGTGTTTCGTTCTATTGATGATACAAAAGTCATGCTTATTGACACCGATTACGGTAAGTTTGTGCTTAAGGTATTTTCTCCAAAAATTAAACGCAACGAGCGGTTTTTTAAATCTCTATTAAAAGGTGATTATTACGAACGCCTTTTTGAACAAACCCAAAAAGTGCGAAATGAAGGCTTACATACTCTCAACGATTTTTATTTATTAGCAGAGCGAAAAACCTTACGATTTGTCCATACATATATCATGCTTATCGAGTATATTGATGGCATAGAGTTGTGTGATATGCCCGATATTGATGATGTGCTAAAAAATAAAATTCAGCAATCAATTAATGCCTTGCATCAACATGGCATGGTTTCTGGTGATCCTCATCGTGGTAACTTCATTATAAAAAATGGTGAAGTTCGAATTATTGATCTCTCCGGGAAACGTGCTTCAGCGCAGCGGAAAGCGAAAGACCGTCTTGATTTAGAGCGTCATTACGGTATTAAAAATGAGATTAAGGATCTTGGTTATTATCTTTTAGTTTATCGTAAAAAAATGCGCAATATTATGCGGCGTTTGAAAGGAAAACCAGCACGCTAAAGCAGAAATATCCCACAATTACGCGTCTTCGTTAGGCATTTTTATACGGAGTTATTTATTTCACAGGTTTATCATGAAGAATATTCGATACATTGACAAAAAAGATGTTGAAAACCTGATTGAAAATAAAACATCTAATGATGTTATTATTTTTCTATCTGGCCCCACATCGCAAAAGACACCTTTGTCGGTATTACGGGCAAAGGATATTATTGCTGTCAATGGTTCAGCACAATATCTGTTAAGTCATAATATTATTCCCTTTATTTATGTACTTACAGATGTTCGCTTTTTACATCAACGTCGTGATGATTTTTACAATTTTAGCCAAAGAAGCCGTTATACTATCGTAAACGTTGACGTTTATGAACACGCCTCCGAAGAAGATAAACTTTATATCCTCCAGAACTGTCTTATATTACGGTCTTTTTATCGCCGGGAAAAAGGTGGTTTTATAAAGAAGATTAAATTTAATATTTTGAGCCAAATTCACAAAGAACTGCTGATCTCTGTACCGTTGTCTAAAAAAGGTCGTCTGGTTGGATTTTGCAAGGACATTAGTCTTGGTTATTGTTCATGCCATACTATTGCCTTTGCTGCAATCCAGATAGCATATTCACTAAAGTATGCGCGGATTATTTGTTCAGGTCTGGATTTGACGGGTAGCTGTTCGCGTTTCTATGATGAAAATAAGAATCCTATGCCCTCGGAATTGAGTAGGGATTTATTTAAAATCTTGCCATTTTTCCGTTTTATGCATGATAATGTAAAAGATATTAATATTTATAATTTGTCTGATGATACGGCTATTTCTTACGATGTAATTCCATTTATTAAACTTCAAGATATCAGTACAGAAGAATCAAAGGATAGGACAAGAAAAAAAATACAATATAAAGCTTCAACTGATTCTTATGCTAATTAATCATCCTGAAACTAAAATAATATGGTATAAAAATGCGTTTAGGTACTTTTCATAAAAAGAAAAGGTTTTATATAAACAAAATCAAGATTAATTTTCTTGCTTTTTTATTTCGTAAGAAAATCAATCATCAAGTTACAGAACCAGCGCAAGTTAAATCATGCCTTATCATTCATGATAATAATAAACTCGGTGATTTAATTGTATTAAGTTCGATTTATCGTGAACTTTACAGTAAAGGGGTTAAAATAACCATTCTTACAAATAGAAAGGGTGGGGAGTTTCTCTCTAATAATAAAAATATATTTGAGTTCTGTATTAAAGAATCAATGGGTTCCTTTAAAATGCTTAGTCTATGTAAGCATCTGCGGAATTTACAGTTCGATATTGTATTAGACCCCTTTGAGACTATGCCTTCATTTAAGCATAGTTTAATATTATCAAGTTTTAAAGATTCTTACATTCTGGGTTTCGATCAATGGTATAAGCGTTACTATTCATTTTATCATCCCCACGATGAATGTTTAAAAGAACACATGAGTACACGAGCAATAGAAATACTGAAGCATATTTATGGTGAGGGTGAATTTTCCACCGACTACGACTTGCATTTACCTGTAGATGTTGAAAATAAAATAAAAAATATTATTGGCGACTCTAAAATCGTAATTATAAATCCATTGGGGGCAAAGAAAATATGTAGATTAACATCAGAGCAGATATGTTTTATATATCAACTGATCAAAAGTAAATTACCGAACTATAGAGTTATATTTACCGGTTTACATCAAGATCTAAAAACAATATCTATACCTGATATTGAAATTTTGCCATATAAAGATTTTATTTATACAGTGGCGCTTACTAAGTTTAGTAATTATGTTATATCTGTTGATACTGCTCTTGTACATATAGCATCAGCGTATAAACGTCCTACACTTGCTCTTTATCCAAATGCGCGTCGTCAAAGTTATCCCTCACACTTAATTTGGGGACCAAATAATCCTAATGCGATACAAATAATTTCTCCAACTTTTACGGTACAAGATATCGATTCAAAGATATTATTCTCATCCTTGAATAAGTTAATCACCGATAAATAAAAAGTGGGGATTCCCACTTTTTATTTATTCTATTATCTAATGCGGTTGGCTTTTACTTTTCTAATCATAATTAATAGCGTCAGTGCTGAAATTATTATAATTGGGATACTTCTAGCCCAAATGATTACATCACTAACACCGATACCAATAATACCTAAAGTTAATGCGAAAAGACCTATATTTCTCTCAGTATAAGCGGTGAAGCACAATGCAATATAAAAGAATAATACAGATATTATTCCTAAGATCCCTTTTAACGACGCGGCTTCGATTATTTCATTGTGTAAATGTATATTAGTAAATTCTAATGCTCCAGCTAAGCGACTTTGCTCAGAGACAAATAAATGCATCTTTTGCGCACGCGCTTCTGCTGATCTCAATGTAAATGCAGATTCTTTGAAAATGTCTATACCCATTTCATACATTGCTATTCTGGCACCGAGTGATGAATTACTATTATTAGAATAATGTACTAAATCATTCACTCCTTCTTCGTATCTATTTTGTAATGTTTGAGAAAATGAATATATAAGGCCTGTTAGAAGTACAATGAATACTATAGCAGATGTTAATATCTTTTTTGGATATTTAATATAAAACAAAACAAATATTATTACACAAATAAGTGGATAAACTATTAACGTTACTCTTGTCTGTGTTAACAAAAGGGCATAGAAAATAGCCAAGCTATTTAATATGAATAAATAAGGATGTTTATTTCTTGTATATAATACCGATACTGAACTTAGTATTCCAATAAACATTATAGAATACGATGCACCTGTAGGAGTCCCGATCTCAAAATATATTCTCTCCCAGTTTGTTTTCATCTTTATATAAGCTGCATAACTTGCTATAATAAATGATAAAGTATAAAGCATATAGAATATGCTATCTTTTTTCAATTTTATTCTGGTATTCAAGGATAAGAAAACAAAAATCGTACCAAATAGAAATATTTTTGCTGTGTTTAAATAATTATGATAAGTTGCTCGAAAAGGTGAATTATCAACTTTAAATAGTGAATACCAAACTAAATCAACTAATCCTATGATGAATATAGATGATGGGAGAATAAGGGTGTTTCGGTCAATACTTAGTTGCTTACCTCTAAGAATTAGGGCCAATAAACCTACCACAGCCGCAACGTTAAATAATTTTATACTAAGAGTGTTATTGACGAGGGCGATAATTAATAAGACAAAACATAAAACATAAGTCATAATCTCTAAAATTATAGATGATTTTAGAGCGTAAGGTTTCCATGATTGGAGTTTAATGAAGGTTGGCATGTTTTACCTTTATAATGATGATAATTTTTCCAAAACTGCTTGACCGTTGAGATTAATTAAACTTTTCCCCGGCGCCCTACAAACCACCTGATTCTTTCCATACCCGCCAATTAATCCCGGATCGGTCGGTCCATATACAGTAATATTGGGTTTATCCAGAGCCGCAGTTAAATGGCTTAATCCCGTATCCACCGAGACCACGAATTTCGCCCCGGCCAGCATGCTGGCAACACCTTCCAGACTCATCTTCGGCAATACGTCGACATAATCAAATCCTTCTGCCAGCCTTTTCGCCCGCGCTTCTTCATGTGGCGCGCCCCAGGGAAGTTTAATGCGAATCCCTGAACCTGCCAGTAAACCAATTAATTCTCGCCAGTGTTCTTCCGGCCAGTGTTTATCATCACGGGTCGTCGCATGAAGAAATACGGCATATTCGCCAGCATCCGTCGGCAGGTTAGCCAGGAAATGCTGCGCAATGGCATAGTCGCCCTGAGTCTGTGGTTTGCTGTAACCCAGGCTTTTGGCGAACAGCTCACGGGTGCGCTCTACGGCGTGCTGCTGTTTTGCAATATGATGCTTGCGATTGTAAAACAGGCTTGCCAGTGGTTCGCGAGCGGTTTGCCAGTCCATTCCATGCTTAATACCATGCGCCAGACGTGTCACCAGCGCGGCACTTTTTACCAGCCCTTGCGCATCAATAATCGCGTCATAGTTTTCTGCCTGTAGCGTTTCACGAAACGCTTTCCGCTCCGCTTTAATAGGGGCAGAAAACCACTCTTTACGCCAGCGACGTATCGCTACCGGAATAACCCGTTCAACGGCGGCGTGCCAGGAAGGGATCTGTGCAAAGCCTTCTTCCACCACCCAATCAAACTTTATTCCAGGGATTGCCTGCTGTGCATCGGTTAGCGCGGGCAGCGTATGGAGGACATCGCCCATCGACGATGTTTTAACGATCAAAACCCGCATCCGTCAGGCTTCCTCTTGTAACAACAGTGCGTTGAGTTCTTCCAGCACGCGCTGTGGCGTAATGTCGATCAGACTCTGGTGATACCCTTCTGCGGCATCGCCTTTACGCACTTTGTGGTAGCCTGTAATCAGACGAATTACTCGCGCTTTATGAGAAAGCGGCGGCGTAAAGTCCGGGCTGCTTGGCCCATACAGTGCGACCAGCGGACGATTCAGTGCTGCTGCGACGTGCATCAGACCAGAATCGTTGGTGACTATGGCTTTACAGGCCGCAATCAGAATAACGGCTTGATCAAGCTGTGTGTCTCCCGCCAGATTACGACACCATGCCTGCTGCTCAGTATTCAGTGCAGCGAGTATCTCATTGCCCGCCTCATGATCTTTCGCCGAACCAAACAGAACCACCTGATAACCTTCATCAATTAGCTGCTTTGCCAGCTCTGCGTAGTGGTAGTGCGGCCAGCGTTTTGCCGGGCCAAACTCCGCGCCCGGGCAAAAGCCAATCATCGGACGTTCTGATGAGAGGGAAAATTGGTTACAGGTATACGATTTTTCACCTTCGCTCACCTGCAATTGCGGCCATAACAACGGTTTTGGTAGATCTTGTGCGGTACGCATTACGCCTTTGTCATAGGCCAGCGCGACATAGCGTTCCACCATTAGCGGCCAGTCTTCTTTATCAAGCACACGCACATCGTTGAGTAAACCGTAGCGCATTTCACCGCGCCAGCCGGTGCGATGTGGAATGCCCGCGAAGAAAGGCACTAATGCGGATTTAAAGGAGTTGGGTAAGACGTAGGCGCGGTCGTAACGTTTTTCGCGCAGGCTATGTCCCAGCTTGCGGCGTTCGCTGATCTCCAGCGCCCCGTGACCGAGGGGCATAGGGATAGCTTCGTTAACTTCCGGCATCCGCGACAATAACGGACGGCACCACGCCGGTGCCATCACGTCGATTATTGCCTGGGGATAGCGCGCCTGGAGCGTGCGATAGAGACTTTGCGACATCATCATGTCGCCAACCCAAGACGGGCCTATCACCAAAATTTTCATAGTTACGCGTCGCGATTCAGCCAGGCCATATATTCCGTTACACCTTCAGCAACGGTTTTGAACGGTTTGTCGTAACCCGCCGCGCGCAGATTAGTCAGATCCGCCTGAGTAAACGCCTGATAGCGGCCTTTCAGTTTATCCGGGAACGGAATGTATTCGATCTGACCTTTCTTGTGATAAGCAAGCGTAGCATCCGCTACTGCCTGGAAGGATTCTGCACGACCAGTACCGAGGTTGAAGATACCGGAAACGCCATTTTCCAGGAACCACAGATTCACATCTGCCACGTCGCCCACGTAGACGAAGTCGCGTTTAAAGTTCTCGCTACCTTCGAACAGTTTCGGTGATTCACCGTTGTTAAGCTGGGTGTTGAGATGGAAAGCGACGCTCGCCATGCTGCCTTTATGACCTTCACGCGGCCCATAAACGTTGAAATAACGGAAGCCAACAATCTGCGAGTTCGCTTCTGGCAGAATTTGACGAACATATTCATCAAACAGGAATTTTGAGTAACCGTAGACGTTCAGTGGTTTTTCGTATTCACGGGATTCAATAAAGTCGGAGGTGCGTCCGCCATAGGTTGCTGCGGAAGATGCATACAGGAACGGAATTTCGCGCTCCAGACAGTAGTGCAGCAGCTCTTTGGAGTATTGATAGTTGTTATCCATCATATACTTGCCATCCCACTCGGTGGTGGATGAGCACGCGCCTTCGTGGAAAATCGCTTCGACATCGCCGAACTCTTCGCCAGCCATAATCTGGATCAGGAAGTCTTCCTTATCCATATAGTCCGCGATATTCAGATCCACCAGGTTCACAAACTTGGTGCCGTCTTTCAGGTTGTCCACCACCAGAATATCGGTGATGCCTTTATCATTCAGGGCCTTAACGATGTTGCTGCCGATAAAGCCCGCGCCGCCGGTAACGATGATCATAACTGTAACCTTCGAATTATGGAGTCAGAGACAATCTCAGACACGAATACTTCTATCATATCACTACACGACGTTGGCTTCAGCCATTCGCCGAAAGTGAGAGTGATGGGCGTTATTTATTCTAAATTTTACAGAAGTGTTAACGCGTCATCTCGTCGCGACCTATAAGTTTGGGTAATATGTGCTGGAATTTGCCCTGTCTGGAGAATCGCAATGCGTGGAGAATTTTATCAGCAGTTAACCAACGACCTGGAAACCGCACGGGCGGAAGGGTTGTTTAAAGAAGAGCGCATTATCACGTCTGCGCAGCAAGCAGACATCACTGTGGCTGATGGAAGCCACGTCATCAACTTTTGTGCCAATAACTATCTTGGGTTGGCGAACCACCCAGAGCTGATTGCGGCGGCAAAAGCGGGAATGGATTCTCATGGTTTCGGCATGGCTTCAGTACGTTTTATCTGCGGCACTCAGGATAGCCATAAAGAGCTTGAGCAGAAACTGGCGGCATTCCTGGGTATGGAAGATGCGATTCTCTACTCTTCCTGTTTTGATGCCAACGGCGGCCTGTTTGAAACGCTGCTGGGCGCGGAAGACGCCATTATCTCCGACGCACTGAACCACGCGTCTATTATTGATGGTGTGCGTCTGTGCAAAGCCAAACGCTATCGCTACGCCAACAATAATATGCAGGAGCTGGAAGCGTGCCTGAAAGAGGCGCGTGAAGCCGGGGCGCGTCATGTGCTGATCGCCACCGACGGCGTGTTCTCGATGGACGGCGTGATTGCCAACCTGAAAGGCGTTTGCGATTTGGCAGATATTTACGATGCGCTGGTGATGGTGGATGACTCCCACGCGGTTGGTTTTGTCGGTGAAAACGGTCGTGGTTCCCATGAATACTGCGATGTGATGGGTCGTGTCGATATTATCACCGGCACGCTGGGTAAAGCCTTAGGTGGTGCTTCCGGCGGTTACACTGCGGCGCGCAAAGAAGTGGTTGAGTGGCTGCGCCAGCGTTCTCGTCCGTACCTGTTCTCCAACTCACTGGCACCAGCCATTGTCGCCGCTTCCATTAAAGTGCTGGAGATGGTCGAAGCGGGCAGCGAACTGCGTGACCGCCTGTGGGCTAACGCGCGTCAGTTCCGTGAGCAAATGTCGGCGGCGGGCTTTACCCTGGCGGGAGCCGATCACGCCATTATTCCGGTCATGCTTGGCGATGCGGTAGTGGCGCAAAAATTTGCCCGCGAGCTGCAAAAAGAGGGCATTTACGTCACCGGTTTCTTCTATCCGGTCGTACCGAAAGGTCAGGCGCGTATTCGAACCCAGATGTCTGCGGCGCATACCCCTGAGCAAATTACGCGTGCGGTAGAAGCGTTCACGCGGATTGGTAAACAACTGGGCGTAATCGCCTGAGTGAGGATGTGAGATGAAAGCGTTATCCAAACTGAAAGCGGAAGAGGGCATCTGGATGACCGACGTTCCTGAACCGGAACTCGGGCATAACGATCTGCTGATTAAAATCCGTAAAACAGCCATCTGCGGGACTGACGTTCACATCTATAACTGGGATGAGTGGTCGCAAAAAACCATCCCGGTGCCGATGGTCGTAGGCCATGAATATGTCGGTGAAGTGGTAGGTATTGGTCAGGAAGTGAAAGGCTTCCAGATTGGCGATCGCGTGTCTGGCGAAGGTCATATCACTTGTGGTCACTGTCGCAACTGTCGCGGCGGTCGTACCCATCTGTGCCGCAACACTATCGGAGTTGGCGTTAACCGTCCGGGCTGCTTCGCCGAATATCTGGTGATTCCAGCCTTCAACGCCTTCAAAATCCCGGACAATATCTCCGACGACCTGGCTTCCATTTTTGATCCCTTCGGTAACGCCGTGCATACCGCGCTGTCGTTTGATTTAGTGGGCGAAGATGTTCTGGTCTCCGGTGCAGGCCCGATTGGTATTATGGCGGCGGCGGTGGCGAAACATGTCGGCGCACGTAATGTGGTTATCACCGACGTTAATGAATATCGTCTCGAACTGGCGCGCAAAATGGGTATCACGCGCGCGGTTAACGTCGCGAAAGAAAATCTCAATGACGTGATGGCGGAGCTAGGCATGACCGAAGGCTTTGATGTCGGTCTGGAAATGTCCGGTGCGCCGCCAGCGTTTCGTACCATGCTCGACACCATGAACCACGGCGGTCGTATTGCGATGCTGGGTATTCCACCTTCTGACATGTCGATCGACTGGACAAAAGTGATCTTTAAAGGCTTGTTCATTAAAGGCATTTACGGTCGTGAGATGTTTGAAACCTGGTACAAGATGGCGGCGCTGATTCAGTCTGGCCTCGATCTCTCGCCGATCATTACCCATCGTTTCTCCATCGATGATTTCCAGAAGGGCTTTGACGCCATGCGTTCGGGCCAGTCCGGGAAAGTTATCCTGAGCTGGGATTAACACGAATAAGGGCTGGTATTCCAGCCCTTTTGCCTGAGGATAATCCGTTAAATATGTAAAATCCTGTCAGTGTAATAAAGATATCGTAATTGCGCTGTTATCTTATATTGCTGCTCTCATCAACTCTCTAGCCTGAAGTGACTCTCTCACCTGTAAAAATAATATCTCACAGGCTTAATAGTTTCTTAATACAAAGCCTGTAAAACGTCAGGATAACTTCAGAGGTCGTCGGTAATTTATGATGAACAGCACCAATAAACTTAGTGTTATTATTCCGTTATATAATGCGGGCGGTGATTTCCGCACTTGTATGGAATCTTTAATCGCGCAAACCTGGCCTGCTCTGGAAATCATTATTATTAACGATGGTTCAACGGATAATTCTGTTGAAATAGCAAAGTATTACGCAGAAAACTATCCGCACGTTCGTTTGTTGCATCAGGCGAATGCTGGCGCATCGGTGGCGCGTAATCGCGGGATCGAGGCAGCGACGGGCAAATATGTTGCTTTTGTCGATGCTGATGATGAAGTCTATCCTACCATGTACGAAACGCTGATGACAATGGCGTTAGAGGACGATCTCGATGTGGCGCAGTGCAATGCTGACTGGTGTTTTCGTGAAACGGGAGAAACCTGGCAATCTATCCCCATCGATCGCCTTCGCTCAACCGGCGTATTAACCGGCCCGGACTGGCTGCGGATGGGACTTTCTTCTCGCCGCTGGACTCACGTTGTCTGGATGGGTATTTATCGCCGCGACGTTATTGTAAAAAATAACATTAAATTTATTGTTGGATTACATCATCAGGATATTGTATGGACAACAGAATTTATGTTTAACGCGCTGCGTGTGCGATATACCGAACAATCGTTATATAAATATTATCTGCATAATACGTCAGTGAGTCGGTTGAATCGACAAGGGAATAAAAATCTTAATTATCAACGGCACTATATTAAAATTACCCGCCTGCTGGAGAAATTAAATAGAAATTATGCCGACAAAATTACGATTTATCCGGAATTTCATCAACAAATAACTTACGAAGCATTGCGCGTTTGCCATGCGGTGCGCAAAGAGCCGGATATTATTACCCGCCAGCGGATGATTGCCGAGATATTTACTTCCGGCATGTATAAACGTCTGATTACTAATGTCCGCAGCGTAAAGGTAGGTTATCAGGCATTACTGTGGTCTTTCCGCTTATGGCAATGGCGCGACAAAACACGGTCGCACCATCGCATTACGCGCAGCGCCTTTAATTTGCGCTAGCGTTAAACTTCGCCGCTTCGGGCTGTTTGCCCCAGCCCTGCCACTGATGCTGGAAGTAAACGATCAGCGTGCTCTGGCTGATGCTTTCGCTTAATACTTCAAAGAAGCGATTAGCATAAACAGGTTCTATCGGTTTCTTCGGTTTGCACAGCTTCACGCCACGGAACGGATTACGCGGTGCGTCGGGCACAGTGTTCTTCGGCGGTGTAGACGTATCGACCTGCGGTTCATTCAGCAAGCTGCTGGCTTTCACCAGCGTAATGCCTGGCGGCAGGTTATAAACCATCTGTTGCAATACGCGAACTGTTGAAGGGTGAGGATGACCAATGGCGATGGTTGAACCGTTGCGACGCGCCAGGTCAATTGCGCGATTGAACTGCATACGGATGTCCGCTTCGTTCTGGGAATCATCGAGAAACACTTTCCGTTTGATGACTTTTACGCCAGTACCTTGTGCGGCGCGCATCGCCTGGGTATTACCGATAGTCACACTGTCGAGGAAGTAAAGATTGTAACGCTCCAGCGCCTGCATCACTTTCTGCATACCAAAAAGGTTAGAGGTCATCTTGCTGCCCATGTGGTTGTTGATCCCCACGGCATAGGGCACGTTATTGACCGCGCTGCGAATAATGCGCTCAATCTCGTCGCTGCTCATCTCCGGGCGCAGCGTATTTTTCTCCAGCGGCTGCTTACTCAGCGGTGCCATCGGTAGATGAATCAATACTTCGTGACCGCTGTTATGCGCTTTAGTCGCCATCTCTCTGGCGTGTGGCGAGTCGGGTAACACGGCGACAGAGATAGCAGAGGGCATCGCCAGCACCTGGTTTTCGTTGTGCGGGCGATAACCAAAATCATCAATGACGATGGCAAGTTTTCCAGCAAATACAGGGGAGGAGAGAGCCAACAGAGCGGCAAATGCAAGAACGTTACGACGAAATGGAAACAAAACTTATCTTCCCAACCACGGCTGTGGATTGACCGCCTGACCCTGGCGGCGAATTTCGAAATAGAGTGAAGGCCGACCCTGACCGCCACTGCTGCCCACCAGTGCAATTGGCTGACCCGCGCGAACCTGCGAACCAACGCTCACCAGTGCGCTCTGATTATAGCCATAAAGGCTCATATCGCCTTTACCGTGCTCAACCACCACCACCAGGCCGTAGCCTTGCAGCCAGTCAGCCAGAATCACCCGACCGTCGGCAATCGCTTTAACTTCAGTACCTTCAGAGGCACCAATCACCATCCCTTTCCAGCGCAGCTCACCCTGTAGCTGTTCGCCATAGCGGTGCAGCGTCGGCCCGCGAACAGGCCAGAATGCCTGACCACGCGGCGCACCCAGACCACCGGTTCGGGACATCAGTGATTTTTCGCTTTCAGTCGGTTTGTAGGTGGTGCCTTTGCGCGTCGCTTCTTTTTGCCTGTCGCGAACAGCCTGAGCCTCACGCGCTTCTCGTTCAGCACGCGCTTTCGCTGCCGCTTCTGCACGAGCAATGCTATTGCGCAGACGAGATTCGTTGGCGCGCAGTTCACTTAGCTGCTGCTGACCTTGTTGAATGGAAGACTCCAGCCCTGCCAGCGTCTTCTTACGCTCGTTCAGCGCCTGGGTCAGCTTCGCCTGCTGAGCGCGTTGTTCGTATAACAGCGTTTGTTGCTCGCTCTGTTTCTCTTCCAGCTCGGCGCGCTGCATGGCGACTTCTGCGCGTGTTTGCTTCAGTTCGGCGATGGTTTCTTGTCGCGCCTGGTTGAGATAGCCGAAATAAGCCTGTAAACGCTGACCGCGCTGGCTTTCTTCACCGCTGAGAATGAGCTGTATACCCGTATGCTCACCCTGGCGAAATGCGGCGTCCAGTTGCGCAGCGAGACTGCGTTCCTGAGCCGCTTTTTGCTGTTCCAGTTTGGCAATCGAGGCGTTCATCTCATCAATCTGTTTATTCAGTTGATTGAGCGTATTTTGCGTTTCGCGCAGCTTACGAGTGGCTTCGGAGATCGCCTCTTCCTGCTTTTTCAATTGTGCCAGCAGGCTTGAGCGTTGTTGCTGTTGTTGGCGTACCGCACGCTCTTTGGCAGCGATATCAGCCTGAATAGACTTGAGTTGGTCACGGTCATCCGCGTGGGCAGAAAAAGTGCACAACAATACGCCAGCGCAAAGAACGCTGGCGTAAATGATGGGCCTGACTGCAAACCTGCGCGGTTTCGTGGCCCGTGTCATGGTATTAATCGCCTTTCCCCTCATGGGGAGGGATTATTCCACGATGAACAGCGGCTTACCAGTCATCTCTTGCGGGATTTCCATACCCATTAAAGAGAGCATGGTCGGCGCGATGTCAGAAAGTTTGCCACCTTCAACTGCTTTCACGTTCTTATCACCAACGTAAATCAGCGGAACAGGCAGGTTGGTATGCGCCGTGTGAGCCTGACCAGTAGCCGGATCGCGCATCTGTTCAGCGTTACCGTGGTCAGCGGTGATCAGCAGTTGTCCACCCACGGACTCAACAGCTTTGGTCACTTCTGCCACGCAGTGATCCAGTGCTTCAACCGCTTTAACCGCAGCTTCCATCACCCCGGTGTGACCTACCATGTCGCCGTTCGGATAGTTACAGATGATGGTGTCGTATTTGCCGCTCTTAATTGCCGCAACCAGTTTCTCGGTCAGTTCAGCGGAGCTCATTTCCGGCTGCAAATCGTAAGTAGCCACTTTCGGTGAGTTGATCAGAATGCGATCTTCGCCTTTGAACGACTCTTCTACGCCACCGTTGAAGAAGAAAGTGACGTGGGCATATTTTTCGGTTTCGGAAATACGCAGCTGAGTTTTGTCGTTTTTCGCCATCCACTCGCCGAAGGTGTTAACCAGAGAGGCTGGTGGGTAAGCAACGGCGGTTTTGATGTCGGCGGCGTATTCGGTCAGCATCACGAAATCGATGTTAACCACTTTCTTACGCGCGAAGCCGTCGAAATCAGCGTTTACAAATGCACGAGTGATTTCACGCGCGCGGTCAGCGCGGAAGTTCATGAAAATCAGCGCATCGCCGTCTTCCATCGCTGCATCTGGCTGGCCTTCAGCACGAATAACGGTCGCTTTCACGAACTCGTCGTTTTCGTCGCGAGCATAAGCGGCCTGCAAACCAGCAACGGCGGTATCAGCCTGGAACTCACCCTGCGCCAGAGTCAGCAGGTCATAAGCTTTTTCAACGCGATCCCAACGGTTATCGCGATCCATCGCGTAGTAACGACCAATGATGGACGCTACGCGGCCTTTACCCAGCGCGGCAAATTTCTCTTCGAATTTTTTCAGCGAGGATTCAGCACTGCGCGGCGGGGTGTCACGACCGTCAAGGAATGCGTGCAGGTAGATTTTCTCTGCGCCACGTTCAGCTGCCAGCTCTACCATTGCCATGATGTGATCTTCGTGGCTGTGTACACCGCCTGCGGAGAGCAGACCCATGATGTGTACCGCTTTGCCCGCGTTCTTCGCTTTATCTACCGCGCCAGTCAGCGTCGGGTTGGCGAAGAAAGCGCGATCTTTGATTTCAACGTCCAGACGAGTCAGGTCCTGATACACGATACGGCCGGCACCCAGGTTAACGTGACCTACTTCGGAGTTACCCATCTGACGGTCAGGCAGACCGACTTCCAGACCGGAAGCGTCGATCAGGGTATGCGGACGATTGGCCCACAGTGCATCCATTACCGGGGTTTTAGCACTAAAAATGGCGTTATCCTGCTGTTCTTCGCGATAGCCATAGCCATCCAGAATCACCAGTACCATAGGTTTTTTAGAAACCGACATTGCGACAACCTCATACTCAAGAGTCAAAATTTGCGTAATTTTACTACAGCTGAATCGATAAAATAGCCTCTGAAGATCAAAATATACGACCGCTCGCGGCAAGCTGATGCCAGATTTGCGATTTTTTTTCGTAGCGTGCCGCAAAATTGCATTCCAGTGCACGCGCTGGCTGTATTTGCCGCAACGCGCAGGTATACTCCTTCCCTGGTTTTTAATCACTACGTCGGGAGTTATTACCCCCCATGCAAGAAATTATGCAATTTGTTGGCCGTCATCCCATACTGAGTATCGCCTGGATCGCGTTACTGGTGGCGGTTCTTGTTACTACGTTTAAGAGCCTGACCTCGAAAGTGAAGGTAATTACTCGTGGTGAAGCTACGCGTCTGATCAACAAAGAAGACGCAGTGGTTGTGGATTTACGTCAGCGTGATGACTTCCGTAAAGGCCATATCGCAGGTTCTATCAATCTGTTGCCGAGCGAAATCAAAGCCAACAATGTTGGTGAACTTGAGAAGCACAAAGACAAACCGGTTATCGTGGTAGACGGTTCTGGTATGCAGTGCCAGGAGCCTGCAAATGCGCTGACGAAAGCAGGGTTTGCGCAAGTATTCGTGCTGAAAGAAGGCGTCGCTGGCTGGGCTGGTGAAAACTTGCCTCTGGTGCGCGGCAAATAATTTACCTGTCATCTTTCATGCCGCAGGCAGTTAGCTGTAATTAGACCCCCAGCGACTTATTGATATAAGCTTCTGGGGACATACTATTTGTCGCTACCCTGCAACATAAAACTACAGGTAAAAAAACAGGAGCTAAGTTATGGCCAATGTTGAAATCTATACCAAAGAAACCTGCCCGTATTGCCATCGTGCGAAAGCACTGCTGAGCAGCAAGGGCGTGAGTTTTCAGGAGCTACCGATTGATGGCAACGCCGCTAAGCGTGAAGAGATGATCAAACGCAGTGGTCGCACCACGGTTCCGCAGATTTTTATTGACGCACAGCACATTGGCGGCTGTGACGACTTGTATGCATTGGATGCACGTGGTGGACTGGATCCCCTGCTGAAATAACGTATTAACGTTGGCATTACACTGCGCAGTATTTAAGGACAACACTTAAGGGTTTTCTACACATGTCAGAACAAAACAACACCGAAATGACCTTCCAGATCCAGCGTATTTATACCAAGGATATTTCTTTCGAAGCGCCGAACGCGCCGCACGTTTTCCAGAAAGATTGGCAGCCAGAAGTTAAACTTGATCTGGATACGGCATCTTCTCAACTGGCAGATGACGTTTACGAAGTGGTACTGCGTGTTACCGTAACGGCATCCCTGGGTGAAGAAACCGCGTTCCTGTGCGAAGTTCAGCAGGGCGGTATTTTCTCCATCGCGGGTATCGAAGGCACCCAGATGGCACATTGCCTGGGCGCATACTGCCCGAACATTCTGTTCCCGTATGCTCGTGAGTGCATCACCAGCATGGTATCTCGCGGTACGTTCCCGCAACTGAACCTTGCGCCGGTTAACTTCGATGCGCTGTTCATGAACTATTTACAGCAGCAGGCTGGCGAAGGTACTGAAGAACATCAGGATGCCTGATGAACCAACGTAATGCTTCAATGACTGTGATCGGTGCCGGCTCGTACGGCACCGCTCTTGCCATTACCCTGGCAAGAAATGGCCACGAGGTTGTCCTCTGGGGCCATGACCCTGAACATATCGCAACGCTTGAACGCGACCGCTGTAACGCCGCGTTTCTCCCCGATGTGCCTTTTCCCGATACGCTCCATCTTGAAAGCGATCTCGCCACTGCGCTGGCAGCCAGCCGTAATATTCTCGTCGTCGTACCCAGCCATGTCTTTGGTGAAGTGCTGCGCCAGATTAAACCGCTGATGCGTCCTGATGCGCGCCTGGTGTGGGCGACAAAAGGACTGGAAGCGGAAACCGGACGTCTGTTACAGGACGTAGCGCGCGAGGCGTTAGGCGATCAAATTCCACTGGCGGTTATCTCTGGCCCAACTTTTGCGAAAGAACTGGCGGCAGGTTTACCGACGGCCATTTCGCTGGCTTCTACCGATCAAACCTTTGCTGATGACCTCCAGCAACTGTTGCACTGTGGCAAAAGTTTCCGTGTTTACAGCAACCCGGATTTCATTGGTGTCCAGCTTGGCGGCGCGGTGAAAAACGTCATTGCGATTGGTGCCGGCATGTCCGACGGTATCGGTTTCGGGGCGAATGCGCGAACGGCGCTGATCACCCGTGGTTTGGCTGAAATGTCGCGTCTGGGCACGGCGCTGGGCGCCGATCCTGCCACCTTTATGGGCATGGCAGGTTTGGGCGATCTGGTGCTTACCTGTACCGACAACCAGTCGCGTAACCGCCGTTTTGGCATGATGCTTGGTCAGGGCATGGATGTACAAAGCGCGCAGGAGAAGATTGGTCAGGTGGTTGAAGGCTACCGCAATACGAAAGAAGTCCGCGAGTTGGCACATCGCTTCGGCGTTGAAATGCCAATAACCGAGGAAATTTATCAAGTATTATATTGCGGAAAAAACGCGCGCGAGGCAGCATTGACTTTATTAGGTCGTGCACGCAAGGACGAGCGAAGCAGCCACTAAACCCAGGGAACCTTTGTTACCGCTATGACCCGGCTCGCGCAGAACGAGCCGGTCATTATCTCATCGTGTGGAGTAAGCAATGTCGTGTGAAGAACTGGAAATTGTCTGGAACAATATTAAAGCGGAAGCCAGAACGCTGGCGGACTGTGAGCCAATGCTGGCCAGTTTTTACCACGCAACGCTACTCAAGCATGAAAACCTTGGCAGTGCATTGAGCTACATGCTGGCGAACAAGCTGTCATCGCCGATTATGCCTGCTATTGCTATCCGTGAAGTGGTGGAAGAAGCCTACGCCGCTGACCCGGAAATGATCGCCTCTGCGGCCTGTGATATTCAGGCGGTGCGTACCCGCGATCCGGCAGTCGATAAATATTCAACCCCGTTGTTATACCTGAAGGGTTTTCATGCCTTGCAGGCCTATCGCATCGGTCACTGGTTGTGGAATCAGGGGCGTCGCGCACTGGCAATCTTTCTGCAAAACCAGGTTTCTGTGACGTTCCAGGTTGATATTCACCCGGCAGCAAAAATTGGTCGCGGTATCATGCTTGACCACGCGACAGGCATTGTCGTTGGTGAAACAGCGGTGATTGAAAACGACGTGTCGATTCTGCAATCCGTCACCCTTGGCGGTACGGGCAAAACCAGCGGCGACCGTCACCCAAAAATTCGTGAAGGCGTGATGATTGGCGCGGGCGCGAAAATCCTTGGCAATATCGAAGTCGGGCGTGGCGCGAAGATTGGCGCGGGTTCTGTAGTGCTGCAACCAGTGCCGCCGCATACCACCGCTGCTGGCGTTCCGGCGCGTATCGTCGGTAAACCAGACAGCGATAAACCGTCAATGGATATGGATCAGCATTTTAACGGCATTCACCATACGTTTGAGTATGGTGATGGGATCTGACGTCCTGTGCTCGTGCCGGATGCGATGCTAACGCATCTTATCCGGCCTGGCGTAACTAATCTCTCAACACCGCTCCCGGATATCCCAACTGCCGCCAGGCTTCATACACCACGACCGACACCGCATTGGACAGGTTCATGCTGCGGCTGTCCGGCACCATCGGAATCCGAATTTTTTGTTCAGCGGGCAGGGCATCAAGAATGCTCGCTGGCAGACCGCGTGTTTCCGGACCGAACATCAGATAGTCACCATCCTGATAGCTTACGGCGCTATGTGCGGGCGTACCTTTCGTGGTGAGGGCAAACAGACGCTGGGGATTTTCTGCTTCGAGGAACGCGCTATAGTCATGATGACGCGTAACGGCGGTAAACTCGTGATAGTCCAGCCCCGCGCGGCGCAGGCGCTTATCGTCCCAGGCAAATCCCATCGGTTCAATGATATGCAGACGAAAGCCGGTGTTGGCGCAAAGACGGATGATGTTGCCAGTGTTTGGCGGAATTTCTGGTTCGTAAAGTACGATGTTTAGCATACTGCCCCCTTAGTGCGGGGGCAGGATAGCAGATATTCATCTAACCCTTAAGCTGCATTCCCTTTCGCCATCGGAGCCAGCGCCGCCGGCAACTCTTTGCCCAACCCCTGCACCAGCGAATCTTGCGTAATTTCACCGATCGATTTCGCGCCAGTCAGTGTCATTGCCACTTTCATCTCTTTCTCGATCAGGTTCAGCAAGTTCGCCACGCCCGCCTGGCCCGCTGTTGCCAGCGCATACAGGAAAGCACGACCCAGCAGTACGGTATCGGCACCGAGCGCGATCATACGCACCACGTCAAGCCCGTTACGAATGCCGCTATCTGCCAGAATGGCGATATCGCCTTTCACCGCATCCGCAATAGCAGGCAGCGCACGGGCAGAAGAGAGTACGCCATCTAACTGGCGGCCGCCGTGGTTAGAAACCACAATCCCGTCAGCGCCAAAACGCACTGCATCACGCGCATCTTCCGGGTCGAGGATCCCTTTGATCACCATCGGACCATCCCAGAAATCGCGGATCCACTCAAGGTCTTTCCATGAGATGGACGGATCGAAGTTATTCCCCAGCCAGCCGATGTAATCTTCCAGTCCGGTCGGTTTGCCGAGGTAAGCCGAAATATTACCTAAATCATGTGGACGACCGTTCAGGCCGACATCCCACGCCCATTGCGGATGCGTCACCGCCTGCAAGTAGCGGCGCATTGCGGCATTCGGGCCGCTCATACCAGAGTGTGCGTCACGATAACGTGCGCCCGGCGTCGGCATATCCACGGTGAAAACCAGTGTCGAACAGCCCGCCGCTTTTGCCCGTTCCAGCGCGTTACGCATAAAGCCGCGATCGCGCAGCACATAAAGCTGGAACCACATCGGACGTTTGATAGCTGGAGCGACTTCTTCAATCGGGCAAACTGAAACCGTTGAGAGAGTAAACGGAATGCCGTGAGCATCAGCCGCTTTGGCAGCCTGAACTTCACCGCGACGCGCATACATGCCGCACAAACCCACCGGAGCCAGCGCCACCGGCATCGACAGCTTTTCATTAAACAGCGTCGTTTCCAGGCTTAAGTCGGACATGTTTTTCAGAATGCGTTGGCGCAGCGCCACTTCTGACAAATCCTCCACGTTGCGGCGCAGTGTGTATTCAGAATATGCACCACCATCCATATAGTGGAACAGGAACGGCGGCAGAATGCGTTGCGCTGCGGCGCGATAATCGCTGGCTGCGGAAATAATCATGCGTTTTTCTCCCTCGAATGCTCATTATGCTCACCGGGCAGGCGGGTAATGCGTGCACGGCGAGCCTGATCTTCATCGAATCGTTTCATGGTGGTGTGGACAAAGCTGAGGTGCGCCATCATTGCTTTACGCGCACCGTCGGCATCACCGGCAAAAATGGCGTTAATGACCGCCTGATGCTGTTCAGTCAGTTGCGAAAAAACGGGCGGCACCAGATACATCCGCTGACGACTTTGCATCACTGAAGATTGCAGGACATCAAAGAAACCGCGCATGGTTTGCAGCAGCACGATGTTATGTGAGGCTTCGGCAATTGCCAGATGAAAACGAACGTCCGCTTGCGAGGCGAGATCCGGGTCTTCACTCAGCGTCGCTTCAAAGCAGAGCTGTATCTTTTCCTTATCGGCTTGTGTGGCGCGCATTGCTGCGTGCCAGGCGGTGCTGGCCTCAATGGCGTAGCGGGCTTCCAGAATATCGAAGCTGTAATCCGGATCATCAGCCATCAGCGTTTTCAGCGGCTGGACGATGTTTTGCTCCGACCACGCGTCATGGCGCCAGCGGATAAACGTCCCGCCACCGCGACGACTAAGAAGCACACCTTCACTCACCAGTTTCGCCAGCGCCTCGCGCAGTGAATTACGCGACACGCCGAGCTGCATCGCCAGTTGGCGTTCAGCGGGCAACTTCATGCCCGGTTCCAGATTTTGTTCGTCAATTAGCGCCCGCACACGGGAAGCTACCTCGTCTGACAGGCGTCTGGGTATAACCATCATTACGGAATCATCCACGTTAAGACGTAGGCCTGAAGCGTGGTAATCACGCCCACCATACAGGTGAATATCAGGCTGTGTTTGACAGTAAAGCGGAACAGATCTGACTCTTTGCCCACGAGTCCTACCGCCGCACAGGCAATGGCGATGGACTGCGGAGAGATCATCTTGCCGGTGACGCCGCCGGTGGTGTTGGCAGCAACCAGCAACAGATCAGAGACGCCAATTTGTTGTGCTGCGGTGGCTTGCAGCGCGGCAAACAGGGCGTTAGATGACGTATCCGACCCGGTCAGGAATACCCCCAGCCAGCCGAGGAACGGCGAGAAGAAGGTGAATGCATGACCGGTATGCGCCAGTGCCAGCGCCAGCGTTGACGACAGCCCGGAATAGTTTGAGATAAAGGCGAACGCCAGCACCATGCCGATGGAGTAGATGGGGAGCGCCAGTTCTTTCAGTGTGCTGCCGAAGGTGCTGATGGCGTCAGAGGGTTTCATCTTCAGCCAGACGATAGAGAGCAGCGCAGCAAACAGAATGGCAGTACCGGTGGCAGAGAACCAGTCAAACTTAAATACGGCGGCGTAGGCAGTGGCTTCGCTGACCACCGGCGGCATACGGGCAACCAGCTTGTCGAGATACGGCACCGGAATGTTGATGACCCACTCATACAGCGCGCCACCCGAAGCGAACAGGGCTTTAAACGGCGGAATACTCCATAGCGTTACGGTGGCGGTCAGGAACAGGAACGGTGTCCAGGCACGCAACACCTGACCCGCCGTATAACCGGTATGAGCCAGCGTCATATCAACTTGCGATGCACCCAGATCGCCGAAGCGGAAAACGCGCACTGGCTGCCAACGTTTCAGGAACAGTGTCAGGCAGAGCAGCGATACCAGCGAAGAGATAATGTCCGGCAGTTCTGGCCCAATAAAGTTAGAGCTGAGGTACTGTGCGATGGCAAACGAGCCGCCCGCAACCACGACCGCAGGCCACGTCTCTTTGATACCGCGCCAGCCATCCATAATCGCCATGATCCAGAACAGGACGATAATGGTCATAAACGGTAGCTGACGACCCACCATCTGGCCAATCTCAAAGCTGTCGATGCCTGTCACCTGTCCGGCAACCAGAATCGGAATGCCCATCGCGCCAAATGCCACCGGCGCGGTGTTAACAATCAGGCACAGCCCGGCGGCGTACAGCGGTTTAAAGCCCAGCCCGACCAGCAATGCGGCGGTAATTGCCACTGGTGCGCCAAAGCCTGCGGCACCTTCGAGAAATGCGCCGAAACAGAAACCGACGATCAGCATTTGCAGGCGCTGGTCAGGGGTTATTGAAAGAATAGACGAGCGGATGATGTCAAACTGTCCGGTTTTCACCGAGATCTTATAGACGAACACCGCTGCAATAATGATCCACGCGATGGGCCACAAACCGTAGAAGAAGCCATAAACGACCGAGGCCAGCGCGTTGGCGACCGGCATTTTGTAGAACAGCAAGGCCACCGCAAGGGCGATTGCTACCGTCCATGTAGCGGCGACATAGCCTTTTAGTTTGAGCTTAATCAGCGCAAAGAAAAAAAACAGGATGGGAAGCGATGCTATCAGGCTGGAAAGCCAGATATTCCCGGCGGGATCATAGTTTTGTTGCCAGAGATTCATTGCAGGTCTCCTGGAGGCCACGCACATCGTGTAATGAGTCTGTTGCTCATCTGCTTGTCACACGTTGTGTAAAAGTGGCACTGCCAATTTTGTTGTGTAGGGATAATGACAATGAATGGTTAACTAAATGTTATGCATTGGCAACGTTAATGTGAGTTTTAATTGGGGAACTGTGAACCAGAGGTCAGATAAGCGAAGAATTGGTAGGGCCAATTATTGTGGGGGAGAAAAATTTGCTGCGGAGCTGGCTTGTGCCCCTCACCCTAACCCTCTCCCCGGAGGGGCGAGGGGACTGATTGTGCTCGGTGTTAGATGGAGCGCGTCCTTCAGCAATGCAAGAAAACCATTATGCACGGTATCAGATGCAGCACGTTTCCCCCTCGCCCCTTTGGGGAGAGGGTCGGGGTGAGAGGGGCAGCGCGCACGAGCCCCCACATCAGCCCGGTAATGCAAGAAAACCATTATGCACGGTATCAGATGCAGCACGTTTTTCCCCCTCGCCCCTTTGGGGAGAGGGTCGGGGTGAGAGGGGCAGCGCGCACGAGCCCCCACATCAGCCCGGTAATGCAAGAAAACCATTATGCACGGTATCAGATGCAGCACGTTTTTCCCCCTCGCCCCTTTGGGGAGAGGGTCGGGGTGAGAGGGGCAGCGCGCACGAGCCCCCACATCAGCCCGGTAATGCAAGAAAACCATTATGCACGGTATCAGATGCAGCACGTTTTTCCCCCTCGCCCCTTTGGGGAGAGGGTCGGGGTGAGAGGGGCAGCGCGCACGAGACCCCACACCAGCCCGGCGATGCAAGAAAACCATTATGCACGGTATCAAATGCAGCACGTTTTTCCCCCTCGCCCCTTTGGAGAGTGGGTCGGGGTGAGGGGAGCAGCGCGCATGTAGCCTCAAGCTAATGTCAAAAAGCCGAAGTCACAATTTGTGCAATTTTCAAACAAAAAAAGGGCAACCCTCCTCAGAGAATTGCCCTTCGTCACACTAACTTAATGAGTCATTACCACTGAATACCGGCACCGAGTGCGGCGGAGTATTCACCCTGGCTATTGGTACTACCTTGTAATTTGTAGACCCAACGACCGTTGGCGCTCACCATCGACACACCTAAAGCAACTGCCGATTCACCGTTGTAAGTACCGCCACCAATGGAGGCCATGCTGGCACCTGGCGTGTAAGCCTGCGGCAGACCGGTCATCGCCATTGCAGAAGCGATACCACCGCTCAACTTGCTTTCGGTTTTGGACAGTTTGTTATCCATCTCAACCATGCGCTGATCGGTGTATTGCTTCGTTTCCTGCACGCTTTGCTTCAACTGCGCGTAGTTCACCGCGTCGTTGTTGTTAACGCCAGCGGAAACGTTGCTGATGCGAGTCGTTCCGCCATTACCACCGCCGAGAGTGATGTTGCTGTAATCAACAGAACCGTCAGCTTTGGTGTCATAGCGCACGCCGCCTGCTTCGGAAGACTTCAACTGCGCAACGTTAACCGCGTCAGTAGCATTTTTACCAGCGGCAACGTTGGTGATACGGCGTTGGTTAGTGGAAGAACCTACGGAGATCGTATTTTCTTCGTTTGCCACAGAGCCAGTACCCAGCGCAACGCTGTTATCAGCGGCAGCAATAGAGCCAGAGCCAATCGCAACACTGTCTTTACCCTGCGCGTTAGCATCTACGCCATCGGTGTTGGTCTTGAAGTACTTGGTGCTACCGGTGCTTACGATATCGCCAATACCGTTTTCGATATTGGTGACGCGGGTATCCAGATTCGTTACCTGAGTATTCAGGTTAGTAATGCTCTGGGTGTTCTGGGAAACCTGTGCGTCCGTCACTTTCAACTGACCAACGTTAACGGCATCGGTATCTGCCGAACCCGCCGCGACATTAGTGATCTGACGTTGACCGTCTTCACTGCCGACAGAGAACTCACCGACAGAGTTCTGCGGCGCGTCCATGTTGTAGGCGGTGTAGCCAGTCTGAGCGCCGCGAGTGGTCTGAGAACCATTACCCATTGCAATACTGTTTGCATGGTTGGCGCGTGCGTTAGAACCGATAGCAATACCGTTGATGGCATCTGGCAGAACCAGAGTGTTCAGGCCGATACCAATACCCGCGTCAGCATTAACGATAGTTTTCGCGCCCATCGCCAGCGAGTCAGTACCTACCGCCAGTGAATCTTCTTCCGTTGAGTTGGCATGGTAGTACTTGGTCGGCGTAGTGGCGACCGCACCAATGGCGTTTTGCAACTGGCGTACAGTCACGGCGTCATGGGATTCAGTACCATCAGCAACGTTGATGATTTGACGATATTTACCATCATCGCCAATCGACAATGCGCCAAGCAGTTCGCCGTCTGTGGTGTCGTAACCAATCACAACGCCTTCTTCGGTTACGCTGGTGTTACGAGAACCTTTAACAATCACACGACTGGAGACGGATTCGCTACCCAGCGCGATACCAGTATCAACGCTGCTGCTGCTATTCTGACCAATTGCGACACTGCTTTCGCCGGAAGCGACAGCGTTATAGCCCACCGCTGTAGCGCCAGTACCTGATGCGCTCGCATCAATAAAGGTTAAGCCAGCGTCATTGGTACGCGCATAGTTCAGACCCGCACCGTTCTCTTCGATGTAGTCTATGCTGGTATTACCGGCAATCTGGTTGATGATCTCATTTTGCTGATTGATCAACGTGTTGGTGGCGAACAACTGTGAACCATTAATTGCATCAGTACTGGTTTCAGAAATATCACCATTAGCAACATTAGTGATTACGCTGGCTTTGCCGTCGCGGCTGGCGCTGAACGCACCATCTTCACCGGCGGTTGCGTCCCAGAGCAGGGCATCATCCAGGGTTGAGTCGATCGCGTCCAGAGCATCACCGACGTTATTGTAATCGGTGTTGGCAATGGAGTACGTCGGCGCACTGATGCTACCGTCAGCATTTACTGCGGCACCACCGCCCAGAGCATCAACAACAGAGTTGCTCACACCGTAGAGTTGTCCACCATTGATGGCATCGGTACTGGTTTCAGAAACGACACCGCTTGCGACATTGGTAATTTTGCTGGCATTGCCACCGTGACCGGCGCTGAATGCACTTGCAGTTTCATCCCACAGCAGAGCGTCGCCCAATGAAGTGCTAAATGAGGTGTTAATCGCCGCCAGCGCATCACCTACGTTATCGTAGCTGTTACTACCGATAGTGTACGACGGACCAGTAAATACACCGTTTTCATCAACCGAGGCGTTACCGCCAAAATAGTCTGCCAGTGAATCACTTAGGCTAAACAGTTGCCCACCGTTAACGGCGTCAGTACTGGTAGACGATATTGTTCCAGCGGTGACATTAGTGATTTTGCTGGTGGCTTCGGTGCCGTGTGCGGCAGTAAATGCGCCTGTGGTGTCATCCCATTTCAGCGCATCTTCACCGAGGTTGTTCACCGTATCAGTCAGGTTGTTGATGTTGGTGGTGTTAGTAGCGATGTTAGTGGTGTTGGTTGCCACGTTGTCGTTAGTGGTTTTCAACTGAGAGCCGTTAACGGCATCTTTACTGTCAACAGTCAAATCACCGTCTTTAACGTTGGTAATTTTGTTGGTGTCATCGGTGCCGTGTTTGGCGGTGAATGCACCTGAGGCGTCATCCCATGCCAGCGCATCCGCACCAAGGTTAGTCACTGTATCCGCCAGGTTGGTGATACTGGTGGTATTGGCGGCAACGTCATTCGTCAGATTAGTGATATTGGTGGTGTTGTTAGCAACATCGCCGGTCAGGTTGCTGATATTAGTGGTGTTGGTTGCCACGTTGTCGTTAGTGGTTTTCAACTGAGAGCCGTTAACGGCATCTTTACTGTCAACAGCCAAATCACCGTCTTTAACGTTAGTGATTTTGCTGGTGGCATCGGTGCCGTGTTTGGCGGTGAATGCACCTGTGTCGTCATCCCATGACAGTGCATCCGCACCAAGGTTAGTCACCGTATCAGCCAGGTTGGTGATACTGGTGGTGTTGGCGGCAACATCATTCGTCAGGTTAGTGATGTTAGTGGTGTTGCTAGCAACATCGCCGGTCAGGGTGCTGATATTGGTGGTGTTGGTGGCGATGTTGTCAGCGTTAATTTGCACATTGTCGTTAGTGGTTTTCAACTGAGAACCGTTAACCGCATCGGTACTGGATGCGTTCAGCTCACCCGCCGTAACGTTGGTGATTTTGCTGGTGGCATCGGAACCGTGTTTTGCACTGTAGACTTTTTTAAGCGAGTCCCATTGCAATGTATTATCGTCAAGACTTTTTAACGCTTCGCCAACATTATTAAAAGTACCGCTTTGCAGTTTGTAGTTAGGGGCGTTAACAATCCCTGCAGTACTCACGGAGGCACCGCCGCCCAGACGGTCTGCGACTGACTTACTGATATCATAAAGCTGTGAACCATTGATGGCATCAGTACTGGTACTGCTAATATCGCCTTTTGCCATGTGGACAATTTTACGCTGTAGTGTGTCGTTACCTACTGAAACAGTATTATCTTCCACCGCTGTGGAACCCGTGCCCAGAGCAACGGAGTTGACACCCGTTACACTGGACAGGCTACCAATTGCAATACTTTTTTCAGTACCGGCAACGCTTTCTTGTCCAAGCGCAATACTGTTTTCGCCGCTTGACTGACTTTTATTACCCAGCGCAATAGAATTTAAACCGTCTGCTTTTCCTGCCTGACCGAAAGCCATTGCTCCAGCTTTGGTTGCATTGGCTCCATATCCAAGCGCAACGGTATTGTCCGCGTTAGCTATGCTGCTTGAACCCAATGCCAAACTATATAATCCATTGGCTTCGCTTGCGGCACCCATTGCAATGGCACCATCGGCATTCGCTAAAGCCAGTCTTCCAAATGCCAGGCTATCAATGGCATTGGCTTTTGTATCTGAGCCGAGTGCCAGACTATACTTTCCTGCGGCTAATGCCTGGTAACCAAGGCTGGCTGCATAATCAGCACCATCTTCTACTCTTGCACTTCTACCTATTGCAATGGAGGATGCACCACCGGTATAAGCTACCAAACCCAATGCAACGGAATACTCTGCTTTTGACTCTGCGCCGCTACCGAATGCTACGGATCTGTTCCCCGAGGCTTTAGACATGTGCCCTATAGCTATGGATAGCTCACCCAATGACTGACTCTTGTAGCCGAATGCGGTACTTCCTATTCCACTGGCTGTCGCGTCGATTCCTATTGCAATTGCGACTCCTCCATCTGTCTTTGATGTAGCTTTTGCATTCTTTCCGATAGCAATCCAGCTATCGTGTTCTTCGGGAGTTTCAATGCTCGTACCACCATCAAGACTGACAGAAGCACCCGCCCCGAACGACGACATCAGTCCACCGGCAACTAATGCAGAAATTAACAGCTTGCTGCGCCCGGACTTCTTTCCACGGCTTTTTGCCGTTTCGCTGGCGACGCTGTAACTCCCCGTTGCAGGGTTCCAGATAACTTTAAAAATTTTGTTCATTGTTGTTGCTCTCTATTCCTTGATATAAGTGCAATGACTGCATTTATTTTTTGCTTTTTTTCTGCCGGTTATCAGCAGGTGGAAGGTCGTCGAAGTTGATATTCTGCATATTAATAGCCAACTTCAGGTATTTCAGGTTGTTGGGAGACACCCCTTTTAACGTCAAGTTAATGTCTTGCCATTGACCCGGTAATAATTTCAGCGTGGAGTTCATGGTGGTGCTAAATAGCAGTTGTTGCCATTTTGCATATTCTTTTTGATCAGTAGGTTTTTCACCGCCCCAGGTGGCATGAAAACCAATGTTAGAAACAGGCACGCTTAATAAATTAACCAGCGACATATGTATAACACTGCCATTTTCAGAGGCCTCTATTGATAATATGCGCCCCGCTAAACCCACAGACCCATTATTCAAAATAAAATATTTTGTTTGAGCTGGGTTAAATTCAGTAAAGACAAAGTAGTCTTGCTGACGCTTAATCTCTTTCACCACCTGAGCCAGCGTTTTTGTACTGTTTATTACGCTAATGTTTTGTTTTTCAATGGTGCCTATTTTTTTGTGTTGTTGTTCTAATTGTTTTTCGAGTTGATCGATTCTGGCCTTTTGTTCTTCCTGTTGTTTTGTTAGTTCATCAACCACTTTCGTTTTTTCGACGTAATCACAACCTGACAATACCAGCATTGTCGAAGCCGCCATGACGCCTGTAAAAAATTTATTCACATTCATACAAAGTTATCCTTACATATCATCCCTGCTAGCAATTTGAACTAAGGGATGTGTCCATTTGTGGTTGATGCTTTTGTGATTTATATGGCTGGCTTTATAATTATTGCTTATACATTCATTTTGAAAATTATTTATTAAATTTTAAAATTGTTTATTTGTATTAAGGAGGCGGATTTTAATGAGGAGGGTTGTCAGATGTCAAACACTGCATTTAAAGCAGAAAAATAGCTTTAATTTAATATTCATACAATCAATGTTTGGGGTGGATTTTTAGAATGCGGATGGAGAAAATAAGGGCAAAAGTTTTATTTTATGAATGATATCGTCCATTTTCAGGCGTAGAACCAAACCTTTTACTGAACGCATTTTCAGATTGAGTGCCACTGGTAAAAAACTGACTCTACGAGGAAACAGAGGAAAAAGAGGAAGATAATTGTTACATCCCGCATTTATCTGCAACGCGGGATGTGAAGGAGATAGACAGGTAAGAGGGTTAAAACGCTGTCTTTGAGAACCCGGTCATCTCTTGCAGACCCATTTCACGACCCAGTGCGGTCATCGGATGCACTACGACTAACCCACGGACACTCTTCTTCAGCTTACCCATATCGGCTTGTTCTTTTTTGGTAATCGCACGCTGAAACGGCATCTTCATCAGCTTTTGTGCTTCTTTGCTGAGTTTCTGGCTATGAACTTCACGCAGGCGGGCAATTTCCGCTTCCAGCGTAGCTTTCTCTTTTTCCAGCTCGGCATACTTGTCTGCGGCTTCAACCAGCGACAGTTCGGCCTGCTGGTGGCGGATGGCGTCCAGGCGATCGCTAAGACGTTTAATTTCGTTTTTTTCGACTTCTTTCATGGGATGGCTTCTGATAAAGATAAATTTATAGCCCCTAGTATGCGCGACCAGGTGCTTTGTTCACAACTGATGGCATTGTAATAGTTTTGTCGGGTAACAAATCTGGGGTTCAAAAATCATATAATGCATTGATTAATAAATAATATAATCAGAAGGTGAGGGCAAGCGTTGTGGATTTCGCACGTTTTCCTTAATGTCATTTTTATCGGGATCTAAACTAAAATCGGCGGTCGCGCATTCCCGGCGCGGGGTAATACGGAGATATTATTATGGGCAAATTAGGTGAAAACGTTCCGCTTCTTATTGATAAAGCCGTAGATTTCATGGCATCAAGCCAGGCGTTCCGGGAGTATCTGAATAAACTTCCCCCCCGTAACGCGATTCCATCCGGTATACCTGAGGAAAGCGTGCCGTTATATCTACAACGTCTGGAATATTATCGCCGACTTTATCGGCCGAATCCGGTAGAGGAGAAGTAAGCGAAAGTACTTACTTTTGAAAGGCTTTTTTTAAGCTGATTTTGGAAATCAGCTCTGTCAGTGAAAGGACCATTGTTGATCGCACAGCCTGTTGATAGCGTTGAACTTGCATCGCATACAAACTGGAGTCTATTGGTTCAAACTGTGGCGGCGGAGGCAGTGCCGCCACGCAATGCAGTTCGCCAAATGGCCCAAGAATTTCATCATCGGTAAATGCGTACTCGTTGCCGTCGTGATTCAGCTCTTCCCGCAGTGCCATCAACAGTTCCGCATCTTCGTATTCATGGCGACTAATTACGCCAAGCCCATAAATCAGCTTTAAGCGCACGGACAAGTCGCCCAGCGGACCATCGCCGTCGAGTAATGGTTCTACAGCATACTTCACCGCGTAATCGTCTTTGCGGAATACCTGAAGCACCAGAAGATTCACCGCCTCGGTCAGGAGATCGACGGCGGTAATCAGAAAGCTTCGCACGGTTTTGCCAGCATTCAGACGCTCAAGCACACGGTTTTCAAAGGCCTGGGTTTGTTCCATTGTTGCCTGCATATCTGACAATCTGTTATTCGGGCGCAGGGAGTCCTGCGCCTGGTTCACCATTATTGCATTGCGTTATAAGCGGTTACCGCCTCGGTGACAACCTCGCTGTTGGCATCAAGCCCGGAAATGTGCGCCAGCGCAGCCTGCGGGCCTTTGTCGGCAATCAGTGCCGCCAGTTCTTGTGCCTGCGGATCATCTTCACTGCGGAAGTGCATTGCAGCGGCAATACCTTCAATCAGATTTTTGTGCGGCAAGCTATATTCCAGCGTACCCAGCAGCGGCTTGATCAGACGGTCGCCAGCACTCAGTTTACGCAGCGGTTGACGGCCTACGCGCTCAACATCATCTTTCAGATACGGGTTTTCAAAACGACCGAGGATTTTCTGGATGTACGCTGCGTGCTTGTCCGCGTCAAAACCGTAACGCTTAATCAGTACTGCGCCGCTTTCTTCCATCGCCCCTTTTACCACCGCACGGATTTTCTCGTCGAGAATCGCGTCACGAATGGTCTGATGCCCCGCCAGTTTTCCAAGGTACGCGGTTATAGCATGACCCGTATTCAGGGTGAAGAGCTTACGTTCGACAAACGCCATCAGGTTGTCGGTTAACTCCATACCAGGAATATTTGGCAGTGTGCCTTTGAACTGGGTTTTATCGACAATCCATTCGCTGAAGGTTTCTACCGTCACTTCCAGCGGATCGTTAGTTGCCGAAGCAGAAGGCGGCACGATACGGTCAACGGCGGAATCCACAAAGCCAACGTGTTCTTCTACCCACGCTTTGGCATCTTCCGGCAGGGCGTTCATCACATGACCTTTCAGTTGTGTTGTGCCACGTACCATGTTTTCACAGGCGATAATGTTCAGCGGGGATTCATTACCTTGCTCTTTACGTTTCACCAGCCCTTTGGCGATTGCCGGAGCAATGCGTTCCAGCACGACCGGGCCAACGGCGGTGGTGACTAAATCAACCTGGGCGATTAAATCAACCACGTCGTCGCCAATGCTGCTGACGGCATTAACGCCGGAAACGGTATCCACCTGCTCGGTTTCGCCGACAACGTGAACCTGATAGCTATGACGGGCATTCAGGGCATCAAGTACCACCTGATTGACATCGGCAAACGTCAGTTGGATACCCGCGTCTGCCAGCAGTTTACCGATAAAGCCACGACCGATATTACCTGCGCCAAAATGTAATGCTTTCATAGTATTAACCTTCATCAATGTTTTTACCCGAGAGGGCTGGGGTGAGGCTTTTCCCTCACCCAAACCCTCTCCGTGAGGAGAGGGGCAGCGCCGGATGCGGCGTAAACGCCTTATCCGGGCTACAAGAGCGTGCAAATTTAACAAACTGCGCTTTGTTTTGTAGGCCTGATAAGCAAAGCGCATCAGGCAATTAGCCCACCTTCTCCATGTGGAGAGGGTGGGCCTGGATTACTTACGACCTGCCAGCAGCTCCAGCACTTCATCCACGCTGGTGGTGTGTGCCAGACGCTCGATGACGGACTCATCATCCAGTGCGTTGGTCAGGCTGGTGATAACCTGAATGTGCTCGTTATTACGGGCAGCAATACCAATCACCAGACGGGCGATGTCATCTTCTTCTTCACCGAAGCGCACGCCTTCCGGGTACTGACAGAACACGACGCCTGTTTTCAGTACGCGATCTTTCGCTTCAACCGTACCGTGTGGCACCGCGATAGACTCACCCAGATAGGTCGGGGTCAGTTTTTCACGATCTAGCATCGCCTGTACGTATTCCGGCTCAACATAGCCGCCTTTCACCAGTTGTTCACCGGCAAAGCGAATCGCTTCTTCTTTGGTTGCCGCTTTGCGACCGAGGAAGATGTTCTCCGCGCCGAGCTTAAACAGGTTGGCGTTAGAATCGTCAAAGCTGTCTTTCAGGCTGTCTTTCACTTTCACTTCGTTTTCAGTATGGCGCTGGGCAGCAACCAGACGTTCGGTCAGGCTGGTGTACAGGCCGCTGTCGAGGAAGTTGGTCAGCGAAATATGCTGTGCCTGCGGAACCTGACGCATAGCACGTTCGGTCAGGTCACGGTGAGTGATGACCAGGTCCACATCCGGCGGCAGGTTGTTGATCGCGCTGTTAGTAACAGAAATCTGCGACAGACCTGCATCCTGAATTTTCTTACGCAGCACGCCCGCACCCATCGCACTGGAACCCATACCCGCGTCACAGGCAACGATGATTTTACGCACGTGGCTCAGGTCGTTAGTCACATCGCCAGCAGACAGTGGAGTAGCGCCTTTTGATTCAGCTTTCATCTCCTGGACACGACGTGCAGCAGCTTCAATATCGTCTTCTTCTTTCACTTTGCTGGTTTTCAGCAAAATAGCAGAGACAACGAAGGAGACCGCCATCGCCGCACACACACCTGCGATGTTAGCGAAGTAAGCACCTTTTGGCGTCATCGCCAGTACCGCGAGGATAGAACCCGGAGATGCCGGAGAAACCAGACCACCGCCCAGGATAGTCAGCGTGAACACGCCAGTCATACCGCCGAGAATAACGGCCAGAATCAGACGCGGATTCATCAGCACATACGGGAAGTAGATTTCGTGGATACCACCCAGGAAGTGGATGATTGCCGCACCGCCCGCAGACTGTTTCGCACTACCGCGACCAAAGAACATGTACGCCAGCAGAACACCCATACCCGGCCCCGGGTTCGCTTCAATCAGGAAGAAGATGGATTTGCCAAGTTCATGGGACTGCTGAATACCCAACGGCGAGAAGATACCGTGGTTAATAGCGTTGTTGAGGAACAGGATTTTCGCCGGTTCAACAAAGATAGACGCCAGCGGCAGCATGTCATGGACAACCATGAAGTTAACGCCCGCAGCCAGCATTTTGGACAGGGCTTCAACAATTGGACCAATGCCGAGGAATGCCAGAATGGCGAGGATCATCCCGATGATGCCAGCGGAGAAGTTATTCACCAGCATCTCAAAACCGGATTTGATCTTACCGTCTACCCAGCGGTCGAAGTGCTTAATGCACCAGCCACCCAGCGGACCTGCAATCATAGAACCGAGGAACATCGGCATGTCTGCGCCGACGATAACGCCCATGGTAGTGATAGCACCAACCACGCCGCCACGTTCGCCACCTACCAGCTTACCACCGGTATAACCGATCAGCAGCGGCAGGAGATAAGTGATCATCGGCCCGACCAGCTTCGCCAGCGTTTCGTTCGGTAACCACCCTGTTGGAATAAATAACGCGGTGATGATACCCCACGCGATAAACGCGCCGATATTTGGCATCACCATGTTGCTGAGGAAACGACCAAAGCTTTGCACTTTGATCTTAATATCGGATGACATAAAAACACCCCTTCTTATGTTTGCTGTCGCGCAGGCTGGAAGCCCGAGGTTTTTTGTTAATGTGGCGGCAGAGGTAGCCGGACCTTGTAGATACTGCGAAATCTGGCACTGAATCGGTTAACTGTCCAGTCGACGGCCTTTTGTGTGATATTAGTCACATAAATATAGGGGGTAGAGAGGTAATTGGCGTGATGCTCATCACAAAACGCTTGTGTAAAAAAGCAACAAGGCGGCAATTTTCGCTAAAAATGGCATTAAAATGTGAATAACATCACATTTTTGTTTTGGTTGTTTGTTGAATTATTGTGATCTGAATCACAAGATATTTTCTTCGGTAATTCATCTGGTGTGATCTGCAGCATGTTCTGACTTTGCCTTAAGACCGTTTTGTAACTGAGCAACTTATCGCCTTTTAAAATTATCCTTCGGTGTGATGGCGAGATTGGCAAACGCGGATTAATGTCAAAGTATCAGCCTGACTCCCTTACGGCTGCCAGCCAAAAAACAACACTGATAAGCGTGAATCCGAGGCAGATATGTTTCTAAACTACTTCGCGTTGGGAGTGCTGATCTTCGTCTTTCTGGTGATTTTTTATGGAATCATCGCGATACATGACATCCCCTATCTGATTGCCAAAAAGCGCAACCATCCCCACGCCGACGCCATTCATACGGCGGGTTGGGTAAGTCTGTTTACCCTGCATGTAATCTGGCCGTTCTTGTGGATCTGGGCAACGCTTTACCAGCCAGAGCGCGGCTGGGGAATGCAGTCACATACTGCGTCGCAAGAGAAAGCGACTGACCCGGAAATTGCCGCGCTTTCTGACCGTATTTCCCGGCTGGAGCACCAACTTGCCGCCGAAAAAAAGACTGACTATTCCACGTTCCCGGAGATCTGATTATGGATCTGTTAATTGTTTTAACTTACGTGGCGCTGGCGTGGGCGGTCTTTAAAATCTTCCGCATTCCGGTGAATCAGTGGACGCTGGCGACGGCGGCGCTGGGTGGCGTATTTCTGGTGAGTGGTTTGATTTTATTGATGAACTACAACCATCCTTACACTTTTACCGCGCAAAAGGCAGTGATAGCTATCCCCATCACGCCACAGGTGACGGGGATCGTGACTGAAGTCACCGACAAAAATAATCAGCTTATTCAAAAGGGCGAAGTGCTTTTTAAGCTCGACCCGGTACGTTATCAGGCGCGAGTAGACAGACTTCAGGCTGATTTGATGACGGCGACGCATAATATCAAAACGCTGCGCGCGCAGCTCACTGAAGCGCAGGCCAACACCACTCAGGTTTCAGCAGAGCGCGACCGTCTGTTTAAAAATTATCAACGTTACCTGAAAGGTAGTCAGGCGACGGTCAATCCGTTCTCGGAACGTGACATCGACGACGCGCGGCAAAATTTTCTCGCGCAGGATGCGCTGGTGAAAGGTTCGGTGGCGGAGCAGGCGCAGATCCAGAGCCAGCTCGACAGTATGGTTAACGGCGAGCAATCGCAGATTGTGAGCTTAAGGGCGCAACTGACCGAAGCGAAATATAACCTTGAGCAAACTATTATTCGCGCGCCGAGCAATGGCTACGTTACTCAGGTACTGATCCGCCCAGGCACTTACGCGGCAGCTTTGCCGTTACGTCCGGTGATGGTCTTCATTCCAGAGCAAAAACGGCAAATCGTCGCCCAGTTCCGGCAAAACTCGCTGTTACGTCTGAAACCCGGTGATGATGCGGAAGTCGTATTTAACGCGCTGCCGGGGCAGGTATTCCACGGCAAACTGACCAGCATCTTGCCAGTGGTGCCAGGCGGTTCGTATCAGGCGCAGGGGGTGCTGCAATCGTTAACGGTCGTGCCCGGAACGGATGGTGTGCTGGGAACCATTGAACTCGACCCTAACGCTGATATCGATGCCTTACCCGACGGCATCTACGCCCAGGTAGCCGTTTACTCCGACCATTTCAGCCATGTTTCGGTGATGCGGAAAGTACTGCTAAGAATGACCAGTTGGATGCATTATCTTTATTTGGATCATTGAGACTTGTATCACCTGTGTTTTGCGCGAGCCTGAGCCATACTGATATTTTTCCTCGCACAAAGGACATGGCATGAAACTTATCGGTAGCTACACCAGCCCGTTTGTACGCAAACTTTCTATTCTGTTGTTAGAAAAGGGCATAACTTTCGAATTTATTAATGAACTGCCCTATAACGCGGACAACGGCGTGGCGCAATTTAACCCGTTAGGGAAAGTGCCGGTGTTGGTGACCGAAGAGGGCGAATGCTGGTTTGATTCACCGATCATCGCCGAATATATTGAATTAATGAATGTCGCTCCGGCGATGTTGCCGCGCGATCCGCTGGCGTCGTTGCGAGTGCGTAAAATTGAGGCGCTGGCCGACGGTATTATGGATGCTGGGCTGGTGTCGGTGCGCGAACAGGCGCGTCCGGCGGCGCAGCAGTCTGAAGATGAATTGTTACGCCAGCGAGAGAAAATCAACCGTAGCCTGGATGTGCTGGAAGGATATCTGGTCGATGGCACGCTCAAAGTCGATACGGTCAATCTGGCGACTATCGCCATTGCCTGTGCCGTTGGATATCTCAATTTCCGCCGCGTTGCGCCGGGCTGGTGTGTCGACCGCCCACACTTAGTCAAACTGGTCGAAAACTTGTTTAGCCGCGAAAGTTTTGCCCGCACCGAACCACCAAAGGCTTGATGCGCGATATGTCCTCCTGACCCATCTCACGTTACAATCCGTGGTTATGTTAAACGCCCTTCTCCGTGTGAGAGGGCCTTGATCAGCCAGGTTTCCTATGACAACCGAAACGCGTTCCCTCTATAGTCAACTTCCGGCTATTGATCGCTTATTGCGCGATAGCTCCTTCCTTTCTTTGCGTGATACTTATGGTCACACCCGCGTGGTGGAATTGCTGCGTCAGATGCTTGATGAAGCGCGAGAAGTGATTCGTGACAGCCAGACGCTGCCCGCGTGGTGTGAGAACTGGGCGCAAGAAGTCGATGCCCGGCTGACGAAAGAGGCGCAGAGCGCGCTGCGTCCGGTGATCAACCTGACGGGAACCGTGCTGCATACCAACCTTGGGCGAGCTTTACAGGCGGAAGCAGCGGTGGAAGCCGTTGCGCAGGCTATGCGTTCGCCGGTGACGCTGGAGTACGATCTGGACGACGCCGGACGCGGGCATCGCGATCGCGCACTGGCGCAACTGCTGTGCCGCATTACCGGCGCGGAAGATGCCTGTATCGTCAATAACAATGCGGCGGCGGTGCTGCTGATGTTGGCAGCCACTGCCAGCGGTAAAGAGGTGGTGGTGTCTCGTGGCGAACTGGTGGAGATTGGCGGCGCGTTTCGTATTCCTGACGTAATGCGTCAGGCAGGCTGCACCCTGCACGAAGTGGGGACGACCAACCGTACCCACGCCAGTGATTATCGTCAGGCAGTAAATGAAAATACCGCGCTGTTGATGAAAGTACATACCAGTAACTACAGCATTCAGGGATTTACCAAAGCGATAGACGAAGCGGAACTGGTGGCGCTCGGCAAAGAGCTGGATGTTCCCGTGGTGACTGATTTAGGCAGTGGTTCGCTGGTCGATCTTAGCCAGTACGGTTTGCCGAAAGAGCCGATGCCGCAGGAGTTGATTGCGGCGGGCGTCAGTCTGGTGAGCTTCTCTGGCGACAAGTTGTTAGGCGGGCCGCAGGCAGGGATCATCGTTGGTAAGAAAGAGATGATTTCCCGCCTGCAAAGCCATCCGCTGAAACGTGCATTACGCGCAGATAAAATGACCCTCGCGGCGCTGGAAGCGACGCTGCGCCTTTATTTGCACCCCGAAGCACTGAGCGAAAAATTACCGACCCTGCGTCTGCTTACCCGCAGCGCAGAGGTTATTCAAATCCAGGCACAACGTTTACAGGCTCCCCTTGCCGCACATTACGGCGCGGAGTTTGCGGTACAGGTTATGCCGTGTCTTTCGCAGATTGGCAGTGGTTCGCTGCCGGTTGATCGCCTGCCGAGCGCGGCATTAACGTTTACACCCCATGACGGACGCGGCAGCCACCTTGAAGCATTAGCCGCCCGCTGGCGTGAATTGCCGGTTCCGGTGATTGGACGTATCTACGACGGGCGATTGTGGCTGGATCTACGCTGCCTTGAAGATGAGCAACGGTTTATGGAGATGTTGTTGAAATGATTATTGCGACTGCCGGACACGTTGACCACGGCAAAACAACCTTATTGCAGGCGATTACTGGCGTAAATGCCGACCGTCTGCCGGAAGAAAAAAAGCGCGGTATGACCATCGATCTCGGCTATGCCTACTGGCCGCAGCCAGATGGGCGCGTGCCTGGTTTTATCGACGTTCCCGGTCATGAAAAGTTTCTTTCCAACATGCTGGCGGGCGTCGGGGGTATCGATCATGCGCTGCTGGTGGTGGCTTGCGATGACGGTGTGATGGCGCAGACCCGTGAGCATCTGGCGATTTTGCAGCTTACCGGTAACCCGATGCTGACAGTGGCGCTGACTAAAGCCGATCGCGTGGACGAAGCGCGTGTTGATGAGGTTGAACGTCAGGTAAAGCAGGTGCTGCGGGAATATGGTTTTGCTGAGGCAAAACTGTTTGTCACCGCAGCAACCGAAGGTCGGGGAATTGATGCCCTGCGTGAACATCTGCTTCAGTTGCCTGAACGTGAACACGCCAGCCAACATAGTTTCCGCCTCGCTATCGACCGCGCTTTTACCGTAAAAGGTGCCGGGCTGGTGGTCACTGGTACGGCGTTAAGCGGGGAAGTGAAGGTGGGTGATTCACTATGGCTGACCGGTGTAAATAAGCCGATGCGCGTGCGTGCTCTCCATGCGCAAAATCAACCAACAGAAACCGCCCATGCCGGGCAACGTATTGCGCTTAACATCGCCGGTGATGCGGAGAAAGAACAGATTAACCGTGGCGACTGGCTGCTTGCCGATGCGCCGCCGGAGCCGTTCACGCGGGTGATTGTCGAGCTACAAACTCATGTACCGTTGACCCAGTGGCAGCCGCTGCATATTCACCACGCCGCCAGCCACGTTACGGGGCGCGTTTCGCTGCTGGAAGATAACCTTGCCGAGCTGGTGTTCGACACGCCTCTGTGGCTGGCGGATAACGATCGCATAGTGCTGCGCGATATCTCGGCTCGCAACACGCTGGCGGGGGCGCGCGTGGTGATGCTCAACCCGCCACGTCGCGGTAAGCGTAAGCCGGAATATCTGCAATGGCTGGCGTCTCTTGCACGCACACAAAGCGATGCCGACGCACTGACGGTTCATCTGGAACGCGGAGCGGTGAATCTTGCCGATTTCGCCTGGGCGAGACAGCTCAACGGCGAAGGGATGCGCGAACTGCTGCAACAGCCTGGCTATATTCAGGCTGGTTATAGCTTGTTGAATGCGCCGGTTGCCGCCCGCTGGCAGCGGAAAATCCTCGACACATTAGCGGCTTATCATGAGCAGCATCGCGACGAACCAGGTCCGGGGCGCGAGCGCCTGCGGCGCATGGCGTTGCCGATGGAAGATGAAGCTCTGGTTCTGTTGCTGATTGAAAAGATGCGCGAAAGCGGCGATATCCACAGCCACCACGGCTGGCTGCATCTGCCGGATTACAAAGCGGGCTTCAGCGAAGAGCAGCAGGCCATCTGGCAAAAAGCAGAGCCGCTATTTGGCGACGAGCCGTGGTGGGTGCGTGACCTGGCAAAAGAGACGGGAACCGACGAGCAGGCAATGCGCCTGACGCTACGCCAGGCGGCGCAGCAGGGGATAATTACGGCGATCGTCAAAGATCGTTATTACCGTAATGATCGGATTGTCGAATTTGCCAATATGATCCGCGATCTCGATCAGGAATGTGGTTCAACCTGCGCGGCGGATTTCCGCGATCGCTTAGGTGTAGGCCGAAAGCTGGCAATTCAAATTCTGGAATATTTTGACCGCATTGGCTTTACGCGGCGTCGTGGAAATGATCATTTATTGCGCGATGCATTATTATTTCCCGAAAGATAAGGAAATGATTAATTCATAATAAATATGAATTAATACAAAATTCTTATTAATATTAAGGAAGCACGTTATTTGATGAATGTAACGTGCTTTTTATTAAAAATATTTTAATAAACGGTAATGTCGATCATATTTCCGAATGAAAATACTTTGTAATCTGCCAGCCCTTTTTACTCTTCCAGGAGTGTTTTATGGCAGCTTCAACCTTTTTTATTCCTTCAGTGAATGTCATCGGCGCTGATTCATTGACTGATGCAATGAATATGATGGCAGATTATGGATTTACCCGTACCTTAATTGTCACTGACAATATGTTAACGAAATTAGGTATGGCGGGCGATGTGCAAAAAGCACTGGAAGAACGCAATATTTTTAGCGTTATTTATGATGGCACCCAACCTAACCCAACCACGGAAAACGTCGCCGCAGGCCTCAAACTGCTGAAAGAAAATAATTGTGATAGCGTAATTTCCTTAGGTGGTGGTTCTCCGCACGACTGTGCGAAAGGCATTGCGCTGGTAGCAGCCAACGGCGGTGATATTCGCGATTACGAAGGCGTTGACCGCTCTGCAAAACCACAGTTGCCGATGATCGCCATTAACACCACGGCGGGTACTGCGTCTGAAATGACCCGTTTCTGCATTATCACTGACGAAGCGCGCCATATCAAAATGGCGATTGTGGATAAACACGTAACTCCGCTGCTTTCTGTCAATGACTCTTCTCTGATGATCGGTATGCCGAAGTCACTGACCGCCGCAACGGGTATGGATGCCTTAACACACGCTATCGAAGCGTATGTGTCTATTGCCGCAACGCCGATCACCGACGCTTGCGCACTGAAAGCCGTGACCATGATTGCCGAAAACCTGCCGTTAGCCGTAGAAGATGGCAGCAATGCGAAAGCGCGTGAAGCGATGGCTTATGCCCAGTTCCTCGCCGGTATGGCGTTCAATAATGCGTCTTTGGGTTATGTTCATGCGATGGCGCACCAGTTAGGCGGTTTCTACAATCTGCCGCACGGTGTATGTAACGCCGTTCTGCTGCCGCACGTTCAGGTATTCAACAGCAAAGTAGCTGCCGCACGTTTGCGTGACTGCGCTGCTGCAATGGGTGTGAACGTGACAGGTAAAAACGACGCGGAAGGTGCAGAAGCCTGCATTAACGCTATCCGCGAACTGGCGAAGAAAGTCGATATTCCGGCAGGTCTGCGCGATCTGAACGTGAAAGAAGAAGATTTCGCGGTACTGGCGACCAATGCTCTGAAAGATGCCTGCGGATTTACTAACCCGATTCAGGCAACTCACGAAGAAATTGTGGCGATTTATCGCGCTGCGATGTAATTACCTTCTCGTAACGGCTGACGTGTTGTCAGCCGCTTTTTTAACTATCTCTGTAATCCTTGCCCGTAAATTCGTGATTGCTGTCGTAAAGCTATCACCCGCTGGCGAAGATTTCGCCAGTCACGTCTACCCTTGTTATACCTCACACCGCAAGGAGACTACCATGACCAACAATCCCCCTTCAGCACAGATTAAGCCCGGCGAGTATGGTTTCCCCCTCAAGTTAAAAACCCGCTATGACAACTTTATCGGCGGCGAATGGGTAGCACCCGCCGATGGCGAGTATTACCAGAACCTGACGCCGGTGACCGGGCAGCTACTGTGCGAAGTGGCGTCTTCGGGCAAACGCGACATCGATCTGGCGCTGGATGCCGCGCATAAAGTGAAAGACAAATGGGCGCATACTTCGGTGCAGGATCGCGCGGCGATTCTGTTTAAGATTGCCGATCGAATGGAACAAAATCTCGAACTGTTGGCGACGGCAGAAACCTGGGATAACGGCAAGCCCATTCGTGAAACCAGTGCTGCCGATGTGCCGCTGGCGATTGACCATTTCCGCTATTTCGCTTCGTGTATTCGGGCGCAGGAAGGTGGTATTAGTGAAGTCGATAGCGAAACCGTGGCTTATCACTTCCACGAACCGTTAGGCGTGGTGGGGCAAATTATCCCGTGGAACTTCCCGCTGCTGATGGCGAGCTGGAAAATGGCTCCCGCGCTGGCGGCGGGCAACTGTGTGGTGCTAAAACCCGCACGACTTACCCCGCTTTCAGTGTTGCTTTTGATGGAGATCGTCGGTGATTTACTGCCGCCAGGCGTGGTGAACGTGGTCAACGGCGCGGGTGGGGAAATTGGCGAATATCTGGCGACCTCAAAACGCATCGCCAAAGTTGCGTTTACCGGCTCAACGGAAGTCGGTCAACAGATTATGCAGTACGCCACGCAAAATATTATTCCGGTGACGCTGGAGCTGGGCGGTAAGTCGCCAAATATCTTCTTTGCTGATGTGATGGATGAAGAAGATGCTTTCTTCGATAAGGCGCTGGAGGGCTTTGCATTGTTCGCCTTCAACCAGGGCGAAGTCTGTACCTGTCCGAGCCGTGCTTTAGTGCAGGAGTCTATCTACGAACGCTTTATGGAACGTGCTATCCGCCGAGTTGAAAGCATTCGTAGCGGTAACCCGCTCGACAGCGTGACGCAAATGGGCGCACAGGTTTCTCATGGGCAACTGGAAACCATCCTCAATTACATTGATATCGGTAAAAAAGAGGGGGCAGATGTACTCACCGGCGGGCGGCGTAAGCTGCTGGAAGGGGAACTGAAAGACGGTTATTACCTCGAACCGACGATTCTGTTTGGTCAGAACAATATGCGCGTGTTCCAGGAGGAGATTTTTGGCCCGGTGCTGGCGGTAACCACCTTCAAAACGATGGACGAGGCGCTGGAGCTGGCGAACGACACGCAATATGGCCTGGGCGCGGGCGTCTGGAGCCGCAACGGTAATCTGGCCTATAAGATGGGGCGCGGCATTCAGGCTGGGCGCGTGTGGACCAACTGTTATCACGCTTACCCGGCACATGCGGCGTTTGGCGGCTACAAACAGTCGGGCATCGGACGCGAAACCCATAAGATGATGCTGGAGCATTACCAGCAAACCAAGTGCCTGCTGGTGAGCTACTCGGATAAACCGTTGGGGCTGTTCTGATATAAGAAGCTGGTCGCATCGGGCATTCATTGCCTGATGCGACGCTTACGTGTCTTATCGGTTCAAATGTTTACGTCTCCTGGGGCTGAGCATTCACTGAACTAAATTAAGAGCATCTTTTCTACAAATTACTGCACACCGTTATTCTTCTTACGAATATCCCTATTAGCCCCCCTTTAAACTTATTTTCGTTGATTGTAATGAGAGTGATAAGCGGCGATATGCCGTGAAGCTGTGACAATGTAAGGAAGAGAGAAAGGCACCTTTTGCGGAGCAGGACACATATTGGTGGCTAAAATAAATATCGCGAATAAAAAAATACTTTTTAATGATTTGATGAATATTTAAATATCTCGAATGTTTCTGTGCAAAGCTATTTATTTTTATGGTTTATGAATTGGCAGGAGTCATATCTAATATTTTTTATGATATTTGGTTAAAAACGGCACTATTGTTATATTCCTCACGTTCCAGGAAATCAGCTGATTTACTCGTATTATGTGGCGGGATACTATTCGCTGGCTTGCTGATGTTGCATTAAAATCGAAAGTGCACATCCTATTAAAACAACTTTTATATTTTTCTATATACGCACTCATTCTTGAAAGCGTAGGGCATCCTTTATTTCAGGGAACGTAAATAATGAAAAAATCGACGTTATCTTTAGCCATAGGTTTATTATTGGCATGTAGTACCGGTATGGCAAAAACACAGCATTTAACGCTGGAACAACGCATGGCATTGCTGGAAGAACGCCTGGAAGCGGCAGAAATGCGGGCAGCAAAAGCAGAGGGGCAGGTAAAACAGCTGCAGACACAACAAGCCGCTGAGATCCGCGAAATTAAGGCTGCCCAGGGCAATACGCCGGTAAATGGACAGGCAACGGCGGAATCTGCAAAGAAAAATGCCACCTCACCTAATCTTTTGCTTTCAGGTTATGGCGATTTAAAAATCTACGGCGACGTAGAATTTAATATGGATGCGGAAAGTAATCATGGCCTGCTGGCAATGACCAACGCTGATGTGAATAGCGATCCCACCAATGAACAGTGGAATCTCAATGGCCGTATTCTGTTAGGCTTTGATGGTGTAAGAAAGCTGGACAACGGTTATTTCGCCGGGTTCTCCGCACAACCGCTGGGGGATATGCACGGTTCTGTGAATATCGATGACGCGGTTTTCTTCTTTGGCAAAGAAAATGACTGGAAAGTCAAAGTAGGGCGTTTTGAAGCCTACGATATGTTCCCGCTAAATCAGGATACCTTTGTTGAGCATTCAGGTAATACTGCGAACGATCTTTATGATGATGGCAGCGGTTATATCTATATGATGAAAGAGGGGCGCGGGCGTTCTAACGCTGGTGGTAATTTCCTTGTCAGCAAACAACTCGATAACTGGTATTTTGAATTAAACACGTTACTGGAAGACGGAACATCTTTATATAACGACGGTAATTATCATGGTCGCGATATGAAGCAGCAGAAAAATGTTGCTTACCTGCGCCCGGTGATAGCCTGGTCGCCGACGGAAGAATTAACCGTTTCCGCAGCGATGGAAGCGAACGTGGTAAATAATGCTTACGGTTATACCGATAGCAAGGGTAATTTTGTCGATCAGTCCGATCGTACCGGTTATGGTATGAGCATGACCTGGAACGGCCTGAAAACCGATCCGGAAAATGGTATCGTGGTTAATCTTAATACCGCCTATTTAGATGCCAATAATGAGAAAGATTTCACTGCCGGGATTAACGCGCTGTGGAAACGTTTCGAGCTGGGTTATATCTACGCGCACAATAAGATTGATGAATTCAGTGGGGTAGTTTGTGATAACGACTGCTGGATTGATGATGAAGGGACGTACACCATTCACACCATTCATGCGTCTTATCAGTTCGCTAACGTGATGGATATGGAGAACTTTAATATTTACCTTGGTACTTATTACTCCATTCTGGATAGCGACGGCGATAAAAAACACGGCGACGATAATGATGATCGTTACGGCGCACGCGTTCGTTTTAAATACTTCTTCTGATGAAAGTGCGGCGCCGGAAAAATATCCGGCACCGCAACTCATTAAGGCAGGTAAAACACTTCTTGTAGCTCGCTGCTGACCGGGCTGTTATCCGGATTAGCGGGCATAACGTCGGTCATATATTTCCACCAACGTTGGCAAACGTCAGTGCTGGCAACCGCATTCCAGCGTTCTTCAGATTCAATTTCTACTGTGGCAAACAGCAAATTTCGCGCTTTATCGAGATAGATGGCGTAGTTATGCGCACCGTGAGATTTCAATACCGCTTCCAGTTCCGGCCAGATCGGGTTATGCCGACGCTGATACTCGTCATGGGCGCCTGGGTTGACTTGCATAACAAAGGCTTTGCGGATCATAACGCCTCCAGATAAAGCTCACGCACTTCGTCGCGGCTGGCGGTACGTGGGTTACATGGTGCGCATGGGTCGGCCAGGGCTTTATCTAACCAGCCTTCGATATCCTCTTTGCTGATGCCAAGCTGACTAAATCCCGCAGGTATGCCTACGCGATGGCTCAAGGCTCGAATGGCATTAATCGCTTCCAGACTTGCCGCTTCATCACTCATCCCGCGCGTATCGACCCCCATCGCCTGGGCGATACGGGCAAAGCGTGCGATGGCATTCGGGCGGTTAAAGTTTTCGATTACTGGCAACAAGATGGCATTACACACCCCGTGTGGCAGGTTGTGGGTAGCACCGGGCTGATGCGCCAGTGCGTGAACCAGTCCCAGTCCCGCGCTGTTAAAAGCCATACCCGCCAGATATTGCCCGAAAGCCATCTGTTCGCGAGCTTCCAGATTATGACCATCTTCTACCGCTTTCGGCAGCCACAGAGAAATCAAGCGGATAGCCTCCAGCGCGTTGGCATCAGTTAGCGGATGGGCGCCAACGGAAACAAAGGCTTCTATGGCATGGGTTAGTGCGTCCATACCGGTGGCAGCGGTAACGGAGGCAGGGATCTCCAGCATTACACTGGCATCATCCACGGCGATATCAGGAATAATATTCGAATCGATGATGACTTCTTTCACCTGCCGCGCAGTGTCGATGATCACCGCATTGCTGGTCATCTCAGCGGCAGTTCCGGCAGTAGTATTGATCGCCACCAGCGGCACGCCTGGGGTTCTTACTTTGCCAATGCCAGAGTAAGCAGTAGAAGGGCCTGGATTAGCGGTAAGGATTTTCACGGCTTTTGCGGTATCAATCGGGCTACCGCCACCGAAAGCAATAATGTAGTTACATGCGGCGTCCTGAAATGCAGCGTAGCCTTTTTGCACCAGTTCTTCGGTGGGATTTGGAAAGACTTCATCGAATAGGTGGTAAGACATTTCGTGTTGATCCAGCGCGGTGAACAGACTGTCCAGCAATCCCAACTTAACCAGTTGCCCATCGGTAACGATCAGTGCTTTTCCCCACTGCTTATTCGCAACCAGGTTTACCATATCGCCAATTGCCCCAGCGCCATGCAGGCTGATTTTCGGTAATGCCAACATAAAACTCATGATTATTCTCCTTAAGATCAAATCCTTCTGTCCGACGACATAACCCGCGCCGCCAGATGCGAAACGGGGTGTTAAAGTGCCAGTGCGCTTGCCAGTGGGGTGACGCCGAAACGCTTGCCCAGGGCTATCAACTCTTCACGGCTGATGGTCTGTTTCATGCCACCCATCGAATATACTTTCACCAACACTTCCGCCGATTTTTCTGCGGTATCGATCAGGCCAAACGCTTCGTCCAGCGTCGGACCACTGCCGAAGACGCCGTGGAAAGGCCAGAGAACCATTGAATGTTTTTGCATTTCCTGCGCGGTGGCCAGGCCGATTTCGTCCGTGCCGGGCACCATCCACGGCAAAATGCCAACGCCATCCGGGAATACCACCAGGCACTCGGTGCTGCCTTCCCACAGTTGGCGAGTGAAGACCGCCGTGTCGTTTTCCAGTACATAGGTGAGGGCGATCAGGTTGGTGGCATGGCAGTGCATGATCACCCGATCTTTGCCGTTGGTGGCTTTAATACGCTCGCAGTGGGAGAGAAAGTGCGCCGGAAGTTCAGAGGTTGGGACGGCTTCGTTGGTTAGCCCCCAGAGAATATGGTAGCCCGCGCCGTCGCTGTCGACCTTTACGACGCCTAAATTGGCAGCGGGATCTAGCTGGACGTTGCGGAAGAATTTGCCGGAGCCGGTGACGATAAACGGTGTATTTGCCAGTAAAGGCATTGGCTGGCTGAGCGGGATATAGCGCGGTTGTGGGTGAAAATTGTCGTTATACGGCGCGATATCAGCGTCATCCAGGCGCAGCGTCAGGTTGCCGCCGTTGCGCTCGTCCCAGCCTTTCAGCCAGGCGTCGGTGGTGGCTTTGATCATTCCCTGGACAAACCAGGACTGGGTAATGTTTTGCATGTTCTGTGTTCCTGTAAATTCGGTGCCTTGTTGATACATGGTGCGGCTTGTTCCCCTCACCCTAACCCTCTCCCCAAAGGGGCGAGGGGACTGTCCGGCGCTGTGTTTATCTCCGTTGCCGGAGGGGGCTATGTTTTTCCCCCTCTCCCTTTCAGGGAGAGGGCCGGGGTGAGGGTGACAGCCAGCACGGTCATTCGACCTGTAGGCCGGATAAGGCGCTCGCGCCGCATCCGGCGGTGTTTACCCACGCTGACGCAAAATCGTATTCTCATAAGCCCGCACGCTTTCCAGCCATTCGCTACCCGCTGGCGTATCGTGACGCTGGCAATACATTTCCCACACCGCCTGCCACGGCAACGATTTCTGCTCTTCCAGCAGCGCCAGTCGTGCGGTGTAATCCCCTGCCGCTTCCAGCTTGCGCAGTTCGGCTGTCGGTTCTAACAACGCACGCAGCAGGGCTTTTTTCATATTGCGCGTGCCAATGACCCACGCGGCAATGCGGTTGATAGAGGCATCGAAGAAGTCGAGACCAATGTGTACCCGGTCAAACAGGTCATGACGGACAATCTCACTGGCGATTGCCTGGGTTTCATCATCCAGCAGCACCACGTGATCGCTGTCCCAGCGAACCGGGCGGCTGACGTGCAGCAGCAACTGCGGCACATACAGCATGGCGGCGGAAATCTTGTCGGAAATCACTTCAGTCGGGTGGAAATGTCCGGCGTCCAGACACAAAGCGGTCTGGCGGCTGGTGGCATACCCCATGTAAAACTCATTGGAGCCAACCGTGTAGCTCTCCGCGCCAATACCAAACAATTTGCTCTCTACCGCGTCGATATGGTGTGCCGGGTTCAGCTTTTCGCTGATTACCTCATCCAGAGCTGCCAGCAAACGCTGACGCGGGGCGAGACGGTCAACGGTGATATCTTTCATGCCATCCGGGATCCAGATGTTCATCACCGACGGTGTGCCAAGTTGCTCGCCAAAATAGGCCGAAATACGGCGGCTGGCCTTGCAGTGATCAATCCAAAATTGGCGAATACTGTCGTTGGCATGGGAAAGCGTAAAGCCATCGGCACTTAGCGGATGCGAAAAACAGGAGGGGTTAAAATCCAGAGCGAGGTGATTGGCTTTTGCCCATTCAACCCAGTTTTTGAAGTGCTCTGGTTTGATTTGGTCGCGCGAGACGGGTGTGTCTGATTCCAGATAGATGGCATGTAAATTAAGCCGTTTCGGCCCCGGAATCAGCCGCATAGCCTGTTCCAGATCGGCACGTAGCTCTTCGGCATTACGCGCTTTACCCGGATAATTACCTGTGGCCTGAATCCCACCAGTCAGCGAACCTTCCGGGTTTTCAAAACCAGAAACATCATCGCCCTGCCAGCAGTGCATTGAAACGGGTAAACGATCAAGTTGGCGCAGCGCCTCCTCGACATCAATCCCTACCGCCGCGAAACGCTGTTTCGCCAGTTCCCAGGCCTGTTCCAGTTGTGTGGTCATGCGCAAAGCTCCTTTGTCTGTCGTGTAGAGCGAAACTGCGCCGCGTAACGGGCAATTTCACTGTCAGGATTAGGGGTAAAGGTGGTCAGATTCGCGGTGGCGCCTACGACCTGACGGAAATCATCCACATTGTTGAGTTCATCCAGCGTCATTAACTGGATGCCGATATTGCCGAGTGTTGAGGCTTCAACTGGCCCGGCGATCACCCGAATACCGCAGGCATCGGCACACAACTGGTTGAGCAGCGCGTTCTGGCTGCCGCCGCCGACAATATGCAGTTGCGAGAAATCTTCACCGCGTAGCTGCGCCAGTTCGTGCAGTACGTCGGCATACAGCAGCGCCAGACTGTCGAAAATACAGCGTGCCAGTTCAGCATCATTTTCTGGGATTGGTTGCGCCGTTTCCCGACACGCTGCCTGAATTTCGCTGCACATCTCGTCAGGATTAATAAAGCGATCGTCATTGGGGTTGATGATGAAGCGACAGGCCGGGAGTGCCTGTGTCGCGGCGATAAGCGTCGGGAGATCGTTGATTTGTCGCTCCTGAAGTACCCGCTGGAGCAGCCATAAACCCATGATATTTTTCAGCACCCGATAGCGACCTTCCGCACCGCCTTCATTGGTGATGTTGGCTGCCAGCGCCGCATCATCGGTGAATGGCGTCTGGCTTTCGAAGCCCATCAATGACCAGGTGCCGGAGGAGAGATAAGCGGCGCGGGAACCGTTTAACGGCGAGGCGATAACCGCGCTGGCGGTATCATGGCTGGCAACGGCGACCACCGGAATTTCATTACCCTGCGGGCAAATCCAGTGACCTATGACATTACCCGGATGCGTCGGGCGACCAAACCAGGCTTTGTTGGCACCGCTCCACGCCAGCAGGGACTCGTCCCAGTCGTCGCTATTGATATTGACCAGTTGCGTGGTGGTGGCGTTGGTGTATTCCCAGTTCATCTTGCCGGTCAGACGATAACTAAAGTAATCCGGCATCAGCAGAGCGTGAGCAATGTGCGGGATAAGTTCAGGTTGTTGCTCCGTCAGCGCACGTAGCTGATAGATCGTATTGAAGGGCAGAAACTGGATGCCGCTACGCTGATAAATGTCGCGTTTGCCAATTTGCTGCTGTGCCAATGTCATCAGTCCGTTAGTGCGGCTATCACGATAGGAAATCGGTAAACCGACGCGCTGACCGTGTTGATCCAGCAGCACATAGTCTACGCCCCAGGTATCAATGCCGATGCTATCGATACGAATCCCTTCCTCGCACACCTTGTTTAACCCAAGGCGAATGGCGTTTTCCAGACTATCGACATCCCAGGTGGCATAACCGCTCTGGTAATACAGCCCATTGGTAAAACGATGGATTTCACGCAGCGTCAGGCTGCGACATTCACGGTGGTAACGCGCCAGCATTACGCGCCCACTGGATGCGCCAAGATCAACGGCGACGCAGTAGCGAAAGGTCATAATGAGATCCTTCTAGGTTTCATTACGCCCAGTCTAAGAAGCACCCGACTTCGCTACCTTCTCGTTACTGACAGGAAAATACACCGCTGGCAACCAGGGAAAGATGAACGTGATAGCGTTCACAATTTTCAAAAATGTGGTGGTGTGATGTTTGCCGCATTTTCTGAAAAATCACGCTTTATCTTGAAAAATCGACATTTTTTACGTGTTTTGCTGTCGAAAATTTAAGGTAAGAACCAAATCGCTTGATTACTATTCCGCCATGTTGACGGCATCAGGAGGCTTATATGGACGTATTACATTGCGTGGATTTTTTTCCGTCTGGTAACGTGTCTGTGGCAATAGAACCCCGGCTTCCACAGGTGGATTTTCCTGAACATCACCATGATTTCCATGAGATTGTGATTGTCGAACACGGCACAGGTATCCACATTTTCAATGGGCAGCCTTATACCATCTCCGGTGGAACAATCTGTTTCGTGCGCGATCATGATCGGCATTTATACGAACATACGGACAATCTGTATTTGACCAATGTGCTGTATCGCTCCCCGGAGCGATTTCAGTTTCTTGCCGGGCTGCATCAGCTTCTGCCGCAAGAGCAAGACGGGCAATATCCGTCCCATTGGCGCGTGAGCCACAGCATATTGCAGCAGGTACGGCAGCTGGTTTCGCAACTGGAACAGCAGGACAGAACGAATGATTTACCCTCGAAAGCCAGCGGTGAGATTTTGTTTATGCAATTACTGCTCTTGCTGCGTAAAAACAGTTTGCAGGAGAGCATGGAAAGTCGCGAATCGCGCCTGAACTTGTTGTTGGCCTGGCTGGAAGAACATTTTGCCGACGAGGTGAATTGGGAAATGATGGCGGATCAATTTTCTCTGTCACTACGCACGTTGCATCGTCAGCTAAAACAGCAAACCGGTTTGACGCCCCAGCGTTACCTTAACCGTTTACGGTTGGTGAAGGCGCGTCATCTGTTACGTCATAGCGAGGACAGCGTGACCGAAATCGCATATCGCTGCGGATTCAGCGACAGTAACCACTTTTCGACGCTGTTTCGCCGTGAGTTTAACTGGTCACCACGCGATATTCGCCAGCGGCGGGATGGCTTTCTGCAATAACGCGAATCTTCTCAACGTATTTCCACGCCAGTTTATGAATAATCAAACGCGTCTTCCGGCTGAGGTGGCACGGTGGTTCATCAGTTTGTCCTTCGTAAAAAAGATTTTTTTGCCAGCGAACAGCAGGCGGTCGCGGTTGCTGATCGTTATCCGCAGGATGTCTTTGCCGAGCATACACATGATTTTTGTGAACTGGTGATCGTCTGGCGCGGTAACGGTTTGCACGTGCTCAACGACCGTCCTCATCGTATTACCCGTGGCGATCTCTTTTATATCCACGCAGACGATAAACACTCCTACGCTTCCGTTAACGATCTGGTTTTGCAGAACGTTATTTATTGCCCGGAGCGGCTGACACTTAATCTCGACTGGCAGGGGACGATTCCGGGGTTTAACGCCAGCGCAGAACAACCACACTGGCGTTTAGGTAGTGCGGGCATGACGCAGGTGCGGCAGGTCATCGGGCAGCTTGAGCACGAGAGCAGTCAGCCCGCGCCGTTTGCCAACGAAATGGCGGAGTTACTGTTCGGGCAGTTGGTGATGCTTTTGCAGCGCCATCGCTACACCAGTGATTCATTACCGCCAACATCCAGTGAAACGTTGCTGGATAAGCTGATCACCCGGCTGGCGGCTAGCCTGAAAAGTCCTTTTGCGCTGGATAAATTCTGTGATGAGGCGGCGTGCAGTGAACGCGTCTTGCGCCAGCAATTTCGCCAGCAGACCGGGATGACTATCAATCAATATCTGCGGCAGGTCAGAGTGTGCCATGCGCAATATCTTCTCCAGCATAGCCGCCTGTTAATCAGTGATATTTCGACAGAATGTGGCTTTGAAGATAGCAACTATTTTTCGGTGGTATTTACCCGTGAAACCGGGATGACGCCCAGCCAGTGGCGTCATCGCAATTCCCGGAAAGATTAACTCGCCATGCCCATGCCGACGATGTTGGCAGCGACAATAATCACCACACAACCGAGGCTCAACACGGTAACCGGACGGCGTCCCGCATTGTTCCACTCTTTCAGCACCAGCCCGACGATACCGCCGCACAATACATAGAAGCTCATATGCAGCATCCAACTGATGTAGTCATACTGCGCCGGAATGCGGGCGTGGCCCCAGGCATAGAAAAAGAATTGCAGATACCACATTAAACCGCCCAACGCCGAGAGCAATACGTTGTGAATGATCAGCGGTTTTGCCAGCGAGAAGTCGGCTTTTAGCGACAAATCTTTCACTTTTGCCAGACGAATAAAACAGAAACCGAGGTTGATGATCGCGCCGCCACCCATGATGACAACATAGCTTGGCAGAGCGACATACAGTGGATCAACGCCCAGCGCGGCAGCTGCTTCATGCATCGGTTTTGCGGCGTTCATCGCAAAAGACATCCCGGCAGAGAAAATGCCGCACATTACCGCCAGCACCAGCCCTTTTTTCAGGTTGAACTCTTCGGCTTTAATGCCCATTTTGCGCTCTTTCAACTGCCCGGCGCGAGTCACAATCCCCACGCCAATCAGCGCCACCAGTACGCCGAGCAACGTCATGCGCCCACCGTCGGTGTTAATCAGCACATCGAAATTGCCGTTGATAATTGGCGTCATCAGCGTACCGACGATCAACGTAATGCCAATGGCGATACCTATCCCCATCGACATGCCGAGATAACGCATGGTCAGGCCGTAGTTGATATTACCAATCCCCCACATAGCGCCGAACAGAAAAACAGGCAGCAGGGTAGAGAGGCTGAACGAGCTGTAATATGCCCAGAAATCAGGTAGTAGCATGGCGCTGATGGCCCACGGCAGAATAATCCACGAAACAATCCCACCGACTGACCACATGGTTTCCCATGACCATTTTTTTACTTTTTTGAACGGAGCGTAAAAACAGGCTGCACTGGCCGCGCCGATCAAATGCCAAAATATCCCCATCGTAATCGCGTTACTCATCTTCTTATCCTCATCATTTTTCGTCGCGTCACATCTCCGACGAGATGAGTGTAAAAATCGTGCTGTCGATTAACCTTTCGCCTGTTGCCGCCGTTGCCGATTTACTGGCAATCACGGCATTAAGTGGGTGATTTGGTTCACATCTCGGACATTTCCCTGCAAAACCATTCCCCTATGAAAAGTACGGCATTGATAATCATTTTCAATATCATTTAATTAACTATAATGAACCAACTGCTTACGCGGCATTAACAATCGGCCGCCCGACAATACTGGAGATGAATATGAGCTATACCCTGCCATCCCTGCCGTATGCTTACGATGCCCTGGAACCGCACTTCGATAAGCAGACCATGGAAATCCACCACACCAAACACCATCAGGCCTACGTCAACAACGCCAATGCGGCGCTGGAAAGCCTGCCAGAATTCGCCAACCTGCCGGTTGAAGAGCTGATCACTAAACTGGACCAGCTGCCAGCAGACAAGAAAACCGTGCTGCGCAACAACGCTGGTGGTCACGCCAACCACAGCCTGTTCTGGAAAGGCCTGAAAAAAGGCACGACTTTGCAGGGCGACCTGAAAGCGGCTATCGAACGTGATTTCGGTTCCGTTGATAACTTCAAAGCAGAATTTGAGAAAGCGGCAGCTTCCCGCTTTGGTTCCGGCTGGGCATGGCTGGTGCTGAAAGGCGATAAACTGGCGGTGGTTTCTACTGCTAATCAGGACTCCCCGCTGATGGGCGAAGCCATTTCTGGCGCTTCCGGCTTCCCTGTTCTGGGTCTGGATGTGTGGGAACACGCTTACTACCTGAAATTCCAGAACCGCCGTCCTGACTACATCAAAGAGTTCTGGAACGTGGTGAACTGGGACGAAGCTGCGGCACGTTTTGCGGCGAAAAAATAATCGCATATTGCCTGCTGCAATGAGGCGTTTACGCCGTTTTTCAGCATAAAAAACAAACCATCGCCCATAGCGGTGGTTTTTTTGTGATCAATTTCAAAATAAAAACAATGATCCTATAAAAATAAAACAACGTTTCAATTGATGTGGTTTTGATCACTTTTATTGCTCTGTTGAATGTCTATCTTCATTTCCATCAACACTGATGCATCGTGAAGGACTTATGCATCAGCCTATAAAAATATGCCGATAGGTGATGAAAATGCAGATAAAACACACGATAGAGAAAATCCCAGGAGGGATGATGCTCGTCCCGCTGTTCCTTGGCGCACTGTGTCACACTTTCTCGCCAGGGGCGGGAAAATACTTTGGTTCATTCACAAATGGAATGATTACCGGCACGGTGCCGATTCTGGCGGTGTGGTTTTTCTGCATGGGGGCATCGATAAAATTAAGTGCGACGGGAACGGTATTGCGTAAATCCGGTACGCTGGTGGTAACCAAAATTGCTGTGGCGTGGGTGGTTGCGGCAATTGCTTCACGCATTATTCCTGAACATGGTGTTGAAGTTGGATTCTTTGCCGGACTTTCAACGCTTGCGCTGGTGGCGGCGATGGATATGACCAACGGCGGACTTTACGCTTCGATCATGCAGCAGTATGGCACTAAAGAAGAGGCTGGGGCGTTTGTATTAATGTCGCTGGAATCCGGGCCGCTTATGACGATGATTATTCTGGGGACTGCCGGGATTGCATCGTTTGAACCGCATGTTTTCGTCGGTGCGGTATTACCGTTCCTCGTCGGCTTTGCGTTAGGGAACCTTGACCCTGAGCTGAGAGAATTTTTCAGCAAAGCGGTACAGACGTTGATCCCGTTCTTTGCCTTTGCGCTGGGCAATACCATTGATTTAACCGTGATTGCTCAGACCGGTTTGCTGGGGATTTTGCTGGGTGTGGCGGTGATCGTCGTGACCGGTATTCCGTTGATTATTGCCGATAAATTGATTGGTGGTGGCGATGGTACAGCCGGAATCGCGGCTTCCAGTTCTGCCGGTGCTGCGGTGGCGACGCCGGTACTGATTGCTGAAATGATCCCCGCCTTTAAACCAATGGCGCCAGCGGCAACTTCGCTGGTGGCGACGTCAGTGATTGTGACCTCGATTCTGGTGCCGATTTTGACTTCTGTCTGGTCGCGCAAAGTTAAAGCCAGAGCGGCGAAAATCGAAATATTGGGTACGGTGAAGTAATCTCCATCCATATAAATCAAGAGGCCGGATGATTTGTAGTCATCCGGCCTTTTGCGTTATCTGACAAAGACTTCATCAATCGTTCGACAATCACTTTCGTTTAACTCACCACCCGCATTGCGTGATACGCCAGTGCAATAGCCAAACTTACGCGATACCACCGTCTTGATAGTAGTGACAAAATCCTCACCAATGGCGTAGATGGACATATAAGTGCCAATCTGTTGCTGAATCTCTTGTAAAGCCGCCAGGTCGCCGCGTTTGAAGGCTTCACGGGCTTCGACAAACAGCTCCGGCATAACGTTGTTCAGGCCGGATATTATTCCCGCGCCGCCTGCCAGCAGATTAGGAATGTAATACTCGTCATAGCCCGAAAGCACTGCAAAATCAGAACGAACTGCCTGGGTTGCCTGAATCATGCTGCGGGTGTGTGACTGGCAATCGACGGTATCTTTAATTCCGGCAAAGTCAGGAAATTCACTCGCCAGCGTGGCGACCAGGTCAGGGGTTAAATCACAACCGGTTCTTGCCGGGAAGTTATATGCGAACCATTTGCCCTGTAATTCGCGACCCAGATGGCGGAAATAGCTTAGTAATTGCTTTGCTGTCTGGCCGTAGTAGTAAGGCGGGAGGATCATCACTGCATCATAGCCTGTGCGATACGCTTCTTGCGCCATCAGCAATACATCGTGTGTGCAGGTGGAAGAAACGTTAGCGACCATTTTTAATGTGCTCATGGAACGCGCTTCGCGGATAAGCATGAGCCTCTCTTCGAGGGTGAAAGAGGCAAATTCACCAATGCTACCCATCAGCAATATCACATCAATATTGGCTTCTGTTAGCCGCTGCAGATGCTTCTTCAGTCCGTTAAGATCCACATTACCGTCTTTATCCATTGGCGTAATGGAAGGGCACCAGACGCCAGAAAACTGTGTTTGCTCGGTCACGTTGTACACTCCTGATAATGAAATGGCGTTTCAAATTCACCTCATTGATAACATTTCTAAGACGTCGTCATGTGAACCGTGCTCTCATTTTGCGCGCCTGACGTAAAATAAATATGGTCTAATGGGGAAATTTCTCGGTGGAGAGGGAACAGATGCGATATCCGGTTGATGTATACACAGGCAAAATACAGGCTTATCCCGAAAGCAAACCCAGCGCGATTGCGAAAATCCAGGTCGATGGCGAGTTGATGTTGACAGAGCTGGGGCTGGAAGGTGACGAGCAGGCAGAGAAAATAGTTCACGGTGGGCCGGACAGGGCGCTGTGTCACTATCCTCGTGAGCATTATCTCTACTGGGCGCGGGAATTTCCTGAACAGGCAGATTTGTTTGTTGCGCCTGCGTTTGGTGAAAACCTCTCAACCGACGGCCTGACGGAAAGCAATGTTTATATTGGCGATATTTTCCGCTGGGGTGAGGCATTAATTCAGGTCACCCAGCCGCGCTCTCCGTGCTACAAACTCAATTATCATTTTGACATCAGCGATATGGCACAGTTGATGCAAAACGCCGGTAAAGTTGGCTGGCTGTATAGCGTGATTGCGCCGGGGCTGGTATCTGCGGATGCGCCGCTGGAGCTGGTTTCTCGCGTCAGCGATGTCACCGTGCAGGAGGCAATAGCTATCGCATGGCATATGCCGTTTGATGACGAGCAGTATCACCGTTTACTCTCCGCTGCCGGGCTGTCGAAAAGCTGGACGCGGACGATGCAGAAGCGCCGACTTAGCGGCAAGATTGAAGATAATTCGCGGCGTTTGTGGGGGAAATAACCCCCGAAGAGTAGGCCTGATAAGACGCGACCAGCGTCGCATCAGGCATTCTGCTCAAATGCCGGATGCGGCGTAAACGCCTATCCGGCTTGCGCGGAGTTTAACTCCGCTTATACAGCGGCAGCCAAATCACCAGCCGTAAACCGCCCAGCGGGCTGTCTTCAGCTTTAACCCAACCACGGTGCTGCTGAATGGCGGTTTCGACAATCGCCAGCCCCAGACCCGTACCGCCAGATTCACGATCGCGTGCTTCATCGGTGCGATAGAACGGACGGAAAATTTGCTCGCGATCTTCCGGGCTGACGCCAGGACCATCGTCGTCCACCGTAATGGTGATACCGTCTTTATCTACCGCAAAGCCCACTTCAATCTTCGTATGGGAATAACGCAGGGCATTACGAACAATGTTTTCCAGCGCACTTTCCAGGGCGTTCGGGTTGCCGTACAGCGGCCACGGCCCAGGCGGGAAGTTAACTGTCAACGACTTGCCCATCTGCTCCGCTTCGAACGCCGCGTTATCCAGCACTTCACTCCACAACTGGTTGGCTTTGATGGTTTCGCTAACCAGCGCGTTTTTCTGCTGATTACGGGACATCACCAACAGGTCGTTGATCATGCTGTCCAGACGTTGCGCTTCGGTTTCAATTCGCTCCAGTTCCTTACTTTCACCACTACGACGGCGCAGTAACGCCGTACCCAGTTGCAGACGCGTCAGCGGGGTGCGCAGTTCGTGAGAGATATCAGAAAGCAGGCGCTGCTGAGAGGTCATCATGCGCTCCAGCGCGGTGACCATCTGGTTAAAACTGGCACCGGCGGCAAGAAATTCCTGTGGCCCCGCTTCCAGTTCCGGATGCTGGCGTAAGTTTCCCTGGGCGACTTCATCGGCAGCGTTTTTCAGCTTACGCGCCGGTTTTGCCAGACTCCAGGCTAACCACAACAGCAGCGGCGTACTGACCAACATGGTGACAATCAGCAGTAATAGCGGACGGTCAAACAGTAAGTTAATGAAATCGGATTGAGAACTGCTGGCTGGACGAATCAGATACAGTTGGTAATTATCTTCGCCATCACGCACAGAGAACGGGCCGACCAGTTCCACGCGACCATACTTTTTCTTCTGCGGATGATCGGCGTTATCGGCCTGGCCAATAAAGTTGCGAATGATCTGCATTTCGCTGCGTTCTGCGCCAATCACGCGGCCTTCGGTGGTCACCAGTAACAAACGCTGCCCCGGTGGTGCCCACTTATCAATGGCACGGAACAGACGGCGCCACCACATTAAATCGTTGGGTGGATCGTTCGCCAGTTCCGCTTCGACATGCTGCTCAATCATCAGCCCCTGACGCTGTTCGCTATCCAGAAGCTCGGTCATCTGGCGTGAATCGAGCTTGGGTAACATCAAAACCAACATCAACACCAGCGCCAGCGTCAGCCAGAAGATGGCGAAGATGCGCGCGGTTAAGCTGCCTATCATGAAGCGGAAACCATCAGATAGCCGCGACCACGCAAGGTTTTAAACCACGGGTGACCATCTTTACGATCCGGCAGCTTACGACGCAGGTTGGAAATGTGCATATCGATAGCGCGGTCGAAAGGCGTCAGGCGTTTGCCCAGCACTTCCTGGCTTAAATGTTCACGGGAAACCACCTGACCCAGATGCTGTGCCAGCAAATAGAGCAGGGTAAATTCAGTACCGGTTAACTCCAGCGTTTGCCCATCGAAGCTGGCTTCCTGACGGCCTGGATTCAGCACTAAGGCATCAACTTCAAGTGTCGGTGAACCGTTGTCGTTGTTTTGCTGTTGCTCGCTCCAGTGCGAACGGCGCAGGATCGCGCGAATACGAGCCACCAACTCACGGTCGTTAAACGGTTTCGGGAGATAGTCATCTGCGCCCAGCTCAAGGCCGAGAACGCGATCAAGTTCACTGCCGCGTGCCGTTAACATAATGACAGGCGTCTGGTGTGTCTGGCGAAGTGCTTTTAATGTGTCGATACCATTTTTCTTTGGCATCATTACATCAAGCAAAAGTAAATCAATGCTGTCGTCCAGAAGATCAAGCGCCTGTTCCCCATCGTGGGCAACAATTACGTTGAAGCCTTCCATCTCGAGCAGCTCCTTTAACAGGGAAGTCAGCTCTCGGTCATCATCAACTAACAGGATTTTATTCATTGTTTAAATACCTCCGAGGCAGAAATTACGTCATCAGACGTCGCTAATCCATGACTTTACGTTGTTTTACACCCCCTGACGCATGTTTGCAGCCTGAATCGTAAACTCTCTATCGTTGAATCGCGACAGAAAGATTTTGGGAGCAAATGATGCGCATAGTTACCGCTGCCGTCATGGCCTCAACGCTGGCAGTCAGTTCATTAAGCCACGCTGCTGAAGTCGGTTCAGGCGATAACTGGCATCCGGGCGAAGAACTTGCGCAGCGCAGTACGCAGAGCCATATGTTCGACGGCATAAGTTTAACCGAACATCAGCGTCAGCAGATGCGAGATCTTATGCAACAGGCCCGGCATGAACAGCCTCCTGTTAATGTTAGCGAAGTGGAGACAATGCATCGCCTTGTCACCGCAGAAAATTTTGATGAAAACGCTGTGCGTGCTCAGGCAGAAAAAATGGCGAAAGAACAGATCGCTCGCCAGGTTGAGATGGCTAAAGTCCGCAACCAAATGTATCACCTGTTAACGCCAGAGCAGCAAGCGGTTTTAAACGAGAAACATCAACAACGAATGGAGCAGTTGCGCGACGTGACGCAATGGCAAAAAAGTTCATCGTTGAAGCTATTGAGTAGTAGCAACTCACGTTCCCAGTAGTAAACCCTGTTTTCCTTGCCATAGACACCATCCCTGTCTTCCCCCACATGATGTGGGGGTTTTTTTTATCTTCAATTTGCCTGTTGCTTGATGCATTGCAGATGATTTGCTTCCGTTATACTACCGTCAGTTGATAGCGGGAGTATTTATGAATCAATCTTATGGACGGCTGGTCAGCCGGGCGGCGATTGCTGCGACGGCGATGGCTTCGCTGCTATTGCTGATTAAAATTTTTGCATGGTGGTATACCGGTTCGGTGAGTATTCTTGCCGCGCTGGTGGATTCGTTGGTGGATATTGGCGCGTCGTTGACGAATTTACTGGTGGTGCGTTACTCGCTGCAACCTGCCGACGACAATCACTCGTTTGGTCACGGTAAAGCCGAGTCCCTCGCGGCGCTGGCGCAAAGTATGTTTATCTCCGGTTCGGCGCTGTTCCTGTTTTTGACTGGTATTCAGCATTTGGTTTCTCCGACGCCAATGACAGACCCAGGCGTCGGGGTTCTCGTGACTATTGTGGCGCTAATTTGTACGATTATCCTTGTTTCGTTTCAGCGTTGGGTCGTGCGCAGGACGCAGAGCCAGGCGGTGCGGGCAGATATGCTACATTATCAGTCCGATGTTATGATGAACGGTGCGATTCTGCTGGCGCTGGGGTTGTCCTGGTATGGCTGGCATCGTGCTGATGCACTGTTTGCATTGGGAATCGGCATCTATATTTTATATAGCGCGTTACGCATGGGGTATGAGGCGGTACAGTCATTACTGGATCGCGCGCTGCCCGATGAGGAACGGCAAGAAATTATTGATATCGTGACTTCCTGGCCGGGAGTTAGCGGCGCTCACGATCTTCGTACGCGGCAGTCAGGGCCGACCCGCTTTATTCAGATTCATTTGGAAATGGAAGACTCTCTGCCTTTGGTTCAGGCGCATATGGTGGCGGATCAGGTAGAGCAGGCTATTTTACGGCGTTTTCCGGGATCGGATGTGATTATTCATCAGGACCCCTGTTCCGTCGTACCCAAGGAGGGTAAACGGTCTATGCTTTCATAATCAGTATAAAAGAGAGCCAGACCCGCATTTTGTGTATAAAATACCGCCATTTGGCCTGACCTGAATCAATTCAGCAGGAAGTGATTGTTATACTATTTGCACATTCGTTGGATCACTTCGATGTGCAAGAAGACTTCCGGCAACAGATTTCATTTTGCATTCCAAAGTTCAGAGGTAGTCATGATTAAGAAAATCGGTGTGTTGACAAGCGGCGGTGATGCGCCAGGCATGAACGCCGCAATTCGCGGGGTTGTTCGTTCTGCGCTGACAGAAGGTCTGGAAGTAATGGGCATTTATGACGGCTATCTGGGTCTGTATGAAGACCGTATGGTACAGCTAGACCGTTACAGCGTGTCTGACATGATCAACCGTGGCGGTACGTTCCTCGGTTCTGCGCGCTTCCCGGAATTCCGCGACGAGAACATCCGCGCCGTGGCTATCGAAAACCTGAAAAAACGTGGTATCGACGCGCTGGTGGTTATCGGCGGTGACGGTTCCTACATGGGTGCAATGCGTCTGACCGAAATGGGCTTCCCGTGCATCGGCCTGCCGGGCACTATCGACAACGACATCAAAGGCACTGACTACACTATCGGTTTCTTCACTGCGCTGAGCACCGTTGTAGAAGCCATCGACCGTTTGCGTGACACTTCTTCTTCTCACCAGCGTATTTCCGTGGTGGAAGTGATGGGTCGTTACTGTGGCGATCTGACGCTGGCTGCGGCCATTGCCGGTGGTTGTGAATTTGTTGTGGTTCCGGAAGTTGAATTCAGCCGCGATGACCTGGTAAATGAAATCAAAGCAGGTATCGCGAAAGGTAAAAAACACGCAATTGTGGCGATAACCGAACACATGTGTGATGTTGACGAACTGGCGCATTTCATTGAGAAAGAAACCGGTCGTGAAACCCGCGCAACTGTGCTGGGCCACATCCAGCGTGGTGGTTCTCCGGTGCCTTACGACCGTATTCTGGCTTCCCGTATGGGCGCTTACGCTATTGAACTGCTACTGGCAGGTTACGGCGGTCGTTGCGTAGGTATTCAGAACGAACAACTGGTTCACCATGACATCATCGACGCTATCGAAAACATGAAGCGTCCGTTCAAAGGTGACTGGCTGGACTGCGCGAAAAAACTGTATTAATGATTTCGGGCAGATTTCTTTCGCCTGAAACCGATGACAGAAGCAAAAATGCCTGATGCGCTTCGCTTATCAGGCCTACATGAATTCTGCAATCTATTGAGTTTGCAAGCTTTTGTAGGCCGGATAAGGCGTTCACGCCGCATCTGGCATGAACAAAGCGCACTTTGTCAGCAATATGAGGCGGATTTCTTCCGCCTTTTTAACTCCCCAACATATACCCGCAAGTTATAGCCAATCTTTTTTTATTCTTTAATGTTTGGTTCACCTTCTGGCACGCTTTGCTTATCACAACACAACATAAGAGAGCCGGGCGATGAACAAGTGGGGCGTAGGATTAACATTTTTGCTGGCAGCGACCAGCGTGATGGCAAAGGATATTCAGTTACTTAACGTTTCGTATGATCCAACACGCGAGTTATACGAACAATACAACAAAGCCTTCAGCGCCCACTGGAAACAGCAAACCGGCGATAACGTGGTGATTCGTCAGTCGCACGGTGGTTCAGGGAAACAGGCAACATCGGTAATCAACGGGATAGAAGCTGATGTTGTTACGCTGGCGCTGGCTTACGACGTAGATGCGATTGCTGAACGTGGTCGAATTGATAAAGAGTGGATCAAACGTCTGCCGGATAACTCCGCGCCGTATACCTCCACCATTGTCTTCCTGGTACGTAAGGGCAACCCGAAGCAAATCCATGACTGGAACGACCTGGTTAAACCGGGTGTTTCGGTGATCACGCCTAACCCGAAAAGCTCCGGCGGCGCTCGCTGGAACTATCTGGCGGCGTGGGGATATGCGCTGCACCACAACAATAACGATCAGGCAAAAGCACAGGATTTTGTGCAATCGTTGTATAAAAACGTTGAAGTGCTGGACTCCGGTGCGCGTGGTTCAACAAATACTTTCGTCGAGCGCGGGATTGGTGACGTGCTGATCGCCTGGGAAAACGAAGCACTGCTGGCAACGAATGAACTGGGGAAAGATAAGTTCGAAATCGTCACGCCGAGTGAGTCTATTCTCGCGGAGCCGACGGTGTCGGTTGTCGATAAGGTGGTGGAGAAAAAAGGCACCAAAGAGGTGGCAGAAGCCTATCTGAAATATCTCTACTCGCCAGAAGGTCAGGAGATTGCAGCCAAAAACTATTACCGTCCGCGCGATCCTGACGTGGCGAAAAAGTATGAAAATGCTTTTCCGAAGCTGAAGTTATTCACCATTGATGAAGAGTTTGGCGGCTGGACGAAAGCGCAAAAAGAGCATTTCTCTAACGGTGGTACGTTTGACCAAATCAGCAAACGTTAATTTTGTTGACGATAACCAGACCCGGTGGCATCTCGCGACCGGGTTTTTTATTTGTCGCGATTTTGCGTTACCCTTGCATCTCTTTGAGGTACAGGGAAAAAACGATGAAAAAAACGGTTATTCTCATTTTGGTGATGATAGTTATCGCCGTTGCTGCGGGTATCGGCTACTGGAAATTTACCGGTGATTCGGATGTGTTACGTAAGATTGTCCTTGAGCAATGTTTGCCCAACCAGCAGCAAAACCAAAATCCTTCGCCATGTGTGGAAGTAAAACCCAATGCCGGATATGTGGTTTTAAAAGACATTAACGGTCCACTGCAATATCTGTTGATGCCAACATATCGTATTAACGGTACTGAAAGCCCTTTGTTGACCGATCCTTCAACGCCGAACTTCTTTTGGCTGGCCTGGCAGGCGCGTGATTTTATGAGTAAAAAATACGGTAAGCCGGTTCCCGATCGCGCGGTCTCGTTGGCGATAAACTCCCGCACGGGACGCACGCAAAACCATTTTCATATTCATATCTCTTGCATCCGTCCTGATGTGCGCGAACAACTGGATAATAACCTGGCGAACATCAGCAGTCGCTGGTTGCCGCTGCCGGGCGGATTACAGGGGCATGAATATCTGGCGCGCCGGGTAACGGAAAGCGAACTGGTTCAACGTAGTCCGTTTATGATGCTGGCGGAAGAAGTGCCAGGAGCGCGGGAACATATGGGAAGTTACGGGCTGGCGATGGTACGACAGAGTGATAACTCGTTTGTATTACTGGCGACGCAAAGAAATCTGCTGATGCTAAACCGTGCTTCAGCCGAGGAGATTCAGGATCATCAGTGTGAGATTTTGCGTTAAGGCGAGCAGTTAAGGAAAGTTAAGTGCCGGATGTGAAATCCGGCACCTGTCAGACTTAAGCCTGTTTAGCCGCTTCTGCAGCTTTAACGATCACCGCAAAGGCATCAGCTTTCAGAGAAGCACCGCCAACCAGCGCGCCGTCGATGTCCGGCTGAGCGAACAGTTCTGCAGCGTTAGACGCGTTTACAGAACCACCGTACTGGATGATCACTTGTTCAGCGATGTCAGCGTCAACTTTAGCGATGTGATCACGGATGAATTTGTGAACAGCCTGTGCCTGCGCCGGAGTTGCAGATTTGCCAGTACCGATTGCCCATACTGGTTCGTAAGCGATAACCGCACCTTCGAATGCTGCCGCACCTTGAGTTTTCAGCACTGCGTCGATCTGACGTGCGCAAACTTCTTCAGTTTTGCCCGCTTCGTTCTCAGCTTCAGTTTCACCGATGCACAGAACCGGAGTCAGACCTTGCTCTTTCAGCACAGCGAATTTTTTCGCGATCAGTTCGTCAGACTCTTTGTGGTAAGTACGACGTTCAGAGTGACCGATGATGATGTACTGTGCGCCGATGTCTTTCAGCATAGCGGCAGAGGTTTCACCGGTGAATGCGCCGGACAGGTTCAGATCCACGTTCTGCGCACCCAACATGATGTGGCTGCCTTCAGCTTCACGCTTCGCCATATCGATGTACATTTCCGGTGGTGCGATTGCAACCGCACAGCCAGCAACACCTGCCAGCTCTTTACGCAGGTTAGAAACCAGCTCGTGAACCATGTGGCGGCTGCCGTTCAGTTTCCAGTTACCCATCACTAAAGGATGTCGCATTTTAATTCTCCACGCTTATAAGCGAATAAAGGAAGATGGCCGCCCCGCAGGGCAGCAGGTCTGTGAAACAGTATAGAGATTCATCGGCGCAAAGGCTTTGCTTTTTGTCATTTATTCAACCCTTCCAGCGTTTCAGATAGCGCCAGCTTAATCGGTTCAACAGCGAAGGTCAGTCCCTTTTCGCCGTTGTCCGCGACAACATAGCGCAACGCGCCTTCTGTCTCAGTGTAGTAACGTTTGTTTTTCCCCGCCGTAAGGAGTGACTGCAGCTTTTTCTGACTTTGTGTTTTGGTCATCAGCGGGGTGAGTGTGCGGATCATTGCTGCCATGTATTCCTGGGCTTTCGCTTTAGCGGCTTTTTGCTCTGGCCCCTGGATTGGCAGCCAGGTAATTTGAATGCTTTTGATTTTTAAGGTGCCGCGCTCAAGCGCCGTGGAAGCATACAAGTTCTCGTTAATTTTACTGGCGGCGCGAGTCAGGTTGGCTTTGTCGGGGCTGCTGTCGATGGCACGAAATTCGTTCAGTGGCAGATTGGGGTTCTGGCTGTTAAAGTCTTCTCGAAACTGGCTGATGGAGAGATCGAAAGTGGGGGCGCCAGCCAGCAGGTAGGGCGCTGTTGTTGTCGTGCCAGGCGATTGTGCGTGCACCGTTGCACTAACGGATAACACGGCAGATAAGAGAAAAAACACTGAACACCCTGACTTCATCGGCAGTACCTTTTGTTATGACTGGGTTCGATTAAAACGATATCTGTCGCCCTTGTCAAAAGGGTAGAATCCTGGAAAAGACAACCATCAAGGAACTTACATGACCATACAGCAATGGTTATTCTCGTTTAAAGGGCGTCTTGGACGCCGCGATTTCTGGATTTGGATTGGCCTCTGGATCGTTGGCATGTTGGTGCTTTTCTCACTGGCGGCTAAAAAACTACTCGATATCCAGACCGCCGCGTTTTGCCTTGTGTGCCTGTTATGGCCGACAGCGGCAGTGACGGTGAAACGACTGCACGATCGTGGGCGTTCTGGCGCATGGGCATTTCTGATGATTGTAGCGTGGATGCTTCTGGCGGGTAACTGGGCGATTTTACCAGGCGTCTGGCAATGGGCGGTGGGGCGGTTTATTCCGACGTTGATTCTGGTGATGATGCTTATCGATCTTGGCGCATTTGTCGGCACCCAGGGCGAAAATAAATTTGGTAAAGACACCCTGGACGTAAAGTATAAGTCTGAGAATAAATCAAGCCATTAATCTGCAATATATCTCTTATTGCTATTTTTATCCGGTATCGTTATTTCCATATTGCAAATGACGGTACCCGGAAAATCTCCCTCATTTCCTCACCTTAATCAATATCAAAAAAAATGGTAATCCATAAGATCATTACTTGTTTGTTCTTCCCTTAACGGCGCATTATTCTTAAGTGGCAATCGACAGAGAGGCGAATATACAGAGGTGCCCTATGAAAGATGTCGTAGATAAATGCAGTACTAAAGGATGTGCGATTGATATCGGTACGGTGATTGATAACGACAACTGTACCAGCAAACTTTCGCGCTTTTTTGCTACTCGCGAAGAAGCAGAGTCCTTTATGACCAAACTGAAAGAGCTTGCAGCCACTGCATCCTCTGCGGATGAAGGTGCCAGCGTGGCCTATAAGATTAAAGATCTGGAGGGGCAAGTCGAGCTTGATGCAGCTTTCACCTTCTCATGCCAGGCCGAGATGATTATTTTTGAGTTATCACTGCGTTCACTTGGTTAATGGAGTTAAACATGGCTTATAAACACATTGGCGTGGCAATTTCCGGGAATGAAGAAGATGCCCTACTGGTGAACAAAGCCCTGGATCTCGCCAGACATAATGACGCTCATCTGACGTTAATTCATATTGATGATGGCTTAAGTGAGTTGTATCCGGGTATCTACTTCCCCGCAACAGAAGATATTCTTCAACTGTTGAAAGATAAGTCGGATAACAAACTGTATAAGCTGACGAAAAATATTCAGTGGCCGAAAACGAAACTGCGCATTGAGCGCGGCGAAATGCCGGAAACACTGCTGGAAATTATGCAAAAAGAGCAGTGTGACCTCCTTGTCTGTGGTCATCACCACTCGTTTATCAACCGTTTGATGCCGGCATATCGCGGGATGATCAATAAGTTGAGTGCGGATCTCTTGATCGTGCCGTTTATCGACAAGTAACCGCTTACCAGTAATGCTCCGCTGTCATGTGACCCGGTCGGCGACGTAAATGCTTCGTCATCTGCCGGGTCTCTTTCAGCAGTTGTTGCGTATCACGTACCATCTGCGGATTACCACACAGCATCACATGGCTGGTTTCTTTATTCATTGGTAGTCCAACCGCGTTTTCCAGCTCACCGCTTTCAATTAACGCCGGTATTCTCCCGGTGAGTGAGCCCTCTGCCGTTTCCCGACTGACAACCGTCTGAATGCGCAGTTTTCCTTCGTAGCGTTTTTCCAGTTCCTGCATCAGTGGCAAATAGCTTAAGTCGGCGGCATAACGCGCGGCGTGAACCAGTACCAGATTTTTGAAGCGATCTAAATCTTTGCCTAATTGCAGAATCGACAAATAAGGGCCAATCGCTGTACCGGTTGCCAGCATCCATAGCGTTTCACAATCTGGTACTTCATCCAGTACAAAGAAGCCAGCCGCTTCGCTAACGACCTGCACTTCGTCACCCGGTTTTAGTGCCGCCAGTCGCGGGCTTAATTTACCATCGGGGACGGTGACCAGGTAAAACTCCAGGTCGGGATTGTCGGGCGAATTAACGTAAGAGTAGGCGCGCTGGACGCGTTCGCCGTCAATTTCAAGGCCAAGTTTGGTGAATTGCCCGGCGGTAAATGGATGCACAGGGGCGTGAACGGTGAGACTAAACAGGGCGTCGGTCCAGTTCTGCACTTTAGTGACTTTGCCTGTTACCCAATCAGCCATGTTTCTCTCCTGTTTTGATTGACTTGCCTTATCTTCGTTCTCCGGACAAAAAAATTCCAGTCCCGAAGGACTGGAAGGCTCAATCGATCAAATCAATCAGAGAATGTGCTCCTGCATTTCCGGGTCTTTACGATCCAGATAATGGATGGACTGAATACGGCGAATAGTGCGGGATTTGCCACGGATTAGCAGCGTTTCGGTGGTGGCGATATTGCCTTTGCGGCTAATCCCTTCCAGCAGATCGCCTTTGGTGATACCGGTGGCAGAGAAGATGACGTTATCGCTACGCGCCATATCGCCCAGACGCAGCACTTTACCCGCTTCGATGCCCATCGCTTTGCAGCGTGCCAGCTCCTGCTCGCCAATGCGACGATTCTCTTCGTTGTCGCCTTTGACGTCATGACGAGCCAGCAGACGACCATTCATATCGCCATCTAATGCGCGGATCACCGCCGCTGAAACCACGCCTTCTGGGGCGCCGCCAATACCGTACAGCACGTCAACTTCACTGTCTGGCATACAGGTAAGAATCGAGGCTGCGACATCGCCATCAGGAATGGCAAACACGCGCACGCCGAGTTGCTGCATTTCTGCGATAATTGCGTCGTGGCGCGGTTTCGCCAGAATAGTGACCGTCAGTTCGCTTAACGGTTTGCCGAGTGCCGCTGCAACATTGCGTAGGTTATCCGCCAGCGGCAGATTCAGGTCAATGGTGCCCTTAGCTCCCGGTCCGACGATCAGCTTTTCCATATACATATCCGGCGCATTAAGGAAGCAGCCCTTATCGCCGACAGCCAGCACCGCCAGCGCGTTAGCCTGACCCATCGCCGTCATGCGCGTGCCTTCAATCGGGTCAACAGCAATATCTACCGCATCGCCGCGACCAGTACCGACTTTTTCACCAATGTAGAGCATCGGTGCTTCGTCGATTTCGCCTTCACCAATGACGATGGTGCCGTCAATGTTGACCTGGTTGAGCATAATACGCATGGCGTTTACCGCCGCGCCGTCAGCGGTGTTTTTATCGCCGCGTCCTAACCATTTGTAGCCAGCCAGCGCCGCAGATTCGGTGACGCGGGAAAATTCGATGGCAAGTTCTCGTCTCATAGCAAACTCTAAGCAGTAAGGAATGGCGCGAAGTGTAGCACAGGGGAAGGGCGGGATTATTGATGTGTGCGGGGTTGCCCCCGCACGGTTTCAGAGTCTGCATGATGCCGGATATGTATCCGCCTCGTAGGCCTGATAAGACGCGTCAGCGTCGCATCAGGCGATCAGCATCAGACAATCGTTCAGATGTCTGGCATCACTCCTCGTGTTCTTCCCACGCCATCGCGCGTTTAACCGCTTTTTTCCAGCCAGCGTAACGGTAATTACGCTCGGTGGTTTCGATGCCAGGGCGGAACTCGCGTTCAATCACCGCTTTCTCTTGCAGCTCGTCAAGGTTCTGCCAGAAGCCAACCGCCAGACCAGCAAGATACGCTGCACCCAATGCGGTCACTTCGCGCACTTCCGGGCGCTCAACGCGAGTGCCGAGGATGTCAGACTGGAACTGCATCAGGAAATTGTTCGCCACCGCGCCGCCATCCACGCGCAGTGCGTGCAGACGAATACCGGAGTCGGCCTGCATTGCTTCCAGTACGTCACGCGTCTGATAAGCAATAGACTCCAGCGTCGCGCGGATGATGTGGTTAGCATTCACCCCACGAGTCAGACCGAAAATCGCCCCGCGCGCATACGGATCCCAGTACGGCGCGCCCAGACCGGTAAAGGCCGGAACGACATATACGCCGTTGGTATTTTGCACTTTGGTGGCAAAGTATTCGGAATCGTCGGCGTCGCTAATCAGCTTCATCTCATCGCGCAACCACTGAATCGATGCGCCCGCCATAAATACCGCGCCTTCCAGCGCATAGTTCACTTCGCCAGTCGGGCCACAGGCGATGGTCGTAAGCAGGCCGTTTTCTGATGTCACCGCTTTCTCACCGGTATTCATCAACATAAAGCAGCCTGTACCATAGGTATTCTTCGCCATCCCTTCTTTAACGCACAACTGACCGAATAACGCCGCCTGCTGATCACCCGCGATCCCGGCGATCGGAATACGTGTGCCGCCTTTACCGCCGATGTTGGTCTGACCGTATACTTCCGAAGAGCGACGCACTTCTGGCAGCATCTCGCGCGGGATATCCAGTGCGTCGAGCATTTTGTCGTCCCAGTCCAGAGTATGGATGTTGAACAACATGGTGCGAGACGCGTTGGTGTAATCGGTCACGTGAACGCGACCTTGAGTCATTTTCCAGATAAGCCAGGTATCAACCGTACCAAACAGCAGTTCACCACGACGCGCACGCTCGCGGGAGCCTTCCACATGGTCGAGGATCCACTTCACTTTGGTGCCAGAGAAGTACGGGTCAATGACCAGACCGGTGTTATTACGAATGTACTCTTCCATGCCATCGCGTTTGAGATGCTCGCAGATCTCAGCGGTACGACGGCACTGCCAGACAATGGCGTTATAGATAGGCTTGCCGGTTTCTTTTTCCCAGACGATAGTGGTTTCTCGCTGGTTAGTAATCCCAATAGCTGCAATTTGATCGGAACTGATATCGGCTTTCGCCAGCACTTCTACCAGCGTAGAGCTTTGGGTGGCCCAGATTTCCATTGGGTCGTGTTCTACCCAGCCTGGTTTTGGGTAGATTTGCTCAAATTCGCGCTGTGACACGCTAATGATATTGGCATCGTGATCCATCACGACTGCGCGGGAGCTGGTGGTGCCCTGGTCGAGCGCAACGATATATTTTTTTTCAGTCATGTTTAATTGTCCCGTAGTCACATTACAGTGAAGCTTTTTGTTCTGAAGGAGTTGTGATCTCCTTTTCTTCCACAACACAGATATCGCAAGGCAAATGGCGGCCAATCAGTTTGCGGTAGGCAAATGCACCTACAATCGCGCCAACGATAGGGCCAAAAAGCGGCACAAGGAAGTAAGGAATGTCTCTGCCGCCGGTAAAGGCGACCTTGCCCCAGCCCGCCAGCCAGGCAAAGACTTTCGGACCGAAGTCACGCGCTGGGTTCATGGCAAAGCCTGTCAATGGACCCATAGATGCGCCGATGACCGCAATCAGTAGACCAATCAACAACGGTGCCAATGGCCCACGCGGTACACCGTTACCATCGTCCGTGAGCGCCAGGATCAGCCCCATCAGAATAGCGGTAATCACCATTTCAACTGCGAAAGCCTGCACAAAATTGATATGAGGGTTAGGGTAAGTAGAGAATGTGCCCGCCAGATCAACACTTTCGACGCTGCCGCGAACAATATGATGGGTCTGTTCGAAGTCGAGGAATAAATTGTAGTAAAGCCCGTAAACTAATGCCGCAGCGCAGAAAGCACCGGCAACTTGTGAAACGATAAAAGGAATAACTTTTCGCTTGTCGAAACAGGCAAACAGCCACAACGCAATAGTGACAGCGGGATTAAGATGCGCGCCGGAAACCCCTGCAGTCAGGTAGATGGCCATTGCCACCCCTAGTCCCCAAATGACACTGATTTCCCACTGACCAAAAGACGCACCAGCGACTTTAAGTGCTGCAACGCAACCCACACCGAAAAAAATCAACAACCCGGTCCCTAGGAATTCAGCAATGCACTGGCCTTTCAAGGTTGATGTTTGACTCATAATCGGATCCTGAAGAGTTAATGTTTGTTGTAAGCGTGAAAGTCACTGACGTTCACGATGCTTGTAGGCATCCTGTGAATTTATCGTTAACGAGCAAAAACGAGAAATATCGAAATCAAAATGTGTGTGCCGCGTCATAAAATGAGCGTTATCGCGCCATTTCTTTCATATTTTCTTACATGATGCACGTTTGTTAAATCATTCTTGCAACAAATTTTTTAACATTTTCGATTCGTGTGGATTATGTCACCAGGAGAAGGATGAAAAGTGTGGCAAACTGGAATCTGCAAGGCGTGCTGCTGGACAGAGATGGCGCGGCTTCATACAATCGGAGCTAACGAAAACGCGCACGTATTTATTAAGGCGTCACCGATAATCGGGACGAGGATTTATATCCATCAACGCCTTGCAATTCAGGAGAGGTATGACAATGTCATTAGAAGTGTTTGAGAAACTGGAAGCAAAAGTACAGCAGGCGATTGATACCATCACTTTGTTGCAGATGGAAATCGAAGAGCTGAAAGAAAAAAACAACTCACTGTCGCAGGAAGTTCAGAATGCCCAGCATCAGCGTGAAGAGCTGGAGCGTGAGAACAACCATCTGAAAGAACAGCAGAACGGCTGGCAGGAACGTCTGCAGGCTCTGCTGGGTCGCATGGAAGAGGTTTAATCTTTTCCACTCAGAGGCGCCGCAAGGCGCCTTATTTTTTTACTTCACTGCATTTTTAGCAGAAAGCATAATCCCCATCGCCTGTTGGCGATATTTATCTGCCGTATCTGGCTCCATCAATGCAATGATCCCCACAGCCCTGGGGGTGTCCTCAAGATAAACACTGATGGTTCTCTTCTGCTGACCATCGAAATTTATCAACACATCCTGATACTTACAGGTGAAATGTTTGGCATTACAGTCATGAAACTGGAAGGTTTCTTCATTGTATTGATCCTTGAGATTGTCTCGCTGCATCTTCTTTAACTCTTCCAGCGAGTCATCGGTGGATTTGCCCCTATATTTCCAGACACCTGTTATCACTTAACCCATTACTGGCCT
>NZ_PTRI01000060.1:0-543 GCF_002965965.1 Escherichia sp. MOD1-EC5495
GAAGTAACGCGCTTATTAAATTTGATTACACCGACACATTACAGATCAAATATGCCAATCATGGGTCAACCATGACATTAAACACACAGGGAACCGCTTATGCTGGTGTTACTGCTCAATTGTGGGGCAACTCCAGCCGTCCTGTTGTTTATGAAGTCGGTGTTGATGGTGGCGCTTATATGTTCTATGCGCAGAAAAATACCGATAACACCTATATGTTAAGCGTTAATGGTGCATGTCATGCCACCGCATTTAACCAGCATTCCGACCGGGATCTGAAAGACAACATTCAGGTGATCGATAATGCAACCGACCGCATCCGTAAAATGAACGGCTATACATACACGCTTAAAGAAAACGGTATGCCCTATGCTGGTGTCATTGCACAGGAAGCTCTGGAAGCAATCCCAGAAGTTGTAGGTTCCGCAATGAAATATCAGGACGGTGCGAGCGGATCGGAAGGTGAAGAAGGTGAACGTTATTACACAGTAGATTATTCTGGTGTTACTGGCTTGCTTGTTCAGGTAGCCAGAGAGTCAGACG
>NZ_PTRI01000061.1:0-520 GCF_002965965.1 Escherichia sp. MOD1-EC5495
CAGCAACGGGGTTTCTTCCTCCGTTGCATATACAGCTCACCTTTTTTCACCCACGATTAACCAACAGCCAGACCAGCAGACACGCCACCACCGGCACAGCAAAATCCATCAGGCTTGCCACATCCCATGCACGTGTATCAAAACCGCCCCACCACGGCATATTCATTCGCTTGCCATGCCCGAACATTTCGATCCAGCGATATTCTGCCTGGGTGTGTTCACGCGCAATGAAGAACGTACAACCGGCTATCGCCCCGTAAGCCCAGTTCCCGGTAAAAAGACCAATCAGTAGCTGCGCAGCCACAGCACAAAGTGCATGAAGGAAAGGTGTTATATCCATTTTCATCCTACCCAATAAAATGGGGCGCTCGGCCCCTTAATATTATTTAGACGCAAGCGCCGCCTCAATTGCAGATAATCTTTGTCTTAATTCTGCGTTTTCTTCTTCCAGTGCTGTTATCCTGTCGTCTGACTCTCTGGCTACCTGAACAAGCAAGCCAGTAACACCAGAATAATCTAC
>NZ_PTRI01000062.1:0-506 GCF_002965965.1 Escherichia sp. MOD1-EC5495
TTGAGCGTCCCGGAGTTCGCATTCACGTTACCGCTGATATCGGCATTTTTCGCCGTCAGCCGCCCGTCCGGTGTCAGGGAAAATACCGGAGGATTGCCGCCACTGGTAATGGTGGGAGCCGTCAGATACTTCAGGAACACTTCGTTCATGAATATCTGGTTGCCCTGCGCCACAAACATCGGCGTTTCATTCCCGTTTGCCGGGTCAATAAACGCGATACGGTTAGCGGCAACCAGGAACTGGCTCAGTTTGCCTTCCTCCGTATCCTCCATACTAAGGCCAAGCCCCGCGACATAATGCCTGCCGTCTTCGGTCTGCTCAATTTTGACGCCCCACATGGCATTCCATTTATCGTTGGCGTCTTTCCACTCTTTCGAAAACTCCTCCAGTTTGCTGGCGTTATCCTCCGTCAGCTCGACTTTTTCCAGCAGCTCCTTGCCGAGATGGGATTCGGTTATCTGGCCTTTGAAAAAATCCAGGTAACCTTCCGCATCATCGCTCGCCCG
>NZ_PTRI01000063.1:0-480 GCF_002965965.1 Escherichia sp. MOD1-EC5495
CGGTTATCTGGCCTTTGAAAAAATCCAGGTAACCTTCCGCATCATCGCTCGCCCGACCGACAGCCTCCACGAATGTCGATTTGCCGACGGTGTTCACACTGCGAACGTAAAAATAATAATCATGGCCCGGTTTGATATTGATACTGGCGGCTATCCAGTACAGCGCCGTGCCAAGATAACGCGCGCTGGTTTCAACCTGCCTGATATCCGCAATCCGATTTTCCGAGAACCAGAACTCAAACTGTACCGTCGGATCATAAACCGCAAGATGCGGCGTGGCGGTTATCTGAAAATAGCCCGGCGTCAGCTCAATCCGCGATGGTGCTGCCGGTGCGGCAATCCGGAACGATACCGACGCCGGATCGCCCTGCTGCCCCCACGCATTTACCGCCCGGACTGTCAGACTGTAATTTCCCAGAGCCAGCTGCCTGAAGCGGTATGTGGTTTCCGTCGTCCGGGCCGTGCTGACCAGCCGCTCAC
>NZ_PTRI01000064.1:0-466 GCF_002965965.1 Escherichia sp. MOD1-EC5495
TATAATGGCTATTACCTCAGCCTTCCAAGCTGATGATGCGGGTTCGATTCCCGCTGCCCGCTCCAAGATGTGCTGATATAGCTCAGTTGGTAGAGCGCACCCTTGGTAAGGGTGAGGTCGGCAGTTCGAATCTGCCTATCAGCACCACTTCTTTTCTCCTCCCTGTTTTTTCCTTCTGTTTATTGCATTCAACAAGTCGGGCATGTTGCCTGGTTGATGTGGTGATATCACCGATTTATCCGTGTCTTAGAGGGACAATCGATGTCTAAAGAAAAGTTTGAACGTACAAAACCGCACGTTAACGTCGGTACTATCGGCCACGTTGACCATGGTAAAACAACGCTGACCGCTGCAATCACTACCGTACTGGCTAAAACCTACGGCGGTGCTGCTCGCGCATTCGACCAGATCGATAACGCGCCGGAAGAAAAAGCTCGTGGTATCACCATCAACACTTCTCACGTTG
>NZ_PTRI01000065.1:0-450 GCF_002965965.1 Escherichia sp. MOD1-EC5495
AACCCGAAGATGTTTCTTTCGATTCATCATCGTGTTGCGAAAATTTGAGAGACTCGAACACACTTAACGTGTGTCGTTTCAATTTTCAGCTTGATCCAGATTTTTAAAGAGCAAAACTTCGCAGTGAACCTTTGCAGGTACACTCTGAAGTATTTTTTATTTAATCACTACAGAGATGGTGGAGCTATGCGGGATCGAACCGCAGACCTCCTGCGTGCAAAGCAGGCGCTCTCCCAGCTGAGCTATAGCCCCATAACATGTAGTTAAAACCTCTTCAAATTTGCGGTGCAAATTTGGTAGGCCTGAGTGGACTTGAACCACCGACCTCACCCTTATCAGGGGTGCGCTCTAACCACCTGAGCTACAAGCCTGTAGAGGTTTTACTGCTCATTTTCATCAGACAATCTGTGTGAGCACTTCAAAGAACGCTTCTTTAAGGTAAGGAGGTGA
>NZ_PTRI01000066.1:0-416 GCF_002965965.1 Escherichia sp. MOD1-EC5495
ACGGTGGTGTTCCGGGCAGGTGAGCAGGAGCAGACACCGCCGGAGGGATTTGAATCCTCCGGCTCCGAGACGGTGCTGGGTACGGAAGTGAAGTACGACACGCCGATTACCCGGACCATCACGTCTGCAAACATCGACCGTCTGCGCTTTACCTTCGGTGTGCAGGCACTGGTGGAAACCACCTCAAAGGGGGACCGGAATCCGTCGGAAGTCCGCCTGCTGGTTCAGATACAGCGTAACGGTGGCTGGGTGACGGAAAAAGACATCACCATTAAAGGCAAAACCACCTCGCAGTATCTGGCCTCGGTGGTGGTGGGTAACCTGCCGCCGCGCCCGTTTAATATCCGGATGCGCAGGATGACGCCGGACAGCACCACAGACCAGCTGCAGAACAAAACGCTCTGGTCGTCATACAC
>NZ_PTRI01000067.1:0-365 GCF_002965965.1 Escherichia sp. MOD1-EC5495
GAAGTAACGCGCTTATTAAATTTGATTACACCGACACATTACAGATCAAATATGCTAATCATGGGTCAACCATGACATTAAACACACAGGGAACCGCTCACGCTGGCGTAACAACTAGACTATGGGGTAATTCTAGCCGTCCGGTTGTTTATGAAGTTGGCGTAGATGAGGCTCTGTATATGTTCTACGCACAGAAAACTACCAGCAATACCTACGAATTAACGGTTAACGGCGCGTGCAATGCAAGTGCATTTAATCAAGGCTCTGACCGGGATCTGAAAGACAATATTCAGGTGATCGATAATGCAACTAGACTGGCCCCCTGAATCTCCAGACAACCAATATCACTTAAATAAGTGATAGTC
>NZ_PTRI01000068.1:0-360 GCF_002965965.1 Escherichia sp. MOD1-EC5495
AACCCGAAGATGTTTCTTTCGATTCATCATCGTGTTGCGAAAATTTGAGAGACTCACGAACAACTTGCGTTGTTCAGTGTTTCAATTTTCAGCTTGATCCAGATTTTTAAAGAGCAAATATCTCAAACATCACCCGAAGATGAGTTTTGAGATATTAAGGCAGGTGACTTTCACTCACAAACCAGCAAGTGGCGTCCCCTAGGGGATTCGAACCCCTGTTACCGCCGTGAAAGGGCGGTGTCCTGGGCCTCTAGACGAAGGGGACGTATCAGTCTGCTTCGCAAGACGCCTTGCTTTTTACTTTCTATCAGACAATCTGTGTGAGCACTTCAAAGAACGCTTCTTTAAGGTAAGGAGGTG
>NZ_PTRI01000069.1:0-346 GCF_002965965.1 Escherichia sp. MOD1-EC5495
AACCTGCGACCAATTGATTAAAAGTCAACTGCTCTACCAACTGAGCTAACGACCCGAAGTGGTGGGTGATGACGGGATCGAACCGCCGACCCCCTCCTTGTAAGGGAGGTGCTCTCCCAGCTGAGCTAATCACCCGATATTGCGCTGGATACTACAAACTACTTCCACCTAACCCACCGTAATTAGTGGTGGGTCGTGCAGGATTCGAACCTGCGACCAATTGATTAAAAGTCAACTGCTCTACCAACTGAGCTAACGACCCGAAGTGGTGGGTGATGACGGGATCGAACCGCCGACCCCCTCCTTGTAAGGGAGGTGCTCTCCCAGCTGAGCTAATCACCCGATA
>NZ_PTRI01000006.1:0-186412 GCF_002965965.1 Escherichia sp. MOD1-EC5495
AGGCCAGTAATGGGTTAAGTGATAACAGGTGTCTGGAAATATAGGGGCAAATCCACTGATTTATATGTCAATATCTTAAATCCACTATAATTATATTTACAGGAAGTCACCTCCTCTCCTCTGTGGAACTCCATAACACCATTTTCGATACCGATTGTGTCAATATCCGTCGCATATCCTTGCTGATAGTAGGACTTAATATCCGCAAATGATTTACCCGGATCTTTTTCTGCTTTCATTTTAAAAACAGGATCAAGGTCACCACTTTGAAGCAAGGGATATACCGATTGCCAAACACCCCCCCAGTCAGTAAGTTTTCTATCTTTCACGTTATTATCATCAAAAATACCCTCTGCTGCTTTTTGTTCTATTTCTGTCAGTGGTGCCCCATGTGAATGATGCCCATGAGCAAGTGCATAGTTGCCAGTCAATAGTAACCCCAGCGCAAAAGCCAATTTATTAACAACCATCATCCAGTTTATCCTCCCGCTTCAATATTCATTAAATGTTATAACATAACGTTTGGCGAGTGCAATACTGAAGAACGAATAGCAAAACCTAACCAGACACACGCATCATAACCCTATACTTAGTATGCCTTTATCACCGGCATTAAGTCATCGGATCTGATTGAAGGAATAGCACCAATCATGCAAACTACAAACTCTCACAACCAACAAGAGATTATTCCCCCTGATGGATCAGGTTGCTATTTTCCAAAAGATGTTTGAGCAAGTGAGAACGGAGCTAAACTTTTCCTGGTTTTACACAGAGTTAAAACGTCATCATATTGCGCATTACATTTACTATCTTGCTACAGATAACATTAGGATCGTCACACACGATGACAAGGTGTTGTTAATAAGAGGAAGCAGAAACCTATTAAAAGTCAGTGCCACTAAGAACCCTGAGCAAGTAATAAAAGCAGCCCGGACTCACATTTCCAGAAAGTCTACTTTTCGGGAATATTGTATAACGCTCGCGAATGCGGGTGTCTTCCGGTGGGTTACTGACGTTAATGATAATAAACGTCGTTACTATTCTATCGATAATACACTCTTATATATTGAAGATGTTGAGAACAATAAACCCTTAATTTAGATGTGTTAGCTCATCTCAGATCTGACAGTTATCCGTTATTTGTACAGGTATCTGTCAGATTATCTCTTCCCTGACACCACTCACGCTCCATAGCAACTTCCAGGCGGGAGGCTCATGGAAAATACCTGTCAAAAATTGTTATATTATAACAACGAATAGTTTTTCCATGACTGAGGAGAACACACATGAAAATCAATGGTGTAAGTAAAGCCATTTTTCTTTTTGCACTGCTAACCTCAACGGCCTCTGCCGCTGGCAAGGACGTTAATGTTGAGTTCAGGAAGGGTCATAGTAGTGCGCAGTACTCAGGAGAGATAAAGGGATACGATTACGACACATATAACTTCTATGCCAAAAAAGGCCAGAAGGTGCACGTCAGTATCTCCAATGAGGGTGCTGATATTGTCCTCTTTGGGCCCGGAATCAGCGATTCGGTTGATCTCTCCAGATACTCTCCCGAACTTGATGACAATGGTCAGTACATCCTTCCCGCTTCCGGTAAATATGAGCTAAGAGTGCTTCAAACCCGCAATGACGCTCGTAAAAACAAGGCTAAAAAATACAGCGTCAACATACAGATTAAGTAAACAGAGACCGACGGGGCTATCCCCGTCATTACTTTCCTGTACCTGAAAATGACTGTCAGTAACAGACAGGAGCTGGCTGTGACACGGTTTCCCCACATCACACCTACTGGCGCGAGCGACAAACCCACGCCCTGTTTACGCGTTAAATACTTGCTGCTTTAACCGTCTGAATGGCGTGGGGATATATCGGTAAGTGTTACCTAAAAATACGATTAATTTTATGGTTTAAACCTTTTTTAGTTATTAGTAAGATACATGCGCTTCCAAAAAAGCTGGGAAATTCAACAACTCTTGGAAAATTTTTGGCCTTGTCCCGCGGCTCCAATCCGACAGCCGCGTTTCTTTTCACTGTTTAATCCATCGCTAACTTACAAACTTTACCTTCAGGCTTTCAAACACGGAATACAAAAGATCGGCTGCACGGGAGAAGAGAGTCTGGATTGTATCCAGTGCAAAGCGTTGTGGATGGCAGAAAACAATCAGGAGCAGGTATCTATTTTAAATAAGAAATTGAGTGAGTTTGCCCCATCCATGCCCCACGCTGTGGGATCGGATGTCATTAAACATGCATAGTCAACAGGTTATAAAACCTACACCTGCATGGACATCACTTCCTGGTACGCTGCCACCAGCTTATTACGCACCTGAATCCCCATTTGCATCGAAACCGACGCTTTTTGCATATCGGCCATCACATCGTTTAGCGCCACGCCGGGTTCGCCGAGGGTGAATTTTTCTGCCTGCGTGCGGGCGGCGGTTTGCGTATCGCTTATGCGATCGAGAGCGGCATGAAGCTGTCCGGCAAAACTGATAGTGGGTTGCGACAGCGGCTCCTGGGCACGCGCACTCATTGCCGTGGCCTGTAACTGGCTGATAACCCCTTCGATCCCTTGTATAGCTGACATACTCATCTCCCAAATAGTTTCTGGTAGCAGAGCCTATCAGCAAGTCAATAAGATAAAGGCGTTAAATAACGATAAAAAAACGGGTTAATTGGCGCATAGAAAAAAATAAAACCACAAATAATGAGGCCGTTAATTTTTCGAGTGTGCTGACCCGGGAGTGCGTCTTGTTCCACTTTGCCAATACCGCCGTCTATCATCTGCCGCGAGGTGCGCGATGAATACGACCGCAGCCCAGACAAAATCTCTTGAGTGGCTCAATCGCCTACGCGCGAATCCGAGAATCCCCCTGATTGTTGCTGGTTCCGCTGCGGTGGCAGTGATAGTCGCGTTAATTCTGTGGGCAAAAGCCCCTGATTACCGCACGTTATTCAGCAATCTTTCCGATCAGGATGGCGGCGCAATCGTCAGCCAGCTGACGCAAATGAACATTCCTTACCGCTTCAGCGAAGCCAGCGGCGCGATTGAAGTTCCGGCCGATAAAGTTCACGAGTTGCGTCTGCGTCTGGCGCAGCAAGGCTTGCCTAAAGGCGGTGCTGTTGGGTTTGAGCTGCTCGATCAGGAAAAATTTGGCATCAGCCAGTTCAGCGAACAGGTGAATTATCAGCGGGCGCTGGAAGGCGAGCTTTCCCGTACCATCGAAACTATCGGCCCGGTAAAAGGAGCGCGCGTGCATCTGGCGATGCCAAAGCCCTCTTTATTTGTTCGTGAACAAAAATCTCCTTCGGCATCAGTGACAGTAAATTTGTTGCCAGGCCGCGCGCTGGATGAAGGGCAAATTAGCGCCATTGTACATCTGGTTTCCAGCGCGGTTGCTGGTCTGCCTCCGGGAAATGTCACGTTGGTGGATCAGAGTGGACATCTGTTAACCCAGTCCAACACCAGCGGACGCGATCTTAATGACGTCCAGTTGAAATATGCCAGCGATGTCGAAGGACGTATTCAGCGACGTATTGAAGCGATCCTGTCGCCTGTTGTCGGCAACGGTAATATTCACGCCCAGGTGACGGCACAGCTGGACTTCGCCAGTAAAGAGCAAACAGAAGAACAGTATCGCCCTAACGGCAACCAATCACAGGCGGCGCTCCGCTCACGCCAGCTTAATGAGAGCGAGCAAAGCGGTTCCGGTTATCCGGGCGGCGTACCAGGCGCGTTGTCGAATCAACCAGCGCCTGCGAATAACGCACCAATCAGTACGCCTCCGGCAAATCAAAATAATCGCCAGCAGCAGGCGAGCACCACCAGCAATAGTGGGCCGCGTAGCACGCAGCGTAATGAAACCAGTAACTACGAAGTCGATCGCACCATTCGTCATACCAAGATGAACGTGGGCGATGTGCAGCGTCTGTCTGTCGCGGTAGTGGTGAATTACAAAACGTTGCCAGATGGCAAACCGTTGCCTCTCAGCACCGAGCAGATGAAGCAGATTGAAGATCTGACCCGCGAAGCGATGGGCTTTTCGGAAAAACGCGGCGACTCGCTCAATGTCGTCAACTCGCCATTCAATAGCACTGACGAAAGCGGTGGAGAACTGCCGTTCTGGCAACAGCAAGCGTTTATCGATCAGTTGCTGGCTGCCGGGCGCTGGTTGCTGGTGCTGCTGGTGGCGTGGCTGCTGTGGCGTAAAGTGGTACGCCCGCAGCTAACACGTCGCGCCGAGGCGGTGAAAGCTGTGCAGCAACAGGCACAGACCCGCGAGGACGTGGAAGATGCGGTGGAAGTTCGCCTGAGCAAAGATGAACAACTGCAGCAACGCCGGGCTAACCAACGTCTGGGGGCAGAGGTAATGAGCCAGCGTATCCGTGACATGTCTGATAACGATCCGCGCGTGGTGGCGCTGGTCATTCGCCAGTGGATAAATAACGACCATGAGTAACCTGACAGGCACCGAAAAGAGCGTCATCCTGCTAATGACCATTGGCGAAGACCGGGCGGCTGAGGTATTCAAACACCTCTCCCAGCGCGAAGTGCAAACCCTGAGTGCGGCGATGGCGAACATCACGCAGATCTCCAACAAGCAGTTAACTGAAGTGCTGGCAGAGTTTGAGCAAGAAGCTGAACAGTTTGCGGCACTGAATATCAACGCCAACGATTATCTGCGTTCGGTGCTGGTCAAAGCCCTTGGTGAAGAGCGTGCCGCCAGCCTGCTGGAAGATATTCTCGAAACCCGCGATACCGCCAGCGGCATCGAAACGCTCAACTTTATGGAACCGCAGAGCGCCGCCGATCTGATTCGTGATGAGCATCCGCAGATTATCGCCACCATTCTGGTGCATCTGAAGCGCGCGCAGGCCGCCGATATTCTGGCGTTGTTCGATGAACGCCTGCGCCACGACGTGATGTTGCGTATCGCCACCTTTGGCGGCGTACAGCCTGCCGCGCTGGCGGAACTGACCGAAGTACTCAATGGCCTTCTCGACGGTCAGAATCTCAAACGCAGCAAAATGGGCGGCGTGAGAACGGCGGCCGAAATTATCAACCTGATGAAAACCCAGCAGGAAGAAGCCGTTATTACCGCCGTGCGTGAATTTGACGGCGAGCTGGCGCAGAAAATCATCGACGAGATGTTCCTGTTCGAAAATCTGGTGGATGTCGACGATCGCAGCATCCAGCGCCTGTTGCAGGAAGTGGATTCCGAATCGCTGCTGATCGCCCTGAAAGGTGCCGAGCAGCCACTGCGCGAGAAATTCCTGCGCAATATGTCGCAGCGTGCCGCCGATATTCTGCGCGACGATCTCGCCAACCGTGGTCCGGTGCGTCTGTCGCAGGTCGAGAACGAGCAGAAGGCGATTCTGCTGATTGTGCGCCGTCTTGCCGAAACCGGCGAGATGGTGATTGGCAGCGGCGAGGATACCTATGTCTGATAATCTGCCGTGGAAAACCTGGACACCGGACGATCTCGCGCCGCCGCAGGCGGAGTTTGTGCCACTGATGGAACCAGAAGAAACCATCATTGAAGAGGCCGAACCCAGCCTTGAGCAACAACTGGCGCAACTGCAAATGCAAGCCCATGAGCAAGGTTATCAGACGGGAATTACCGAAGGTCGCCAGCAAGGCCACGAACAAGGCTATCAGGAAGGAATCGCTCAGGGGCTGGAACAAGGACTGGCGCAAGCAAAATCCCAGCAAGCGCCGATTCATGCCCGGATGCAGCAACTGGTCAGCGAATTTCAAACCACACTTGATGCGCTTGATAGTGTGATTGCTTCGCGCCTGATGCAGATGGCGCTGGAGGCAGCACGTCAGGTGATCGGTCAGACGCCAACGGTGGATAACTCGGCACTAATCAAACAGATCCAACAGTTGTTGCAGCAAGAACCGTTATTCAGCGGGAAACCACAGCTGCGCGTACACCCGGATGATCTGCAACGTGTGGATGATATGCTCGGCGCAACTTTAAGTTTGCATGGCTGGCGCTTGCGGGGCGATCCCACCCTCCATCCTGGCGGCTGTAAAGTCTCCGCCGATGAAGGCGATCTCGACGCCAGTGTCGCCACTCGCTGGCAAGAACTCTGCCGTCTGGCAGCACCAGGAGTGGTGTAATGACCACGCGCCTGACTCGCTGGCTAACCACGCTGGATAACTTTGAAGCCAAAATGGCGCAGTTGCCTGCGGTACGTCGCTACGGGCGATTAACTCGCGCTACCGGGCTGGTGCTGGAAGCCACCGGATTACAATTGCCGCTCGGCGCAACCTGTGTCATTGAGCGCCAGAACGGCAGCGAAACGCACGAAGTAGAAAGCGAAGTAGTCGGCTTTAACGGTCAACGGCTGTTTTTAATGCCGCTGGAGGAAGTCGAAGGCGTACTACCTGGCGCGCGCGTTTATGCCAAAAATATCTCCGGCGACGGCCTGCAAAGCGGCAAGCAGTTACCGCTCGGTCCGGCGTTGTTAGGTCGGGTTCTGGACGGCAGCGGTAAACCGCTCGATGGCCTCCCCTCCCCCGATACGACCGAAACCGGTGCGCTGATTACCCCGCCATTTAACCCATTGCAACGCACGCCAATTGAACATGTGCTGGACACGGGCGTGCGTCCAATCAATGCCTTGCTTACCGTCGGGCGCGGGCAGCGCATGGGACTTTTTGCCGGTTCCGGCGTCGGTAAAAGTGTGCTGCTGGGAATGATGGCGCGTTACACCCGCGCCGATGTGATTGTCGTGGGTTTGATTGGCGAGCGTGGGCGCGAAGTAAAAGATTTTATTGAGAACATCCTCGGTGCTGACGGACGTGCTCGTTCGGTGGTGATCGCCGCACCGGCAGATGTTTCTCCGCTCCTGCGAATGCAGGGTGCCGCCTATGCCACGCGCATTGCCGAGGATTTTCGCGATCGTGGTCAGCATGTGTTGCTGATTATGGATTCCCTCACCCGCTACGCGATGGCTCAGCGTGAGATTGCGCTGGCGATTGGCGAACCGCCAGCCACCAAAGGTTATCCACCGTCGGTGTTTGCCAAATTGCCGGCACTGGTCGAGCGTGCCGGAAACGGCATTAGCGGCGGCGGTTCGATTACCGCGTTTTATACCGTGCTCACCGAAGGCGATGACCAGCAGGACCCGATTGCTGACTCCGCGCGGGCAATCCTCGACGGTCACATTGTGCTGTCTCGCCGTCTTGCGGAAGCCGGGCACTATCCAGCTATCGATATTGAAGCGTCGATCAGCCGTGCAATGACGGCGTTGATCAGCGAGCAACATTATGCGCGAGTGCGCACATTCAAACAGTTGTTATCGAGTTTTCAGCGTAATCGCGATCTGGTCAGCGTCGGCGCTTACGCCAAAGGCAGCGATCCAATGCTCGATAAAGCCATCGCCCTGTGGCCGCAGCTGGAGGGCTATTTGCAACAAGGCATTTTTGAACGCGCGGACTGGGAAGACTCTCTCCAGGGGCTGGAACGTATTTTTCCGACAGTGTGACTAAGCAGGAGATAACAGCAGATGGCAGAACATGGCGCACTGGCGACCCTGAAAGATCTGGCAGAAAAAGAGGTGGATAACGCCGCTCGTCTGTTGGGTGAAATGCGTCGCGGATGTCAGCAGGCAGAAGAACAACTCAAAATGCTGATCGATTATCAGAATGAATATCGAAATAACCTCAATAGCGATATGAGTGCCGGGATGACCAGCAACCGCTGGATCAACTATCAGCAGTTTATTCAGACGCTGGAAAAAGCCATTACCCAGCATCATCAGCAACTTACGCAGTGGACACAAAAAGTTGATGTTGCCCTGAATAACTGGCGGGAGAAAAAACAACGTTTGCAGGCCTGGCAGACACTGCAGGAACGACAATCCACGGCGGCGCTGCTGGCAGAAAACCGCCTCGATCAGAAAAAGATGGATGAGTTCGCCCAGCGCGCCGCCATGAGGAAACCAGAATGATTCGCTTAGCGCCCTTGATTACCGCTGACGTTGACACCTCCGCACTGCCCGGCGGCAAAGCCAGTGATGCCGCACAAGATTTTCTCGCGTTGTTGAGCGGGGCGTTAGCAGACGCTACAACAACCGACAAAGCTGCGATCCGGTTGCAGGTGGCGACAGATAAGCCTGCGACAAAAGGCGAGTCGCTGGTCAGCGATATTCTGACCGACGCGCAACAACCGGATTTACTGATCCCTGCGAATGAAACACTGCCAGTCATCAACGACGAACAATCCACATCAACACCGTTAACCACCGCTCAGGCCATTACGCTGGCAGCGGGGTCAGACAAAAACGCAGTAAAAGACGAAAAAGCGGATGATCTGAATGAAGATGTTACCGCCAGCCTGAGTGCCCTTTTTGCGATGTTGCCAGGTTTTGACAATACGCCCAAAGTGACTGATACGCCGTCAACAGTGTTATCGACAGAGAAGCCAACGCCCTTCACAAAACTGACTCCTGCGCAACTCACCACAGCGCAGCCTGACGACGCCCCTGGCGCCCCAGCTCAGCCATTAACACCGCTGATTGCTGAAGCCCAGAGTAAAGCGGAAGTCATCAGCACGCCTTCGCCGGTGACCGCTGCCGTCAGTCCGCTAATCACTTCGCACCAGACGCAGCCACAGCCCACCGTCGCAGCGCCTGTTTTGAGTGCACCGCTGGGTTCTCACGAATGGCAACAATCCTTAAGTCAGCATATTTCGCTGTTTACCCGCCAGGGGCAACAAAGTGCCGAGCTGCGTTTGCATCCGCAGGATTTAGGCGAAGTGCAAATCTCCCTTAAGGTGGATGACAACCACGCGCAAATCCAGATGGTTTCACCGCATCAGCACGTTCGCGCCGCACTGGAAGCTGCTCTGCCAGTACTGCGAACACAACTGGCTGAAAGCGGTATTCAGTTGGGGCAGAGCAATATCAGCGGCGAGAGTTTTAACGGTCAGCAGCAGGCCGCCTCCCAGCAACCGCAAAACCCGCGCACAGCAAACCATGAACACCTGGCTGTCGAAGATGACGATGCCCTGCCGGTTCCCGCCTCTTTACAAGAGCGTGCAACAGGCAATAGCGGCGTTGATATTTTCGCCTAACGTCAGAGGTGGCACCGTAATCCACGTCTTTTCCCCGCTTTGCCGCGCTTAAGACACAGGATAATTAGCCGATAAGCAGTAGCGACACAGGAAGACCGCAACACATGACTGATTACGCGATAAGCAAGAAAAGCAAGCGATCGCTTTGGCTCCCGATCCTGGTATTCATTACTCTCGCGGCCTGTGCCAGCGCGGGTTACAGCTACTGGCATTCACGTCAGGCTGCTACTGACGACAAAGCACAGCAACGCGTCGTGCTCTCACCTGTCTTCTATGCGCTGGACACTTTTACGGTCAATCTTGGCGATGCGGATCGCGTGCTTTATATCGGCATAACGCTGCGGCTGAAAGATGAAGCCACCCGTTCGCGCCTGAGCGAGTATTTGCCGGAAGTCCGCAGTCGCTTGCTGTTACTGTTTTCGCGCCAGGATGCCGCCGTGCTGGCAACTGAAGAAGGCAAGCAAAAGTTGATTGCCGCAATTAAAGCCACACTCTCCACCCCGCTTGTTGCCGGGCAACCGAAACAGGATGTCACCGACGTGCTGTATACCGCTTTTATTCTGCGATAACGACATGGGCGATAGTATTCTTTCTCAAGCTGAAATTGATGCGCTGTTGAATGGTGACAGCGAGGTCAAAGACGAACCGACAACCAGTGCTGGCGGCGAAAGTGACATTCGTCCGTACGACCCCAATACCCAACGTCGGGTTGTGCGCGAACGTTTGCAGGCGCTGGAAATCATTAATGAACGTTTTGCCCGCCATTTCCGCATGGGGCTGTTCAACCTGCTGCGCCGTAGCCCGGACATTACCGTCGGGGCGATCCGCATACAGCCGTATCATGAATTTGCCCGCAATCTGCCGGTGCCAACCAACCTGAACCTTATCCACCTGAAACCGCTGCGCGGCACCGGGCTGGTGGTGTTCTCGCCAAGTCTGGTGTTTATCGCCGTGGATAACCTATTTGGCGGTGATGGTCGCTTCCCGACCAAAGTAGAAGGTCGTGAGTTTACGCATACCGAACAGCGCGTCATCAATCGCATGTTGAAGCTGGCGCTTGAAGGCTATAGCGACGCCTGGAAGGCGATTAATCCGCTGGAAGTGGAGTACGTGCGTTCGGAAATGCAGGTGAAATTTACCAATATCACCACCTCGCCAAACGACATTGTGGTTAACACGCCTTTTCATGTCGAGATTGGCAACCTGACCGGCGAATTTAATATCTGCCTGCCATTCAGCATGATCGAGCCGCTACGGGAATTGTTGGTTAACCCGCCGCTGGAAAACTCGCGTAATGAAGATCAGAACTGGCGCGATAACCTGGTGCGTCAGGTGCAGCACTCACAGCTGGAACTGGTCGCCAACTTTGCCGATATATCGCTGCGCCTGTCGCAGATTTTGAAACTGAAACCCGGCGATGTCCTGCCGATAGAAAAACCCGATCGCATCATCGCCCACGTTGACGGCGTTCCGGTACTGACCAGCCAGTACGGCACCATCAACGGTCAGTATGCGCTACGGATAGAACATTTGATTAACCCGATTTTGAATTCTCTGAACGAGGAACAGCCCAAATGAGTGACTTGAATAATCCGGCCGATGACAACAACGGCGCAATGGACGATCTGTGGGCTGAAGCGTTGAGCGAACAAAAATCAACAAGCGGCAAAAGCGCGGCTGAAGCCGTGTTCCAGCAGCTTGGCGGCGGCGACGTCAGTGGAACATTGCAGGATATCGACCTGATTATGGATATTCCGGTTAAGCTGGCCGTCGAGCTGGGTCGCACACGTATGACCATCAAAGAGCTGTTGCGTCTGACGCAAGGGTCAGTCGTGGCGCTGGACGGTCTGGCGGGCGAACCGCTGGATATTCTGATCAACGGCTATTTAATCGCCCAAGGCGAAGTGGTGGTGGTTGCCGATAAATATGGCGTGCGGATCACCGATATCATTACCCCGTCTGAGCGAATGCGCCGCCTGAGCCGTTAGTGATGAATAACCACGCCACTGTGCAATCTTCCGCGCCGGTTTCCACCGCACCGCTACTTCAGGTGAGCGGCGCACTAATCGCCATTATTGTCTTGATCCTCGCCGCTGCCTGGCTGGTAAAACGGCTGGGATTTGCCCCTAAACGCACAGGCGTTAACGGTCTGAAAATTAGCGCCAGCGCCTCGCTGGGCGCGCGTGAACGGGTCGTGGTGGTCGATGTGGACGATGCACGGCTGGTACTCGGCGTTACCGCAGGGCAAATCAATTTGCTGCATAAACTTCCCCCTTCAGCACCCACGGAAGAGATACCACAGGCCGATTTTCAGTCGGTTATGAAAAATTTGCTCAAGCGTAGCGGGAGATCCTGATGCGTCGTTTGTTGTCTGTCGCGCCGGTTCTTCTCTGGCTGGTTACGCCCCTCGCGTTCGCCCAACTGCCAGGCATCACCAGCCAACCGCTACCTGGCGGTGGACAAAGCTGGTCGCTCCCGGTGCAGACGCTGGTGTTCATCACCTCGTTGATGTTTATTCCGGCGATTTTACTGATGATGACCAGCTTCACCCGCATCATCATTGTTTTTGGTTTATTGCGTAACGCGCTGGGAACGCCCTCCGCACCGCCCAACCAGGTATTGCTGGGGCTGGCGCTGTTTTTGACCTTTTTTATTATGTCTCCGGTGATCGACAAAATTTATGTCGATGCATACCAGCCATTCAGCGAAGAAAAAATCTCCATGCAGGAGGCGCTGGAAAAAGGAGCGCAGCCGCTGCGTGAATTTATGCTACGTCAGACCCGCGAAGCAGATTTAGGGTTGTTTGCCAGACTGGCGAATACTGGCCCGTTGCAGGGACCGGAGGCTGTGCCGATGCGCATTTTGCTCCCGGCCTACGTGACCAGCGAGTTGAAAACCGCATTCCAGATAGGCTTCACGATTTTCATTCCTTTTTTGATTATCGACCTGGTGATTGCCAGCGTGTTGATGGCGTTGGGGATGATGATGGTCCCTCCAGCCACCATTGCTCTGCCCTTTAAACTTATGCTGTTTGTGCTGGTGGATGGCTGGCAATTGCTTGTCGGTTCGCTTGCGCAAAGCTTTTACAGCTAGAGAGGCAAAATGACACCCGAATCGGTCATGATGATGGGGACAGAAGCGATGAAAGTCGCGCTGGCGCTGGCTGCCCCGCTGCTGCTGGTGGCGCTGGTCACTGGCCTTATCATTAGCATTTTGCAGGCTGCCACGCAGATTAACGAAATGACGTTGTCGTTTATTCCGAAAATCATCGCCGTATTTATCGCCATTATTATTGCCGGACCGTGGATGCTCAATCTGTTGCTGGATTACGTCCGCACCTTGTTCACTAACCTGCCGTATATCATCGGGTAGCCGTGCTATGTTGCAGGTGACGAGCGATCAATGGCTTTCCTGGTTAAGTCTGTATTTCTGGCCGTTACTGCGCGTGCTGGCGCTCATTTCTACCGCGCCCATTTTGAGTGAACGCAGCGTGCCGAAACGGGTGAAACTGGGTCTCGCAATGATGATCACGTTCGCCATAGCTCCGGCATTACCTGCCAACGATGTTCCCATTTTTTCGTTTTATGCCCTCTGGCTGGCAATGCAGCAGATCCTGATTGGCATTGCGCTTGGCTTTACCATGCAATTTGCTTTCGCCGCTGTACGAACCGCAGGCGAAATTATCGGTCTGCAAATGGGGCTGTCATTTGCGACGTTTGTGGATCCTGGTAGCCATCTCAATATGCCCGTCTTAGCACGCATCATGGATATGCTGGCGCTACTGCTGTTCCTGACATTTAACGGTCATTTATGGTTGATTTCGCTGCTGGTCGATACCTTTCACACCCTGCCGATTGGCGGTGAGCCGCTTAACAGCAATGCGTTTCTGGCACTCACCAAAGCGGGAAGTTTGATTTTCCTCAACGGATTTATGCTGGCATTACCGCTTATTACCCTGCTGCTGACGCTGAATCTGGCGCTGGGATTACTTAATCGTATGGCTCCGCAATTATCAATATTCGTTATCGGTTTTCCATTAACTCTGACAGTCGGCATTTCATTAATGGCAGCATTAATGCCGCTAATTGCTCCATTTTGCGAACATTTATTTAGTGAAATTTTTAATTTACTGGCAGATATTATTAGCGAATTTCCAGCAATATGATTCCGTAATGTTTATCGTGTTATCCTAAGGATTATCTGAAAAATAAAATCAGACAACATCTTCCAGGATACTCCTGTGGCGAAATATTTGCTTTAAGCTCACTCACATATCGCAACATTTACTTTACTTTAAGACAATTCCAGGCAAATTATACAACACTTTACGGGATAGTAAGTCCGCCTGAAAAATCGCGAGAGTGGCGCATTAGGTGACCCATGTTGTTCCGTTTAGTCATGATGAAATATTCAGGTAAGGGGAATTATCGTTACGCATTGAGTGAGGGTATGCCATGTCAACGATTATTATGGATTTATGTAGTTACACCCGACTAGGTTTAACCGGGTATCTGTTGAGCAGAGGGGTTAAAAAAAGAGAAATCAACGACATCGAAACCGTTGATGACCTTGCCATCGCTTGTGATTCACAGCGCCCTTCAGTGGTGTTTATTAATGAGGACTGTTTTATCCACGATACTTCTAACAGTCAGCGCATCAAGCACATCATTAATCAACATCCCAATACGTTATTTATCGTTTTTATGGCGATTGCCAACGTTCATTTTGATGAATATCTGTTGGTCAGAAAAAATTTATTGATCAGTTCCAAATCGATTAAACCGGAATCTCTCGATGATATCCTTGGCGATATTCTGAAAAAAGAGACAACGATGGCTACTGTTTTAAATATGCCGACGTTATCATTGAGCCGAACCGAATCGAGTATGTTGCGAATGTGGATGGCAGGTCAGGGAACCATTCAAATCTCCGACCAAATGAATATCAAAGCCAAGACTGTTTCATCTCATAAAGGCAATATTAAACGTAAGATCAAAACGCATAATAAACAGGTTATCTATCATGTCGTCCGACTGACGGATAATGTGACTAATGGTATTTTTGTCAACATGCGCTAACACATTCTGACTGGTGGTTTCCCACCAGTCAGGCTGAATGAAATTACTCTGCTTTCTCCACAAAGATACCGTCCTGATGCCCTGCCTCATTAAAGAACCAGATGCCGAGCGGGTAGTCTTCCAGCGAAACCAGGTACATTGTGCCTTCACTAAACTCCTCAACTGCCAGTACCACGCCAGGACGACGCGGACCGCCATCCGTTTTGACTGTTACCCGATCATTCACCTTCATCATTTTCCTCCTGTGGCTTTGTGCCAGTGTAGAACAATTTCGTTTTTCTGGCAGCGTCGGGCGCGCGCGAGTGCTGATTTTCTCGACGGTCTATACTTAAGAGATGCCTGGCTGACATAACGGTCGGCAGCAACAAATGAGTAACGGTTGCGAGGAAAGATGATGAAGACCGCAAAAGAGTACAGCGATACCGCAAAACGAGAGGTCAGCGTCGATGTCGATGCCCTGCTGGCGGCGATCAATGAAATTAGCGAAAGCGAAGTTCATCGCAGCCAGAGCGATTCAGAACACGTCAGCGTTGATGGGCGTGAATATCATACATGGCGTGAATTAGCGGATGCCTTTGAGCTGGATATCCATGACTTTAGCGTCTCGGAAGTGAACCGCTAAATGTAACATAAAAAAATCCCGACCCTTGTGGGGGTCGGGATGAAACTTGCTTAAGCAAGAAGCACTTAAAAAATTCGTTACACCAGGAAATCTGATGTGTTCATCACCTTATCTGCAATTTTTTTCGCTGACAAGGAAATATTCTTCGTGTGAATGATTAATGTCATTAATGAATGGATCTGTGACCTTCGTCACCCCTTACGAGCTCTGCTACGAGCGGGATCGCTCCCGAAAAATGATTAAAGACAAATCGTGCTATTTTGAGAAACATCCTGGTAAAGGGAGTATGCGCTACCATGCTTTCAATTCAACAACCACTGCTAATTTTCACCGATCTCGATGGCCCCCTGTTAGATAGTCACAGTTATGACTGGCAGCCTGCTGCTCCCTGGCTAAACCGTTTACGGGAAGCAGGCGTGCCTGTGATTCTCTGTAGCAGTAAAACGTCGGCGGAAATGCTGTACCTGCAAAAAAACGTAGGGCTACAAGGTTTGCCGCTGATTGCCGAAAACGGCGCGGTGATCCAACTGGATCATCAATGGCAAGATATCGACGGTTTTCCCCGGATCATCTCGGGCATTGCCCATAGTGAAATCAGTCTGGTGTTGAATACGCTGCGCGAGAAAGAACATTTCAAATTCACCACCTTTGATGATGTCGATGATACAACCATTGCGGAATGGACGGGATTAAGCCGCAGCCAGGCGGCGCTGACGCAGTTGCATGAAGCCTCAGTCACGCTCATCTGGCGCGACAGTGACGAGCGGATGGCGCAATTTACCGCTCGTCTGAACGAGCTAGGATTACAGTTTGTACAAGGTGCGCGCTTCTGGCATGTGCTGGATGCCTCTGCCGGAAAAGATCAGGCGGCTAACTGGATCATCGCGATATATCAACAATCAGGTGGAAAACGTCCGACGACGCTCGGCTTAGGCGATGATCCAAATGATGCCCCCTTACTGGAGGTGATGGATTACGCAGTCATTGTGAAAGGGCTAAACCGGGAAGGTGTTCATCTGCAAAATGAGAACCCTGCCCGGGTCTGGCGAACGCAGCGAGAAGGACCGGAAGGCTGGCGCGAAGGACTGGATCACTTTTTCACCGCTCGTTAAGCGTTATCGCTCGCAAAGACCCGATTACGCCCTGCCTGTTTAGCGAGATAAAGCCGACGATCGGCCAACGACTGCAATTGTTCAAAATCATAATCGCCGGTTTCCTCGCTGCTGCTCACCCCCAACGAAGCACTAATGCGAATGGTTTTGCTCTTGGCAATCAACATCTCTTTTTCATTCAGCTTCAGACGAATGCGTTCGGCAACTTCTTTTGCCTGCTCCAGGTTAGCGCCCGGCAGAATCACACAAAACTCCTCGCCGCCAACTCGTCCGGCAACATCCTGGGCTCGCAATGAACGGCTAATTAATCCGGCGGCATGTGACAACACACGATCGCCCGCCTGGTGACCAAAGCGGTCATTAATCGCTTTAAAATGGTCAAGGTCGACCTGAATAACAGAAAAAGGATGCTTATGTGTCTGGCACAATTTAGCAAGCGGGCGCGCTTTTTCGAACAGTGCTCCACGGTTATACATGCGGGTTAAGGTATCGTGCCACGCCTGCCATTGCAGCGAACTTTGCAGGACAAACATATTACTTACCATCTGGCGGATCACATACCAGGAGATAAGTAGCATCGTGGTGAAGAGCGCCCACAACAGGGTTAATGCAATGCTGATGCTGCCGAAATCTCCACGTACGCCTTCACTAAGCGTATGGATACGCACTAATACGCCATCGAAATGATCCAGCCGTTCCCAGCTAACATAGCGGCTGTTCATCCGAATACCACCGCGCGTATCGTGTTCAATGTCCTGCGCAAGTGATGCCAGTTCACGAGGGTCAAAGAGATCTTCGCCAGGATGGTCCGGGTTGGACGAGGTCAATAATTTCAGTTTGCTGTCATAGAGTTGATATTCGCCATCGAGATTTTTATCGATAGCATTCTGTAAAAATTGCTGCATTGAACGCAGGGGAATACTCATCCCCAATACGCCATACCAGTAATTATTGTTGTCGACCGGCACGCTTACAGTGACCTGTGGCTCTGTAGCATTGTTATGCTCATGCTGAGAGGTAAACCAACGCACCGCGCGTTGACGGTTTTCTCGTTGTGAATGACCGATAAACCAGGGTTGGGTGACAAATTCGTAGTAACGCCCAGGCACATTGCGAATAAATAGCGTCGGCTGCGTTGAAACGTAAAATCCGGCGCGCGAGACATACATCGCCTGTTCAACCATTGATGAGGAGTTGTGCGCCAGGCGTAGTAAGTAACCGACTTCCAGCGCGGCGGTAATTTCATTATCCAGGGATTCATTTTCGCGGGAAAGCAGACTCCCCTCGCTGACTAAGGCATCCGAAACGCCGTTTACTGGCAAGGTGCGCCGTCTGTTGAGTTCTATCTGCCAGGCATGTTCATCGCGACGTTGTTCAAACTCGGTAACGGCATTGCGCAGAGAGGTGAAATCGAGCGGCGCAACGAGAGCTTCACGCATCCCGTTACGTAAAAACAATAATTTATCAACGTTATATTGCAGTTGTTTATCAAGCGCGTTGGCAACATTTTCCAGATGGTTACGCTGGCTTGAAATATAGGCATCTTCCAGAACCACCACTTCACGCCAGGTGAGTAACGTTGAGAAGATCAACACCACAATAAAGCAGAGATTAACGACATGACCAGGCCCCAGGCGGCGCGCGAGTTTTTTCAGCCAGCTCTGGTTTTCCATTTCTGTCTCGTGCTGCACCCTGACGACTCCCAACCTGCTTTCTTATGATTCTGGCATAACCTGGCGATAACGTACCGCCAAACAGCAATAATTTTATAATGTTGCCATGATAAGACGCATCAGGCATTCAATGCAGACGCTGGCACAACAGCCGGATGCGGCATGAAAGCCTTATCCGGCCTACTTTTGATTCTACCGCCAGACATCGATTATTTTTATAACCCAGGCATGATAAGACTAGCCAGCGTCGCATCAGACATTCAATGCAGACGCTGGCACAACAGCCGGATGCGGCATGAATGCCTTATCCGGACTGGTGTTAATTATACGCTTTCAGGCTTCTTCCGGCGAACGACGCATCTCCCCCGGAACAAGCTCAGTTTCATGAAAGGCTTCCCGTTTGACACCGTAACCGTCATACCAGCGACACTCAACCATGCCGCTGGAATACCCAGTAACAATCATCTTCGGGCCGCCCTCTTTGACCGTCACTTCCTCACTAACCACAAAGCTCATACTCGCCTCCTTTTTTCGAGTGAAACTTGTTCACCTTAGTCGAGAATGGCGAATTTTGCATAATAGCCAATGAGAATATTAATGTGCCTGACCGCGCAATTTTGCTATCGTTTTCACTCCCAACACGACGATACCACCGATGATAAAACCAAGAATCAGATTTAAAACAGTCGGTAATATCATTGCGACCAGTGCACTCTGCTGCCCGGCGAAATGTTCAATCGCATGATGCAGCGGCGCGATGCCATGTATCACAATGCCGCCACCAACCAGGAACATCGCCAACGTACCGACTATCGATAACGCTTTCATCAGCCAGGGGGCGATAATCAATAGCCCCTTACCCAATGCTTGCATAACCGTACTGGATTTTTCCGCCAGCCAGTAGCCCAGATCATCAATCTTAACGATGATACCCACCAGACCATAAACCCCCACGGTAACCACCAGTGCGATCCCTGAAAGTACCAGCACCTGATTAAGCAGCGGCGCTTCCGCCACAATCCCCAGCGTGATGGCGACGATTTCCGCAGACAAAATAAAATCGGTACGAATCGCCCCTTTTATTTTGTCCTTTTCAAACTTCAGCGGATCTTGCGCCGCCAGCGCCTCCAGACGCTGCTGACTCTGCGCCGGATCATCTTTGTGCTTACGCGCCTCCAGCATATGCAGCACCTTCTCTACCCCTTCAAAGCAGAGAAATGCGCCGCCAATCATCAACAGTGGCGTAATCGCCCATGGGATAAAAGCACTGATGATCAGCGCCAGCGGCACCAGAATCACTTTGTTGATAAGCGATCCCTTCGCCACGCCCCAGACCACGGGCAACTCCCGATTGGCACGCACACCTGAAACTTGCTGCGCATTGAGCGACAAGTCATCCCCTAATACACCGGCGGTTTTTTTCGCCGCCAGCTTGCCCATCACGGAGATATCGTCCAGCAAAGTGGCGATATCATCGAGCAATGTCAGTAAACTACTCCCGGCCAAAAGCATTCCCTCTCATTTTTATCGTTGACGCGCTAAGTATGAAGCAAAATCAGCCCGGCTGATACTTGCTTCACAGGTCAACATTTTTTTAACAATCAAACGCAATTATATCTCTCGCCAGCGAAATGATTTTCACGTTTACTATGAACCGGCTTTTTATTTCCATCGTGAGGGATTATGCGTTTCCGCCAGTTGTTACCGCTTTTTGGCGCGCTGTTTGCGTTGTATATCATTTGGGGCTCAACCTATTTTGTCATTCGGATTGGGGTTGAAAGCTGGCCACCGTTAATGATGGCAGGCGTGCGGTTTCTGGCTGCCGGTATTTTATTAATGGCCTTTTTACTGCTGCGTGGGCACAAACTGCCGCCACTGCGTCCTCTGCTTAATGCCGCGTTGATTGGTTTATTACTGCTTGCTGTCGGTAACGGTATGGTAACGGTGGCTGAGCATCAAAATGTTCCCTCCGGCATTGCCGCCGTAGTGGTGGCAACAGTACCTCTCTTTACTCTCTGTTTCAGCCGCCTGTTTGGCATTAAAACGCGCAAGCTGGAATGGGTGGGTATCGCCATTGGGCTTGCCGGAATCATCATGCTCAATAGCGGCGGTAATTTAAGCGGCAATCCGTGGGGCGCGATTCTGATTTTGATCGGTTCTGTGAGTTGGGCGTTTGGTTCGGTTTATGGCTCGCGCATTACCCTACCAGTAGGGATGATGGCGGGCGCCATTGAGATGCTGGCTGCGGGGGTGGTGTTAATGATCGCGTCGATGATAGCAGGTGAAAAACTGACGGCGCTCCCTTCTCTTTCGGGCTTCCTTGCGGTCGGATATCTGGCGCTGTTCGGCTCGATCATCGCCATCAATGCTTATATGTATTTAATCCGCAATGTCAGCCCGGCTCTGGCTACCAGCTACGCATACGTTAATCCGGTTGTAGCGGTATTGCTGGGTACAGGGCTGGGTGGCGAAACGCTATCGCGGATTGAATGGCTGGCGCTGGGCGTAATTGTCTTCGCTGTGGTGCTGGTCACGTTGGGAAAATATCTCTTCCCTGCAAAACCCGTTGTCGCGCCAGTCATTCAGGACGCATCACGCGAGTAGATGAATCCCCAGAGTGTCGATCTGCGCGCTGGCGCCCTCGCCGCAGATCCACTCTTCCAGACGCTCGGCAAGCGCCGCATCCGTCAACTTCTCCCGTCCGCGTAACGCACACTCCCAGATAATCAATACACGCCAACCCGATTCCTGTAAGCGGCTAATGTCCCGCTTGTCACGCGTTACATTCTTGCCAATCTTCTCCAGCCAGAACTCAGTGCGTGTAGCAGGCACTTTAAACAGATAGCAGTGATGATGATGCCAGAAACAGCCATGCGTAAATATCACACAGCGATACTCATCGAGGACAAAATCCGGGCGTCCTGGCAGACTGGCATCCTGAACACGAAACGCCAGCCCCTGCTCGGTTAATAAGCTGGCGAGACGTTTCTCGATTGCCGTATCGCGCGTGGCAATCGCGCGCATATTTTTGCTACGCGTGGCCTTATCGTGAACGTCGGTCATGTTGTGCCTCTTGCTGACGCAACGCCACCGCCTGTTTGATTTTTGGCTCAAGCAATTTTGCCACTGCAGCAAATACCGGAACTACCACCGAGTTGCCGAACTGGCGATAGGCCTGAGTGTCAGAAACCGGAATGCGAAATTTTGCTTCATGGGGTGCTTCAAAGCCCATCAAACGTGCGCATTCTCGAGGCGTTAACCGACGTGGACGATGTTGCTGATTCTGCGGATCGTCAAAGTCTTTCTCACCTGTCGCCATATCCCAGCCGCGATCGATTAAAATTTCCGCACCATCTTTGTAATAACGGGCAGAAAGCGTACGCGTAACACTCTGTGGGTTGTTCGGATAAACCATTCCGTAACCGAAGCCGTTTCCGCGCGCCTGATGCTTTTTCGCATAACGATAGAGGTACTTCCACAGTACCGGCGTCAGGATATATTTCGCTTCAACAACCGGGTCCAGTAACTGCGCCAGCGTAATACGTTGTGCCGGATAGCAGCCACTGATATCCCGCAAGGTGAAATCTGCTTTCAAATTCAGATCGCGACGAAAGCCCACCAGCACGATGCGTTCACGGTGCTGCGGCAGAAAATGTTTGCCGTCGATGATTTTCGGATCGTCCGGGCCATTATCTTCGGCATCGGCTACGTCATAGCCCAGTTCATCCAGCGTCTGCATGATGATACGGAATGTTTTGCCCTGGTCGTGGCTTTTCAGGTTTTTGACGTTTTCAAGCACAAATATCGCCGGACGACGGGCATTGATGATACGCACTACATCAAAGAACAGCGTACCCTGGGTATCGCAAGCAAAACCGTGCGCACGACCAAGTGAGTTCTTTTTCGATACGCCAGCCAGTGAAAACGGCTGGCAAGGAAAACCGGCCAATAAAACATCATGTTCAGGAATGTGCTGACGAATATGTTCTGCCGCCGCTTTATCGCTCACGCCCTCTTTATGGCTCAGAGTGATGTCGCGGATATCTTCATTAAAGTGATGCGTCGCCGGGTCGCAATAATGGTTAGCTTTGTAGGTGCGCACCGCATGTTTATTCCACTCGCTGGTAAACACGCACTGACCGCCTATCGATTCAAAACCGCGACGGATGCCACCAATACCGGCAAAGAGATCGATAAAGCGAAACGCATAATGCGGATGATGTGCTGGCGGTTTGGGTAACAACGTTTGCAAATGGGCGAACTCTTTTTCACTCAAGCGATGCCACACCGAGTCGTTAGCCAGTGCACGTTTTAAAATCGCCGGGCTCCAGTGGTTTTCTCCCACGCCATTAAGTTGCGCTACCAGCGTTTTTACATCATAAATTTGCAGCAGTTTCTCCAGCATTGCCTGTGCGGCATTCCCGGTGCTGTATGAATCGGTTACTGATATATTTTCCTGCATAGATTTAACCGGCCATCTGAGATGGTCGACAGGTTAACATAATTACTTCTGTTTAGGGCTACGCGGTCAGTCAGCCGGCGAAAACGCATCAATCACCGCATGATCCACACCTTCATTCTCGCCCGCCAGTTCGGCACTGAGCTTAGCCATAAACTCCACCAGAAAACGGGCATTATGTTGTGCCAGCAGTTTACCTTTTGCCGTTTGCATAGTTTGCGGTAGTTTCAGCAACTTCGTCTGGAAATGATCCAGCGCGTAGCGTTTATCATCGAGCGGGCGACGTTGCGCGAACGGATCTTCACCGTCAAACAGCGCCACCCCCAATGAGCCTGAAACTGCAAACACGCGCGCCAGACCTATCGCACCTAATGCTTCCAGCCGGTCTGCATCCTGCACGATTTTGGCTTCCACCGTTAAAGGCGTAATTTGCGCGCTGAAACTGTGTGCCGCGATGGCATGGCAAATGGCGTCTATTTTCTCTGGCGGAAAATCAGCAAATTCCGCACTTAAAATGCGACGCGTCTCTTCTGCTGCCAGTAATGAGGAACGTTGCCGTTGCGGATGATTTTTCGCCAGAGTCACGACATCATGAAAATAACAGGCGGTTAAAATGACCAGCATATCGACGTCTTCATCTGCCGTCAGTTTCTGCGCTGTCGCCCAGACGCGACGAAAATGACACAGGTCATGAGCTGCGTCCTGGTGTGTATGATGATTTTTCAACCAACGTTCAAATTGTGCCTTCCAGTGTTGTAAGTTCATACGCGCTCCGCTGCCAAAGGGTCGCAACCTTAGCAGTTTTTACTCATAGCGTCTGCTTCGCGCAGGCCGTGGTCGGGTGTACCAGGCAATACCACCTAACAATGCCCCGACCATGGCCATAAATAAAAATCCCACTAACGCACCTAACCACTTTCCCGCAGTTGAACCTAAATCACTTTCAAATCCTGACACGGGGGCATCGGGGATCCGACTCATTACCCAGATGTAACGCGCCATCGCCCAGACAAAATAGCCACACCATGTATAGAAAGCCCATAAAGCCAGTTTGCCGCCAGGGCTGCGAGAGAGTCTTTCTTCCATTGTTGTCGAACCATGCTCCATATTAAGTTAAACCGGAAAATTCAGACTTCATGTTGTTATGTGATAAAGGTCACATTTTTCCACATTAGATGAGCCAGTCAAGACTCACTCATTTTTTGAACAAATAGATGATTTTTGTTCAATGGCAATAATTACTGGAAAAACAGTCATAAAAATTTTTATTTAACTTTGATCGTGGTTTTATTAATTCACTAATTAAATATATTAGCGAGGAATACAATTATACCTTTTTTGTTTTCTGTGTCATGATAACTCCGTTATTAGCCTTTTATCGTCTTGTTTATATTTTTGAGCCGGCATGAAGCCGGCTTTTTTTTATGTCATTTTATAATGTGCGCAAGATCACACTCGAGTTTTAGCGAAACAATCATTGACTCAATCCATTCTTATAAAAAACCAATAACTATTTGATATAAATCCATAAATCTTATGAATAGCTTTGTTTGCAATTCATAACTTTGAATTATATTAAATAGGTTGGAAACATTTTGAAATCTTTTAAACACATTTGTTACATGTAATCTTTAAAATAAAATGAACTTCATGGAATAGTATCCAAATGTGCTTTTTTTTGGATAACGGCACTTATTGTTATATTCATGAAGATTATAATCACAAGGGAATACATAATGAAAAGAAAAGTTCTGGCAATGCTGGTCCCGGCGTTATTAGTTGCTGGCGCAGCAAATGCGGCTGAAGTCTATAATAAAGATGGCAATAAACTGGATTTATACGGAAAAGTAGCTGGACTGCACTACTTCTCTGATGATTCTGGCAGCGATGGCGACATGTCATATGCCCGTATCGGTTTCAAAGGTGAAACTCAGATCGCAGATCAGTTCACTGGTTACGGTCAGTGGGAATTTAACATTGGCGCAAACGGTCCTGAAAGCGACAAGGGTAATACTGCTACCCGTCTGGCATTTGCAGGTTTAGGTTTTGGTCAGAACGGCACTTTCGACTATGGTCGTAACTACGGTGTAGTTTATGACATCGAAGCATGGACCGATATGCTGCCTGAATTTGGTGGCGATACTTATGCTGGCGCCGACAACTTCATGAACGGCCGTGCTAACAGCGTAGCAACCTATCGTAACAATGGTTTCTTTGGTCAGGTTGATGGGCTGAACTTTGCTCTCCAGTATCAGGGTAATAACGAAAAAAGCGGATTATTTGACCAAGAAGGTTCAGGTAATGGTAATGGCCGTAAACTGTCTAAAGAAAATGGTGACGGTTTCGGTATGTCCACCTCTTATGACTTCGACTTCGGTTTGAGCCTGGGTGCTGCATATTCTAACTCTGACCGTACCGATAATCAGGTTCACAAAGGTTATCATGATACTCGTTACGGAGACCGCTTCGATGCAACAGCAGGCGGTGAAACAGCGGAAGCCTGGACCGTTGGCGCTAAATACGACGCTAATAACGTTTACTTAGCAGCCATGTATGCTGAAACTCGTAATATGACGGGTTATGGTGACGCTGATGCAATCGCTAACAAAACACAGAACTTTGAAGTTGTAGCTCAGTATCAGTTCGACTTCGGTCTGCGTCCGTCCATCGCTTACCTGCAATCTAAAGGTAAGGATTTAGGCGGATTGAATGGTGATAACTTCGACAGCCAGGGGAATCATCATTACACCAACAAAGATCTGGTTAAATACGTTGAAGTCGGTGCAACCTACTATTTCAACAAAAACATGTCCACCTATGTTGATTACAAAATCAACCTGCTGGACAACGATGATGACTTCTACAAAGCAAACGGCATCGCGACCGATGATATCGTTGCTGTAGGCTTAGTCTACCAGTTCTAATCAGCCAACGCGCCTCGGCGTGTTACTGTAAAACCTAATACCCGCCTGAGTTCGTCACTCATCGAACTCAGGTTTTTTTATCGTCATCAAATCAGCAACAGCGGCACGCTAAACTGCCGTAGCATATCGACAAAACCCAATTCCTGAGTAGCTCCCAGCACAATAACATCTTCCAGTTGCTGTTCAGCCAGCTCTTTCACTCCTTCCGGAAGAGTACCAAAATAAACATAGGTATGGATAAACCCTTCAGGCAAAACCAACTGTTCTGCCAGTGTAGCTAAACGGCGCAAAGCCTGATCACGTAGCACATATTCCAGACGATGCATGTCAGAAACATATCCCCGCTCCAGTATCCTTACATACTCCGGTATAAAGCCAAGCAAATGAACATGCCCTGATGAAACATTGGCGAAAAATTGCGCATGATAAAATGCTTGCTCTCTATCATCCCGGGAAAAGACATTCACCGGAATAACAATATTTCGGTACATAGAAAATCCCTGAAAACATCTGAATATAAAAAGAATTTACATTATTATTAATTTATCTGTTAAATTTTATACTTACGCCATAAATACAGCATCATTGGGCACATTAAATCAACTGCGCCTTAGCCGCTCCTGGCAGAGCAGCTCCAGGCAGCTCCTGTAATTATCACATCTGATGACATGTAATTAATCATATCTGTCATCAGTTAAACCTTAATCTGGATCATCATTTTTTCGCGACTAATGGCCTTACAGGGCAGTTTCATCATTATTTTTTTGCTAAAAATCTTATCGACGAATCTTGCAATCCCCCACTATGACGAGGGTATGCAATCTCATCTTTTCTGAAAAATGAACTAAAATACATTGCTACACTTTGAGTTTTTTATTGCAAATAAGGTGGAATCGGTGAGATCACTATTCGATAATAGCTGTGTGTTTCCCCAACCGTATTTAACATCCTCCCCTACCGCTTTCGGTATATTGACTCATTTTACGCTCCTGGTTAAATATAGCACCCAGCTCAGTCGCGAATATAGTGACTAACCTACCTAAGTAACAATAAGGAATACACTATGACTGTTCAAACAAGTAAGAATCCGCAGATCGATATTGCTGAAGATAATGCGTTCTTCCCTTCAGAATTTTCGCTTAGCCAATATACCAGTCCGGTATCTGACCTTGATGGTGTGGACTATCCAAAACCGTATAGCGGCAAGCACAAAATTCTGGTGATCGCCGCTGACGAACGCTATTTGCCGACCGATAACGGTAAACTTTTCTCAACGGGCAACCATCCGATTGAAACGCTGCTGCCGCTGTATCACCTGTATGCAGCAGGTTTCGAGTTTGAAGTTGCGACCATTTCCGGCCTGATGACGAAGTTTGAATACTGGGCTATGCCGCACAAAGATGAAAAAGTGATGCCATTCTTTGAGCAACATAAATCTTTGTTCCGCAAACCGAAGAAATTAGCAGATGTTGTCGCCAGCTTGAACGCAGACAGCGAGTACGCAGCAATTTTTGTTCCCGGCGGTCATGGCGCTCTCATTGGCTTACCGGAAAGCAAAGAAGTTGCAACCGCTTTAAAATGGGCAGTTGAAAATGACCGTTTTGTTATCTCCCTCTGCCATGGTCCGGCTGCGTTTCTGGCGCTTCGCCATGGCGATAACCCACTAAACGGTTATTCCATTTGTGCGTTCCCTGACGCCGCAGATAAACAAACGCCAGATATTGGCTATATGCCTGGTCATCTGACCTGGTACTTTGGTGAAGAACTGAAAAAAATGGGAATGAATATCATCAATGATGATATTACTGGCCGGGTACATAAGGATCGTAAACTTCTCACCGGAGACAGTCCTTTTGCGGCAAATGCACTGGGTAAACTCGCAGCACAGGAAATGTTGGCTGCGTACCAGGGTTAATCGGACATCACTTACGGTATAGTAAAAAAGTGGGGGTATTTCCCCCACTTAGATAATCACTCTGATTGCTGACGTTTTATCTCTTCTCTTACCTTCACTTAGCATCGACTTCAGATTGAAATGTACATTGAAGCTATGCAATACAAGTATTTTTGCGATACAAACATAATTTAATTGAATAATTAAAAATTAATAATAGAAATAAATTATGTATTATCTCGCTATTTAGCGATTTTAGAAAACGACTATCTCTGATAAACTCCATCACGTTTTAACCAGTAGGGAAGCGAGGTTGGAAATGTCGTTAGTGTCAATTTTTAGACGCATTGCATTCAGTTATTATGATTATTCATGTGCCAATATCAATATTGCAAATACTGAATTTGTGGTCATTCATATCCCCGACCAAATTGGTGATGCAATGGCTATTTACCCCATAATTAGATCGCTGGAATCACATAAAATAAAACATTTATTAATTGTCACATCTACAATTAATAAAGCCGTTTTTGATTCGCTTTGTCTTAAGGAGACTAAATTAACATTAGTCAGTATGACAATGCAGGATCATGCCAGCTTTAGCGAAATAAAAATTCTGGCGCAAAGTATAAGAGAGCAATACGGTACACCGGATCTCTGCATTGAAGCTATGCGCAAGAAAAACCTGAAGACAATGTTGTTCATAAGTCATTTAAAAGCCAAAACCAATTTACAAGTTGTGGGTTTAACAATGAAATGTTATTCCTCCTTATGTAAATCGGCGTCGAAAATGGACCAGTCTCTTCGGGCGCCAGTACCAATGACATGGGCATTCATGATGCGAGAAGCTGGTTTTCCGCCTGTCCGCCCCTTATTTGAACTGCCTATCAGTGAAGAGGTAAGAAACGAAGTGCGTTATGAACTTACCTCATTGGGTGCATATATTGCTCTTAATCTTGATGGTAGTATTCAGGAGAGAACTTTTTCAGGCTCAATAGCTCAAAAACTAATAGCTATAATTAAAAATGAAATAAATATGCCAATTGTCATTGTTCATGGCCCGAATGGTACTGAAAAAGCAGTAGAACTAACGCAGTGTTTTGACAATGTCTATAATTTATCATTACCGCCTTCAATACCACGTTCTGCCGCCATCATAAAAGATGCTTTTCTCGCAATAACACCTGATACTTCTATTTTACATATGACAAGTGCTTATAATATTCCTGTCATCGCAGTATATGCCGATTATAAAACACGCTGGCCTGCTATGGCAGATATTTCAGAGACGATTGTGGTAGGGAAAAATATTGATCACATCAATCTGGATGAATTCAGAAATACGATAAAAAGAATTATCGCAAAAATTCAGCCCTGATGTAGTTATCAGATTTAAGGGAGGTTAGATACGAACCCGGTTATGGCTAACGTTGAAAAGCAAAAAGCCTGCTCGAAAGCAGGCTTTTCAAAATTTGGCTCCTCTGACTGGACTCGAACCAGTGACATACGGATTAACAGTCCGCCGTTCTACCGACTGAACTACAGAGGAATCGTGAGAACGAGGCGAATATTACTGAGTGGCACTGCGAGTGTCAACACTAAAATTCACACGTTATTTCAATCGATTAATTAAGCAACAAAATTGATGTTTAATGAGCATCTGGTGCTGAATATGTGCCTCGTTCATTCGCATTTCGCAGTCTTTGCAGCGGTTCCTGCTGATAAAATTGGCAGAAACGTTGCCACAGCGAGGGGAAGCGAGGAGCAAAAAGCTCCGGGGCGCTAAAAAAGTATTCGGAAAGCACGGCAAAACATTCTGCAGGGTCACTGGCGGCATAAGCATCAATGCTGGAGGCATTTTCGCCCACTAATTCAATTTCGTCCTGAATGTTATTCATCGCCGCGTGAAGATCGTGTTCCCAGCCCGCGACTTCACGTAAAGGAATAAAGGGGACACCACTGGCGCGATCGCCGTTCCGGGTGTCCAGTTTATGTGCAACTTCGTGGATAATCAGATTAAACCCAGAGGCATCGAAAGAATCCTGTATATCGAGCCAATTCAGTACGATGGGGCCTTGCTGCCAGCTTTGACCTGACTGAACGATGCGTTGATTATGTACCAGTCCTATATCGTCTTCCCATTCATCATCTACCACAAATGGCGCTGGGTAAATTAACACTTCATGGAAACCATCCAGCCATTCCAGCCCCAGCTCCATAACAGGTAAACAAAACAGCAAGGCGATACGACCGCTTTTCAAAGCGTCAAGTTCAACCCCTTGTAAAGGAACCAACCGTTTTTGTTGCAAAAAACGTCCAGCAAGAGTGACTAATTTGTTTTGCTCCTGCTCAGTCAAACTTGTCAAAAGAGGTATCGACAAAGCTTCCTTCCACGGAATTGCATCATCATGAACGGTTTCTTGTACTTTCCAGGGCCACTTAATCATCGTTTTGCTCGCAAACTCGTCACTTGAACAAAATTGCACGGACAGGGACTGTTAAAATGCCAAATTTCCTGGCATCATTGCAACAATCTGAACGGAGAGATGCCGGAGCGGCTGAACGGACCGGTCTCGAAAACCGGAGTAGGGGCAACTCTACCGGGGGTTCAAATCCCCCTCTCTCCGCCAATCATTCAAGCAATTAGCCCATCCCGTGTCAGTGACACAAATCTCATTGAGAAAATTCGAAAAATTCATCTGCGAAAATAACGCCAACAAGTAACCAGTGCTACCTTAGCGATCACATTTTTCTGTCTTTTGATTTCTAATACGCACCTGAATCCACAATTTTCTTCGTTTCCAGCACATTACAGTAGCCCCTATCCGTCCTCCATGCTCATTTTCGGGTATAAAAATATTTGCAGATGCTCTCTGTCGCGGTAGTCTCATAAGGTTCGTTTATAGATCGACGGCAATGTGAGTTACCTTTTTCCATACTAATTATAAAAAGACAGTACAGACAGGAACACTATGGACTCCACGCTCATCTCCACGCGTCCCGATGAAGGAACGCTTTCGTTAAGTCGCGCCCGACGAGCTGCGCTAGGCAGTTTTGCCGGTGCCGTCGTCGACTGGTACGATTTTTTACTCTATGGCATTACTGCCGCACTGGTATTTAATCGAGAGTTTTTCCCGCAAGTGAGTCCGGCAATGGGAACTCTCGCAGCGTTTGCCACTTTTGGTGTCGGATTCCTTTTCCGTCCGCTTGGAGGTGTCATTTTCGGTCATTTTGGCGACCGCCTGGGGCGTAAACGCATGTTGATGCTGACTGTCTGGATGATGGGGATCGCAACAGCATTGATTGGTATTCTTCCTTCATTCTCGACTATTGGCTGGTGGGCACCAATTTTACTGGTGACGCTGCGTGCTATTCAGGGATTTGCCGTCGGCGGCGAATGGGGAGGCGCAGCATTGCTGTCCGTTGAAAGCGCGCCGAAAAATAAAAAAGCCTTTTACAGTAGCGGTGTACAAGTTGGCTACGGTGTAGGGTTGCTGCTTTCAACTGGACTGGTTTCGCTGATTAGTATGATGACCACTGACGAGCAGTTTTTGAGCTGGGGCTGGCGCATTCCTTTCCTGTTTAGCACCGTACTGGTGCTGGGGGCATTGTGGGTGCGTAATGGCATGGAGGAATCCGCTGAATTTGAGCAACAGCAACATAATCAAGCGGCAGTGAAAAAGCGAATCCCTGTTATCCAGGCACTGTTACGACATCCAGGGGCTTTTCTGAAGATTATTGCGCTGCGACTGTGCGAGTTGCTGACGATGTATATCGTTACCGCCTTTGCGCTTAACTACTCAACCCAGAATATGGGGCTGCCACGCGAATTATTCCTGAATATTGGTTTGCTTGTGGGAGGGTTAAGCTGCCTGACAATTCCCTGTTTTGCCTGGCTTGCCGATCGTTTTGGTCGCCGCAGGGTTTATATCACTGGCGCAGTTATCGGAACCTTAAGCGCGTTTCCTTTCTTCATGGCGCTCGAGGCTCAATCCATTTTCTGGATAGTCTTCTTCTCCATTATGTTGGCGAATATTGCGCATGACATGGTGGTTTGTGTGCAGCAACCGATGTTCACAGAGATGTTTGGTGCCAGTTATCGCTACAGCGGCGCCGGGGTCGGATATCAAGTTGCCAGTGTGGTTGGTGGTGGGTTTACCCCTTTTATTGCCGCCGCCCTCATTACTTATTTTTCCGGGGACTGGCATAGCGTCGCAATTTATTTGCTGGCTGGATGCCTGATTTCCGCAATAACCGCTTTGTTGATGAAAGACAATCAACGCATCTGATGGTCTGGCGAAGATCATTCGATCTTCGCCTTACACTTTTGTTTCACATTCCTGTGACATACTATCGGATGTGCGGTAATTGTATGGAACAGGAGACACACATGAATAATAAGGGCTCCGGTCTGACCCCAGCTCAGGCACTGGATAAACTTGACGCGCTGTATGAGCAATCTGTAGTCGCTTTACGCAATGCCATTGGAAAATATATTAAAAGTGGCGAATTGCCTGATGAAAACGCCCGCAAGCAAGGTCTTTTTGTCTATCCATCATTGACCGTGACATGGGACGGCTGCGCCACAAATCCTCCCAAAACACGCGCATTTGGACGTTTTACTCACGCTGGCAGCTATACCACCACTATTACCCGCCCTGCTCTCTTTCGTTCGTATCTCAATGAACAACTAACGTTGCTGTATCAAGATTATGGTGCGCACATCTCCGTGCAACCCTCGCAGCATGAAATCCCCTATCCCTATGTCATTGATGGCTCTGAACTGACACTTGATCGATCGATGAGCGCCGGGTTAACACGTTACTTCCCGACAACAGAACTGGCGCAAATTGGCGATGAAACTGCAGACGGCATTTATCATCCAACGGAATTTTCTCCGCTATCGCATTTTGATGCGCGCCGGGTAGATTTTTCCCTCGCGCGGTTACGCCATTATACCGGCACGCCCGTCGAACATTTTCAGCCATTCGTTTTGTTTACCAACTACACACGTTATGTGGATGAATTCGTTCGTTGGGGGTGCAGCCAGATCCTCGATCCTGATAGTCCCTACATTGCTCTTTCCTGTGCTGGAGGGATATGGATCACCGCCGAAACAGAAGCCCCTGAAGAGGCGATTTCTGACCTCGCATGGAAAAAACACCAGATGCCAGCATGGCATTTAATCACTGCCGATGGTCAGGGTATTACTCTGGTGAATATTGGCGTGGGTCCGTCAAATGCTAAAACCATCTGCGATCATCTGGCGGTGCTACGCCCGGATGTCTGGCTGATGATTGGTCACTGCGGTGGATTACGTGAAAGCCAGTCCATTGGTGATTATGTGCTTGCACATGCTTATTTACGTGATGACCACGTTCTTGATGCAGTTTTGCCGCCCGATATCCCTATTCCCAGCATTGCTGAAGTGCAACGCGCGCTTTATGACGCCACCAAATTGGTCAGTGGCAGGCCGGGTGAGGAAGTTAAACAGCGGCTACGTACTGGCACTGTAGTAACTACTGATGACAGGAACTGGGAATTGCGTTACTCGGCTTCTGCACTTCGTTTTAACTTAAGTCGGGCCGTAGCGATTGACATGGAAAGTGCAACCATTGCAGCACAAGGATACCGTTTCCGCGTGCCATACGGGACGCTACTGTGTGTTTCAGATAAACCATTGCATGGTGAGATTAAACTTCCCGGCCAGGCTAATCGTTTTTATGAAGGTGCAATTTCCGAACACCTACAGATTGGCATCCGGGCAATTGATTTACTGCGCGCTGAAGGCGATCGACTGCATTCCCGTAAACTACGAACCTTTAATGAGCCGCCGTTCCGATAATAAGCCCAGATCCTTTGCGTCAGGAAAAGATGTGAAGGATGTTAAAAGCAAAAAGCCCGCTATCAAAGCGGGCTTTTCAAAATTTGGCTCCTCTGACTGGACTCGAACCAGTGACATACGGATTAACAGTCCGCCGTTCTACCGACTGAACTACAGAGGAATCGCTGTTGAGGCACATCTTAACGGCGAAAAATCTTTTGTCAAACCTGTTTTTTAAGTTCCTCAACCGTTTGCCGTTTCTATCAACAGTTTGTTGCATTTGCAGACAATTTGTCGGCGAAAATCTTTGCAGCTTTTCTGATTCTCCCTCATTATTTGAAATGTGGTTTCACTTTCTGCAATTAAGGTCGGCTTTGAATATCCCCTCAGCTTTACGCCAGGTTGTTCGCCACACTCGCTGGCACTCAAAACGTAAGAGTTACAAAGTGTTGTTCTGGCGAGAAATAACTCCGCTTGCTGTTCCTATCTTTATGGAGAATGCCTGTGTCCTGTTGATGGGCGTGCTGAGCACTTTTCTGGTCAGTTGGCTGGGAAAAGATGCGATGGCGGGCGTTGGGTTGGCGGACAGCTTCAATATGGTCATTATGGCCTTTTTCGCTGCTATCGATCTTGGTACTACTGTCGTTGTGGCATTTAGTCTCGGTAAACGTGATCGACGGCGAGCCAGAGTAGCAACACGGCAATCACTGGTGATCATGACGTTATTTGCCGTGCTGTTGGCAATTCTCATTCATCATTTTGGTGAGCAAATTATCGATTTTGTTGCAGGTGATGCCACGACAGAGGTTAAAGCACTGGCGTTGACTTATCTGGAACTGACGGTGCTCAGTTATCCAGCCGCTGCCATCACCTTGATTGGCAGTGGGGCACTTCGTGGTGCCGGGAATACGAAAATACCGTTACTTATAAACGGTAGCATGAATATTTTTAATATTATTATTAGCGGTATATTGATTTACGGGCTTTTCTCCTGGCAGGGGTTGGGGTTTGTTGGGGCTGGGCTGGGATTAACTATTTCCCGTTATATTGGCGCAATTGCAATTTTGTGGGTACTGGCGATTGGCTTTAATCCTGCGCTACGAATCTCGTTAAAGAGCTATTTTAAGCCATTGAATTTCAGCATTATCTGGGAAGTTATGGGAATTGGTATTCCAGCGAGTGTTGAATCAGTATTATTTACCAGTGGCCGGTTATTAACACAAATGTTTGTTGCCGGTATGGGAACCAGCGTTATTGCCGGGAATTTTATCGCTTTTTCGATTGCGGCTCTTATCAATTTACCTGGGAGTGCGCTCGGTTCTGCTTCTACGATAATTACTGGTCGAAGGCTGGGAGTAGGGCAGATAGCGCAAGCAGAAATACAGTTGAGGCATGTTTTCTGGTTGTCCACCCTTGGGTTAACAGCGATAGCCTGGTTAACGGCTCCTTTTGCGGGGGTTATGGCGTCGTTTTATACCCAGGATCCCCAGGTTAAACACGTGGTTGTGATTCTTATTTGGCTAAACGCGTTGTTTATGCCTATTTGGTCCGCCTCATGGGTATTACCTGCGGGTTTTAAAGGTGCTCGTGATGCCCGCTATGCCATGTGGGTTTCTATGTTGAGCATGTGGGGATGCCGAGTGGTAGTAGGTTATGCGCTGGGAATTATGCTTGGCTGGGGCGTGGTTGGTGTTTGGATGGGGATGTTTGCCGATTGGGCCGTGCGTGCTGTGTTGTTTTACTGGCGGATGGTGACCGGGCGCTGGCTATGGAAATATCCTCGCACTGAACATGAAAAGTGTGAAAAAAAGCCAGCCGTGTCGGAATAAACGACAAAACGCAGAATATTTCAGCAAACGATTTCAAAATTAAAAAACAGGCTTTGACAATGCGGATAGGCATCGTTACTATTCGCCCCGTTCTCACGATTCCTCTGTAGTTCAGTCGGTAGAACGGCGGACTGTTAATCCGTATGTCACTGGTTCGAGTCCAGTCAGAGGAGCCAGATTCTAGTTTTGAGACATCTCTATGAGTCTCAAGATGGTTAAAAAACAAGAACTTATCTTTACCCGGTTGTCTCGCAAGAGGCTATCGGGTTTCTTGACATCCATAGTTTTTGGGGGCCTAATCAGGGGCCTCACGGTTCGGTGAGCAAACGGAGCCCCCACGCTATGGCATTAACAGACACCGCTATTCGCAAGACTAAACCCTCTGACAAACCCTTCAAAATGACAGACAGTTCTGGACTGTACCTGTTGATCAAACCTAATGGCTCAAAACTCTGGTATATGAAGTACCGCATCGACGGGAAAGAGAAAAAGTTAGCTTTCGGCCCCTACCCGGAGATCTCGCTGTTGCAGGCTCGCCGCCTGCGCGAAACGGCACGCAATAATATTCATGCAGGCGTCGATCCTGCTGCGGTGAAGCAGACGGAGAAGCAGAAGCGGAAAAACGGGCAGACGTTCAGCCAGATCGCCGCCAACTGGCATGGCGAGCACAAACGCTGGTCTGAGCATTACGCAAAAACCGTTATGCGCAGGCTGGAGATGTACGTTTTCCCGGATATCGGGGATCGTTTTATCGAAGAAATCGAAACGGAGGATTTGCTGTTCACGCTGCGTAAGGTGGAGAGTAAAGGCTTTCTGGAAATCACCGCGCGGCTGAAAAACTACGTCACCGATATCATGCACTACGCGATGAAAAAGAAGTTACTCAAAGCGAACCCGGCGCTGTATCTGGACGGTGAGTTTGCCGCGCCAGAAACGAATCACTACCCGGCCCTGTCGCTGGACAAATTGCCTGAGCTTTTAACCCGCACGGATAGCTACTGCGGCAGGCTGCTGACCAAATACGCCCTTAAATTGTCGCTGATGTTTTTTGTGCGCTCCAGCGAGTTACGCTTTGCCCGCTGGAGTGAAATCGACTGGCAGCAAAAGCTGTGGGTGATCCCGGAAGAACGCGAGCAGATTGAAAACGTGCGCTTCTCTTATCGTGGCTCGAAAATGAAAATTCAGCATATCGTGCCGCTGTCGGATCAGGCGATTGCGATCCTCAGACAGATCGAAGCTCTCTCCGGGCATCTGGCCTTTATTTTTCCCGGCGAGTACGACCAGGACAAGTGCATGAGCGACAACACCGTGAATAAGGCGCTGCGGGTGATGGGCTATGACACCAAAAAAGACGTCTGCGGGCATGGCTTCCGGGCGATGGCCTGTAGTGCGCTGAGTGAGTCGGGTTTGTGGAGCAAACAGGCCATTGAAAAGCAGATGAGCCACCAGGAAACAAACAGCGTTCGCGCCGCGTATATTCACAAGGCTGAATATCTGGAGGAGCGGATCGAGATGATGCAGTGGTGGTCTGATTATCTTGATGCAAATAATGACGGGTATATTTCGGCTTACCAGTATGCCCGACGACTGAAACAGGCGTCGTAAGTTAACAAAGCATCAGAGGGGGAAAAGGTATATTCCCCCTTTGTGCATTTCAAATGTCGATGCTGACTGTAGCTTTTAAACTAAACCTACTGGATATAAAGTAGCTTTTAAGCTACTATCTTCTATGAAAACGATAAAGACCTACATAACTGCCGACGGGCGGGATCTGTATGCAGAGTTTTTTAAAGGGTTACGCGACCCCATCGCGAAGGCAAAGATCGCTTCCCGGATCAACCGGATGGCTTCGGACAATTTTGGCGACCACAAGCCCTGCCGGGAAGGTGTCTGGGAACTCAGGATAGATCAAGGGGCCGGATATCGGGTTTATTACAGCCTGGTGGATGGGGAAGTTGTCCTGCTGCTTCTGGCTGGCGACAAGCGCACGCAGGATGCAGATATAGATGAGGCTATTCGCTGCCTCAAAGACTATTTGAAGAGGTGATGTATGGCGAAAGAACGTTTATATGATGATGTTATGGTGGAGGCGCTCCGGGAAGATCCGGCCTTTGCTCAGGCTTATCTGCATCAGGCATTTCTTGATATGGATGAAGATGGCGGTCAGGAGGCTTTTTTACTCGCGTTACGCCATGTTGTTGAAGCGCGGGGAGGAATGGCGACGGTTGCCCAGAAAGCCGGTGTATCGCGTGAATCGCTGTACCGCACGCTCTCCCCGACCGGCAACCCGACACTGAGAACACTCCGCAGCGTTGTTCACGCCGCAGGTTTTCAGTTCTCTGCGCTGGCAAGTGCCTGAACGGATTTACATTTACTGTTAAGGAACCCTGCCTCACCAGCAGGGTTTTTTATTTTCTGCGATCTACCTTTCAGTAGCATCCTTTGTCCAACGGGCATGAAGATCCAGCACCGCCTGAGCAAAATCATCATCAACCGTGTAGAAATAACATTCTGGTACATTGAGCACGCGAGCAAATTCACAAACAAGATCAAAAGTCGGCTTATGTGTGCCGTTCTCGTAATGCGAGAGGCGGGAGTAAGCCGTAGCTTCTTCAATTCCGGCCAATACCCCCAATTTTTCCTGAGTGAGTTTAGCCCGTAGCCTGGCCTCTTTTAAGCGTTTGGGGATCATTGAAAATTACCATCAGTTTGAATTTATGACGGTAATCTTTAGCATTCCTCAAGAATGTTTTTCTTTAGAGTTCATAAAGATGGGCAGGCAACACAAGGAACCTATGCCTGTTCTGGATTAATAGCGATCCCTGTTTTCATATTCCACTGCACTATTTCACCAACATACAGCCTTAAAACCGCCTCGGCGAAACCATCTTCCAGTGTATAGAAATAACATTCAGGAACGTTTAGTACACGAGCAAAAGCGCAAACCATTTTGAACGTGGGCTTATGTGTTCCACTTTCATACTGAGAAAGCCGGGAACAGGCCGTATCTTCGGCGATGCCAGCGCGAACGCCCAGTTGCTCCTGAGTGAGATTGGCCCGTAGCCTCGCGGCTTTTAGTCGTTCAGGGATCATATAACCCGTTTGCTTAATAGTTACATTGACACCATCTTTAGCATTCCTTAAGATTCATTGCCTTTAGAGTTCCTAAAGTCAGAAAAATCAGATTTGGAAACAGGGGAAAACGATGAATAAAGATGACTGGCACCCGGCAGATATCATTGCCGGGTTAAGAAAGAAAGGAACGTCTCTCGCTGCGGTGTCGCGTGAGGCCGGGTTGTCCTCCAGCACACTGGCAAATGCGCTTTCCCGCCCGTGGCCGCGCGGAGAAAAACTCATTGCTGATGCGCTGGAAATATCACCAGAAATCATCTGGCCTTCGAGGTACTTTGATAACAATGGTGATCGCCTGGAAAGGATCATGCGAAAGCGATGAATCTGATACAGCAAAATCGACTCTCCCGGTGTGTGCTCAGCCTGTGGCTGATCGCACACCGGGAGACGACAAGCGAAGCGCGGCAGTGCGCTATTCACAAATTTCCCACAAATTCAAGGGGAAACTCTATTTCCAAAAAAATGAGTTTCCCCTTTCTGCACCAGAAATAACGGTGTAATCTCCCTCCTGCAATAAGCTGTCGGTTGACAGCCCCTTTGGCTTCATGGTCTGCAAGAAGCCCCTGATTTATCAGGACGACCAGCCCCCCGCTACCGGTACGACCTCCGCAATACCGGAACGCGAAAGCGTTTGAGGCTAAGAGTACATACACCGGACGGCTTCATCGTCATCGCTTAACAGCAACGACCTTCACTGGTTGAAAGGTTTCTTTTTGCCGGAATTTCTTCGGCCCACTTTTACCCTGCTGATTACCAGCGCCCTTTACATGACGGGCTGCGGCATGTATTGCCGTCAGGCTTTACTGCCGCGTAGCCGTCTTCCTGCACCCCGGACAATTCTGTCGTCATCGCTCTTCACTGGCTGAACGGCTGACTCATACCCTGCTGATTACCGGCACCTTTTACATGACGGGCTGCGGCCTGCATTGCCGAAGGCTTTGCTGCCGCGTGACCGTCATCCTGCACCAGAAACGCAATGTTTACGCCCAGCACCAGACGAGGCGTCACTTTGATCGCGTCAGCGAAAAGCAAAGTGACGCCGCACAACACACCGCCGCAAGCTCCGGATTATCCGGCCTGCGCCATATTCCCGCCAACTGACATGCCCTTTCCGGGCCAGAGTAAAGGAGAAAAAGATCGATACCGAGGGGGGCACGACGCCCCGGAGACACCCCTGCTTCGGCAGGCAGTCTGTACCGCGTACAGCCTGAAACTCCCTAAACCTCAACAACCAGCTACTCCGGCGTGAAGGTATCGTTCTGGCGCAGCCAAAAAGCACACGCCGGAGACTGTTTGTTTTTGTAGGTCAGGGGGAAGTCATGAGCAAATTAAGCAGCGAAATGAAGGCACTGGCGAAAAAAGGCGGTGGTAGCTTCAAAACGGTGGATGACCGTATCCATATTACAAAACGGTTCAGTGAGCATTTACGGGCGCTGAATATCCAGATCAAGCGGGTGGAGCAGATCAAGGTTCGCCATATCGAATGTTACATTGAGGAACGGCTGGAGCAGGATATCGGTTTACGCACGCTGCAAAATGAGATGGCAGCGTTGCGGGCCGTGCTGAGACAGGCGGGACGCCGCCAGGTGGTGGAACATCTGCGCCTGACCAACAAGGCGCTGGGGCTGTCGGGTGCGTCGCGCAACGGCACACGCCGCGCCATTACGCCGGAGCATTATCAGCAGGTAATGGAAAAAGCCCGTGCTGAGGATGCAGGACTGACGGCGGCGCTGGAGATTGCGCGGCTGATGGGATTGCGTTCGCAGGAAGCGGTACAGAGTTCACAGTCGCTGAAAACATGGCTGAAGACCCTTTCTCGCGGGGAAACACGGTTGAAAGTGGTGTTTGGCACCAAAGGCGGGCGTCCGCGCTATACGACAGTCCTGGATACTGGCGCAGTCAGACAGGCGCTGGAGAAAGCATTGCTAGTTACAAAACAGCGTAATGGCAGGCTGATTGACAAACCCGATCTCAAAACAGCGATGGATCACTGGCACAAACAGGCGACTAAAGTCGGGCTGACGGGCGAATTTTCCCCGCACTCCCTGCGGTATGCGTGGGCGCAGGATGCGATCCGTCATTATCTGGCGCAGGGGTTTAGTGAGAAGGAATCTCTGGCGATGACGGCTACAGATTTGGGCCACGGTGATGGGCGTGGGCGTTGGGTGAAGCAGGTGTATGGCTACAAGTGGAAAGAGAAATAACGATTTCATGAATGGCGCGAGGAATAATTGTTGCGGTGTGCATAGTACCCGCACCGAAACAGGCTAATCCTGTTTTTTTTCGGGAACTAACGGCGCGATGGAGTTAGATAAACGCTCATAACCTCTGGCTGTTATGAGCGAGAAGCAGAGTTTGGAATGTTTAGCTTCTTGCTCAATTTTATTCCGCTGAAAGTGTATGTCTGTGGTTAAGTGACGTTGACCTATTATGGAAAAAACACAATTAACTGAGTTATCGGAATGTCTAGGCTGATTATTTCTTTACATATAGATCTAGAAAATAATCGCCCCTTCTGCTTTTATATGAATGGCCGGGCTTTGAGAAATGATACTTTGCGAATAAATACTGCATGCTTTTATTATCTTGACGAACAGTGCCGAAGCATCCTTTACCTGATAAATTCTCAGACATGTGATTACATATTGACTTCATTAATATACCCCCTAGATTTCGCCCTCGCATTTTTTCATTGACATAGACCCATCCTAACTCATATTCGTATTTTTCTTGCTCGGAAACGCCTGCCTTTTCAAAAGAGCCTAATTTATACTCTGCTCCTGGACGCTTAATTGCACCAATACCAACGCATTCTTTCTGGGCATAGATAAAGAACAGATGTTCAGCATCCAATATCCTTCTACTTAGTCCCACAGGATCGACTTCGGCCCCCTCGATTACTAGTTTTTTGAATATTTCCAACTCGTTTACATCGCAATTATTAGGGCTCTTGGATACTACTATTTCGTCCATCTTCGAAACTCTCTTTACATATAATTGACTAAACTATGGATATTACGCCTTTTTATATCGATTTAAAATATAAAAAAGTAACAGTGAGTAAGCGAAATTATTCTTATAGCGATTAAAGAATTAATCGTATCCCATGATTCATTAGCAGCTGTTATGACATTTGAAATGTCCGCATTTGGCACAGAGTCGACAGTCAAAAGGAAAAGGGCTAAGGGTAAGGACCAGCTAAGGGTAACAGCACCTTACCTGAAAGGGCTACAATCCAAAGGGCCAACGCTGGCGCAGATCGATGTAATCCCACAGAATCTGGTGCAATCATGGACTTTTGCAGCGACAGGATCTGGTGAAGCCAGCCATATCAAAGCTGGTGCAAATTTATGTTTCTGTATGTCTGTTGAATCCCCGATATACGTCAGGAATAACAACCTCTCGTTGGTTTTAAGGCATCTAGGTAACAGTCCCTGAAAATATGATTTACATCATCTTTTTAAGCAAAAATATCCCTGGGGCCTTTCTGAGGGCCTTATTTTTACTTCACTTATAAAAATCATTAAAATTCAATAAAATACGGCAATACCCGCATCCAGTCAGAGGAGCCAGATTCTGAAAAGCCCGCTTTGATAGCGGGCTTTTTGCTATATCTGATAATCAATTTCCTCTTCACTATTTTCCATCACCTGCCGCTTAATATCCTCAACCGACAATCCAGCATTGCACAGTTCCAGAAAGCGCCAGACGTAGTTACGCTGCAGTTGTCCTCGCTTCAGACCCAACCAGACGGTACTGGCATCGAAAAGATGGCGAGTATCCAGACGAATTAAATTCTCTTCCTCTTGCTCACCGCTGGATTGTTCGGCAACTAATCCTATCCCCAAACCGAGGGCGACATAGGTTTTGATGACATCAGAATCCTGAGCACTCAATACAATATCTGCCAGTAAACCTTTGCGGACAAATGCATCATCAATACGCGAGCGGCCTGTAATTCCCTGTCGGTAAGTGATCAACGGCCACTTCGCTATTGATTCCAGCGTCAATGGCGTAATTTGTGTTAAAGGATGATCGACAGGAACGAGCAAACTATGATGCCAACGAAACCAGGGGAAAGCGACGAGTTGGGGATCATTGCTCAAACGCTCACTGGCTATACCAATATCAGCTCCGCCGTTTTGTAGCAGGCTAGCAATTTCCTGCGGCGTCCCCTGGATAAGCTCGAGTCGCACTTCGGGGAATAGTTCGCGGAAGGCTTTAATGACCCCAGGCAAGCTGTAACGAGCCTGAGTGTGCGTCGTTGCAATAGTGAGTACGCCAGATGTGTCGTTGGTAAACAGGTCTGCAAGCCGACGAACATTACTGGCTTCATTCAGAATACGTTCTGCAATGACCAGTAATGCTTTACCCGGTTCAGTCATACCAAGCAGCCGCTTGCCACGACGAACGAATATTTCGATACCAAGTTCATCCTCCAGCTCTCGAATATGACGACTGACACCTGACTGTGAGGTAAAGAGCATATTCGCGACCTCTGTCAGATTGTAATCCTGACGGGCAGCTTCGCGGACTATCTTTAGTTGTTGGAAATTCACGGTAAACTCCGGGCATATAAGACATCCATTATTGTTAGAGTCTAATGCCCGGCATAACAAATAATAAAAACCCGCATCTTATTCCATCCAGGTATAACGTTTAGCTCACCAATTGCCATTGTCTTTTTTCCATGGCTGGAGAACTAATCACTGACAATAACAGCTCTTTCACTGCCTGCGCCTGTGGCGATAAACCTGATCTGGCGGGTAAGTTTAATGACAACGAGAGACTCATTGAAGGTGTGGTAATACGTGACATCCAACCGTTAACTGCGGCACATAACGAACGTGCGGCCGATTCAGGTAATACTGCAACGCCCATACCGCTGGCAATCGCAGCGGTAAGCGTGGCGATAGACTCAATTTCACCGATGACTTTCGCTGTAAGCCGGCGTAGGGAAAAAGCTTCATCAACACGAAGTCTTACTACACTGTAATCGCTGGGAAGGAAGAGGTTCATTTGCGCTATCGCATTAACATCAACGCTTTGCCCTGGGCAATCCTGAGTTCCGACAAGAAACAGATCTTCTTTTAACAAAGCCTGACTGGATACGCCAGACACAGGGGAATGCTCATAAATCACCGCCATATCAAGCTGGTTGTTTATAAGTTTTTCGTTAAGCACAGCACCGCTATTTTCATGGAGATAGATAACGACCTCTGGAAATTCAGCGCGTACCGCCTGTAATAAAGGCATGGTGATAGATGACGCGGCGGTTCCAGGCGCAAAGCCAATCGAGACTTGACCTGACAATGTCTGACCTACATTATGCACCGCCAGTTGGGCCTGTTCACACTGACGTAAAATTGCCCGCGCATGGGTATAGAGAATTTTGCCGGCGTCTGTCGGCGTAACGCCACGTTTTGTGCGAATCAAAAGTTGCTGATTTAGCTCACCTTCCAGCGTGGCAACCTGCTGACTGAGCGCAGGCTGTGCTATATGCAATACTTCAGCAGCCTGAGTCAGGCTACCAATATCTACAATTTTGACGAAGTATTTCAGGCGTCTAAAGTTCATGGTGCCTCCGGTTTTTTTAAGCGTCAGCCCGAGTGCCGACATTACTAACAACCAGATTGCAAGATACTTGCCAGTTTCGTTTTGGCGTTGATACGAAAGCTAATCGCCCGTCAAATAAGAGATTATGATTGTTTCGTCATTGGCTCTTTAAGCCAGGAGAAGCATTTCCTGCCCCATGAAAGGATGTCATGCACCACGATGGAACATGATTAAAAAGATTGAAAGTTCATCGTTTTGTTGAAATTGGCAGCAAACGAACAAAAAAATGCATTTCCCCCTTTGACATCGCCATATACTGCCATTAATATGCGCCCCGTTCTCACGATTCCTCTGTAGTTCAGTCGGTAGAACGGCGGACTGTTAATCCGTATGTCACTGGTTCGAGTCCAGTCAGAGGAGCCAGATTCAAAAAAGCCTGCTTTCGAGCAGGCTTTTTGCTTTTTATACAACAGCTATTTTAAAACATCTGCTTTGAAGCAGAGCTAATTTGCACTGGCATTCCCGATCGACGTTGCAACGCAGCATTCGCGCGATTCACATCGACCTCTTGTCCGTTGATAAACGCCCGCAAGGAAGGCGTCACCGGCAATGGCACTTTTCGGTCGGACTCATATTCTGCACGATTGCGCGACAGCGGCTCATGAACTTCCAGCCACTTTGAACCATCCGGCTCCGTTGTGTATTTCACTGGCTGATCAATAATTTGCACGCGCGTCCCTACCGGAACATTATCAAACAGATATTTGATATCGTCATTGCGCAGACGAATACAGCCCTGGCTTACCCGTAGGCCAATCCCAAAATTGGCATTAGTACCGTGAATGGCATATAACCTGCCGATATAAATAGCGTACAGCCCCATAGGATTATCGGGTCCGGCTGGGACAAATGCAGGCAGGCTCTCCCCACGCTTTGCATATTCACGACGAGTGTTAGGGGTTGGCGTCCAGGTTGGTGCTTCTTGTTTACGCTCAACGGCTGTCACCCAATTACGCGGGGTTTCTCGTCCAGCCTGACCAATACCAATAGGAAACACTTCCACAGTATTACTGTCTGGTGGGTAGTAATACAGACGCATCTCGGCGACGTTAACCACAATCCCTTTTCGCACAGTGGCGGGCAAAATCAGTTGCTGCGGAATGGTGAGCTGCGAACCAGACTTCGGCAAGAAAACATCAGCCCCCGGATTCGCTTCCAGCATATTGCTCAGCCCTTGTCCGTACTGCGCGGCAAAAGTTTCCAGCGGCTGGGTATTGTGATCGGGAACCGTTACTGTAAGTGGCTGCCCCACTAAACGACTCCCCTCTGGGGGTAATGGATAAGTTACCGCCAGGCTATTATGGCTGGCAAAAAGCAGAGCAAATGAACAAAGAATATTTACACGACGCATCATATCCCTTTCCTAAGTCGCGAAAGCCATCCGATAAGTATAGCTTTTATCAGACTTTTCGTTTTTAACTGTTCAATTCTGAAGTTGTATTCCCCGGTAGAATAATATTACTGGCAGCAAGTTCGCCCATGTTGTTGTATATCGCGCAAGCAGCTTCGATGATGGGCATCGCCAGAGCTGCGCCACTCCCCTCACCTAAACGCATTTCCATATTGAGATAAGGCTCCAGCTCCAAATGCGACAACGCAATACGCGCCCCTTTTTCTGCCGACAAATGGGAAGGAATAAGATACGGTTTGATTGCAGGCGACATCTGACACGCAGCAAGCGCGGCGGCATAAGAAAGAAAGCCATCCAGCAACACGGGTAAACCGCAGGAAGCGGCTCCTGAGATCACGCCAGCCATTCCGACCAGATCAAATCCACCGACTTTTGCCAGTACATCAACACCATCCAGCGGATTCGGTTGATTCAACATAATTGCCCGACGAACAACATCAACTTTGTTTGCCAGTTTATCTGTCGGCAGGTTTGCGCCAATACCAACCACCTCTTCGGGATCGCGTCCCGCAATTGTGCTGACTATCGCCGCAGCCGGCGTCGTGTTTGCCATTCCCAGCTCACCCACGCCAAACAGCGTGACGCCATTTTTCGCCAGTTCACGCGTATAACGAATGACTTCCAGAAGCAACTCTTCAGCCTGACAGCGGCTCATTGCAGAACCTGAAGCAATATTGCCGCTACCTCGAGCGACACGCATATTGATAAGTCCGGGTATTGGCTCCGCAGTATCTATCCCTACATCAATTACATGAACTTTAGCCCCCGCCTGTGCTGCCAGAACACACACGCCGGTTGTTCCGCGTAGCATATTTTCGGCCTGAATGGCTGTCACCGCTTTCGGGGAAATAGTGACACCTTCATCCCAGACGCCGTGATCGGCGCACATAACAACTACCGCTTTTTTACCCACATGAGGAACACCATTCAACCCCGGCATTCCTGCCAGTTGTACGGCAAGCGCCTCCAGCCTTCCCAGACTACCGACGGGTTTGAGTAACCCGTCAATATGCCGTTGTGCGCGTGACATAGCAGCATGATCGATGGCCGGGATCGTATTCAGTAAATCGGCAAGTGTTTGCATGTTGCTTCTCTTTATAGCAGCGCCAGCAGAAATACCAGCTCACCAAGCTCTATGGCAGCTCCCAGCGTATCGCCGGTTTGCCCGCCCAGAGTACGTTTGAGAAGCTGACCGAGGACGAAAATTGCCACCATCGTCACCACCATAGCAGCCACACCATGCATACCTGGCAGTAATACAGCAGCAAAAATCACGGCTAAGCCGAGGGTTACACAGGTTTGTCGCCCATCAATTTTGCCAATGAACACATTGCCAAGCCCTTCTTCCCGGGCATAACGATGACGATACATCAATAATGCGGCAGTCCCTCGGCTGACAGCACATGCTGCTGCCAGCGATGCCAGAATCGGCTCACCACGTAGAGCCAGCTCGCTCAAAATCAAAATCTTTCCCAGCACAACAAAAATCAATGCCAGACCGCCGTGGGTGCCTAAACGGCTATCACGCATGATTTCCAACATACGATCTCGGCTACGTGCAGAAAATACGCCATCACAGGTATCGGCAAGGCCGTCCAGGTGGAATCCTCCGGTCATCAGCGCCAGAACCAGCACGCTAAACAGTGCCGCCAGCGGTACGCCACACCATGCCTGCAACACCATGAAAACCAGCCCGCTAATCGCGCCAAGCAATAAACCAATTAAAGGAAAAGTAATGATACCGCGAGAATAATGTTCAAAATCCAGCCCCTGGGACCAACGACGCGGTACAGGCAGACGCGTAATGAAAGAGAGCATCGCCCAAAATAATTTACTCATTTGATTTTTACTCCAATACCCGAAACCACCAGCCATACTTCATCTGCCGCAGCGGCCAGTTGCTGATTCACTCGCCCGGCAATATCACGAAAATGTCGCGCCAGACGATTCTCCGGCACAATACCCATTCCCACTTCATTGGTCACTAATACGACCTTTGCAGGGCAACGTTGACAGGCAGCAATCAGCGACTGAATCTCGCCATTTATCGCTTGCTCCATCGCCACATAATCCCATTCTTCAGGGGCTTTATCGCCGCCATAATCAAACAACAGATTAGTCACCATTGTCGTAATGCATTCCAGCAACACAGCGTTCTGCGGATTAATGTCGGCATTAATTAACTCATCAAGCTGTTGCCAGCGTTCCACCGTGCGCCAGTGCGCCGGACGCCCCTGCCGATGATGCTCAATCCGTGCTGCCATCTCATCATCAAGGATTTGCGAAGTGGCGATATACAGAACCTGTGGTGTATCCCCGATAAGCCTCTCGGCGTGCCGACTCTTCCCACTCCGTGCACCACCCGTCACCAAAATCATCATACGGACTCCTGGCTCAATTGTATGATGGTATTCATTGACCAGAACCATGGTTGCGCCATCGTTGCTGATCGTAATAACATTTCCGCAATTAATACTGCGCGTAATGAAAATAAAAATCCAGCGTTCTCAATCCATTACGAATGAAGGCGGTGTTGTGAAATAGTCCGCTTTCCCTGTGTAAACGTCTGACAGAATGCCTCATTGGCAACATTTTCTCTGTGTTGACACATTTCATTCAGATAATGGATTAATGCTACTGCCCCACCAGCCGGACCAGCCAGCAAACGGGCATTATGCTGTGTGATTAAAATTACCGTCGCGCCATCAGGATGAGAGAAGCTTTCTGGTATGGATGCCCCGTTTTCAGCAATCAATAACAGCACTGAATAATCTGTATACGCGTCTGATAACGATTGAACTGCTCCACCTTTAAAAGGTAAGAACCCTTGCTGCCAGTCCTCACCCACAAAACAGGTCATTGGCACCATTTCGGCCAGATATTTCGCCAGATTAATATCGCCAGAGTAGAGGCAAAAAAGGGCTATCGATTCGGGTTTTATCGTTTTCATATCCCCCGTCCTCCGCTTCGTTTCCTGTAATGACGGTCAGGCTGATATACCATGAAAAACGATTGCCGCGCATTGAGAGCAGCCCAGGTGCCTGTCGGCACTACAATGAATGAACTAAATGATGCCGCCATACCCTGATCCTCTCAGGGTGGTAGGGGTATAAAGACGCGCCAGTACTCAACCGGGCGCTTCCGGACAACCCACTTCCCACCGAAGTTGTTGGTATTGACTGACAGGCTGGTCTTCTGGCTTCGCATCATCCTTCCCCGGCCTTCCCAATCTCGCGATCAGTGGTATTTTCGGGGTTGTCAGCATTACAGCAGCGGGGGCTGCGAGGGATTTTCACCCTCTTCCCAGGCACAAATGTGCCGAACCTGTCAGCGTATGTTATGAGCTGATCTCACTTATCCCATAACACGCAAATAACGTTAATTAATATTGCCAGAGTCTATTTAATCATCCCTCATTTTCCACATTAAATTTATGCTGTTTCCGCTGCTACATTTTCACTAATTTGCTGACGATATACCTGCGGAGTCACCTGATACGTCTGGCGAAAAACTTTGCAGAAATAGCTGGTTTGTGAGAAGCCTAAATTACGCGCGATACTGGCGATACTCCAGTCACTATGGCACAGCAGCTCACGGGCGCTGGCCATTCGTTGTTGGTTTACCCACGCATTAAAACCAATCCCATGATATTTCTTAAACAACTTACTGAAGTAATAAGGGCTTAGATAAACATGCGAGGCAACATCTTCCAGACGCAAATCGTCTGATAAATGCGCATCGATATAGCGCAATGCTTTTTTCATTTTATTATCATGGGGATTAGGTGCACGGGTCTGACGAACTGACCCCGAATGAGGTTTATTCTCTTTAATAACGACAAAATTGAGTTGCTTTTTGAGGCAATTTTCCACAATCAACTTCAACAAATCAGCAGAGGCCATAACCCGCGAGTAATCCATTTCAGGAACTTTGCGAAACTCATTAAGTAATTCTGGGTCGGCTTGCCAACAATCATCGACATTCAGAATATCGATCAAGTCAACATCATCATTACGCAGGCGAACTTGTCCACACAACACAAAGCCGACTAAATGCCCGGCAATCACCAGAGGAATAGAGAAATCGGTTAACCCTGCATGACAGCGGTAAATACAAGGCTGATCGGATTTAGAGGCTTCCAGACCACCACAACGATCGCTCATGCGACAGCGAGTGCTAAGCTGAGGGTGTTGGCGCATCATCTGACAAAATGGGGTGAAGTTAAACAGCTCGGAGATTTCATCACCGTGGATATTGACCACGACAACCGCAAGACTAGTCGCCTGCGCAAAATCCTGTGCGATTTTATTAATGAGTTCTGAATTAAGTGTCGCCGCAGAAATCATGATAAAACCTCCCAGTTAATTTATTGTTATAGCAAAACAATTGTTTTACATTTAATCTTCACATCATCCTTAATGATTTACTGACGAGAAGCACAACGGACAATAACAAAAGCCTCCATGAAGCGGGAGACTTTTTAATAAGTTCGGAAAGCAGATCACAAACACTAAAAAAATAAACGTTTATAACCGCCAGGTTATTTCACTATTCGCTGACATCTTTAGGCGTAACACTATTGACAGGTAAATTTTGTGCAATAAGAAAGCGATAAATCGCCGCCCCCACACAGGCTCCAATGACCGGAGCAATAATGGGTACAATAAAATAAGGAATATTGCGTCCGCCAGTCATTGCAATTTCCCCCCAACCAGCAAGCCAGGTGAAAATTTTTGGCCCAAAATCACGCGCTGGATTCATGGCAAAACCGGTTAATGGTCCGGTAGAAGCACCAATAACTGCAACCAGAATACCAATAAGTAAAGGCGCAAGCGGTCCTTTGGGTACGCCATTACCGTCATCGGTCAACGCCATAATCACCCCCATTAACATGGACGTTATGACCACTTCAACCAATGCAGCCTGCCATACATTTATCGCCGCTGCCGGGTAAGTACTGAAGATACTGGCGAGTTGTAAACTTTCTGCACTACCACGAACCATATTGTGAGCAGATTCAAAATCGGCAAACAAATTGCTGTATAAAAAATATGCCAGAACCGCACCACCAAAGGCTCCCGCTAATTGTGCCACACAAAATGGCAGCACTTTACGACCAGGAAAAGCGGCAAACAACCACAGAGCAATAGTAACCGCCGGGTTAAGATGAGCACCGGAAATGCCTGCCGTAAGGTAAACAGCAAGTGAAATACCTAACCCCCAAATAATACAAATTTCCCACAGTCCCAGACTTGCACCGGCAAGTTTTAGGGCGCACAAACAACCAATGCCAAAAAAGAGGAACAGTCCGGTGCCCAAAAACTCGGCAATGCATTGCGCCTTGAGTGAATCATTCATAGTGACACCTTTTTCACAGAGTTTTTTCTTTATCAGCCAACAATGCGCTGATTGTTGTGTATATCGAACGCAACTATAAAAATTGCGCTGAAAAAAATATTGCCAACATGCATACCAGATTCATGGAAAAATCGTGTTGCTATAGCAAATTATTGTCATCGCCATAGCATTCACCACAGCAATCATCACTATTGTAGTTATGAATATCGCTAAACTGACACAATAAAAAATTGCCATACCTGCATAATAAAATTTAAACAAATATCACAGTTAATTTTAGCAAACCAAACTCGACGAAATATTATTTCAAATTAAAAGCGCCGTCTCAATGCAATTAATTCACATCAAACCATGCCAAAAACAACCAATAAATGAATAACATATATTCTCTGAAAGCAATTTTATAACATTTGCCCTCTATTAATTTTTCTCATTAGCGATTAAGTCAGCCATTCTTTTTCCTCGCTTTTTTTTATAGTCATATCGTCAAAAAATCCAGGCGAGGTCTTTATGCAACAAGAAGCGTTAGGAATGGTAGAAACCAAAGGATTAACTGCCGCCATAGAGGCCGCAGACGCCATGGTGAAGTCGGCAAATGTATTGCTGGTCGGCTACGAAAAAATTGGTTCCGGGCTGGTGACCGTCATCGTTCGTGGTGATGTCGGGGCGGTTAAAGCGGCAACAGATGCAGGTGCCGCCGCTGCGCGTAATGTCGGCGAAGTGAAAGCCGTACACGTTATCCCCCGCCCACATACCGATGTCGAGAAAATCTTACCAAAGGGAATTAACCCATGAGCAGCAATGAACTGGTCGAACAGATCATGGCGCAGGTCATCGCCCGCGTAGCGACACCGGAGCATGAGGTTCTCCCGGAAACCAATCATCAAACACGAGAGACGGCTATGGCAGAAAAAAGCTGCACATTAACGGAATTTGTTGGCACCGCTATTGGCGACACGGTAGGTCTGGTCATTGCGAACGTTGATAGCGCCCTATTGGACGCGATGAAACTTGAAAAACGCTATCGTTCCATTGGCATTCTGGGCGCACGTATTGGTGCAGGGCCACACATTATGGCCGCTGATGAAGCAGTAAAAGCCACCAACACCGAAGTTATTAGCATTGAACTTCCTCGCGATACCAAAGGCGGTGCCGGACACGGCTCATTAATCCTCTTAGGTGGCAATGATGTTTCCGATGTGAAACGCGGTATTGAAGTTGCGCTGAAAGAGCTTGACCGGACTTTTGGCGACGTCTACGCCAACGAAGCCGGGCATCTTGAACTGCAATATACCGCCCGCGCCAGCTATGCACTGGAAAAAGCGTTTGGCGCTCCATTGGGACGGGCTTGTGGCGTTATTGTCGGCGCTCCGGCTGCTGTGGGTGTTCTGATGGCCGACACCGCGCTGAAGTCCGCCAATGTGGATGTCGTGGCATACAGCTCCCCTGCTCATGGCACCAGCTACAGCAATGAAGTCATTCTGATTATCTCGGGTGACTCCGGCGCAGTCCGCCAGGCGGTCATCTCCGCACGCGAAATCGGTAAAACCGTACTTTCGACTCTCGGCGATACACCGAAAAACGATCGCCCTTCCTACATCTGAATTCCCTGAGGCAGATTCATGAGATCGAAAAGATTTGAAGCACTGGCAAAACGCCCGGTCAACCAGGACGGTTTCGTTAAAGAGTGGATTGAAGAAGGCTTCATTGCGATGGAAAGCCCGAACGATCCTAAACCGTCAATCAAAATTGTTAACGGCGTCGTGACCGAACTAGATGGAAAACCCGCCAGCCAGTTTGACCTGATCGACCACTTTATCGCTCGCTACGGTATCAATCTCGCGCGCGCTGAAGAAGTCATCGCGATGGATTCGGTCAAACTTGCCAATATGTTGTGCGATCCAAATGTCAAACGTAGCGATATTGTTCCCCTGACCACCGCGATGACGCCCGCCAAAATCGTCGAAGTGGTTTCACAGATGAACGTGGTAGAGATGATGATGGCGATGCAGAAAATGCGCGCCCGTCGAACACCATCGCAACAGGCTCACGTCACCAACATCAAAGATAATCCGGTACAAATTGCTGCCGATGCGGCTGAAGGCGCATGGCGCGGATTTGACGAACAGGAAACCACCGTTGCCGTTGCTCGCTATGCACCGTTCAACGCCATCGCTCTGCTGGTCGGTTCACAGGTGGGACGCCCAGGCGTATTGACCCAGTGTTCACTGGAGGAAGCCACCGAACTGAAACTCGGTATGTTAGGCCATACCTGCTACGCCGAAACGATTTCTGTCTACGGCACGGAACCTGTTTTCACCGACGGCGACGATACACCGTGGTCAAAAGGATTTCTCGCGTCATCTTATGCTTCTCGCGGCTTAAAAATGCGCTTTACTTCCGGCTCCGGCTCTGAAGTGCAGATGGGCTACGCTGAAGGCAAATCAATGCTTTATCTCGAGGCTCGTTGCATTTACATCACCAAAGCTGCTGGCGTTCAGGGTCTACAGAATGGTTCCGTAAGCTGCATCGGCGTTCCATCGGCAGTGCCGTCAGGCATCCGCGCAGTACTGGCGGAAAACTTAATTTGTTCATCGCTGGATCTGGAATGCGCCTCCAGTAATGACCAGACCTTTACCCACTCAGATATGCGCCGTACCGCACGTTTTCTGATGCAGTTTCTGCCGGGCACCGACTTTATCTCTTCCGGTTTTTCCGCTGTGCCGAACTACGACAACATGTTTGCCGGTTCAAACGAAGATGCCGAAGACTTCGATGATTACAACGTCATTCAACGTGACCTGAAGGTTGATGGTGGCCTGCGACCGGTGCGCGAAGAAGATGTTATCGCTATCCGCAATAAAGCCGCACGTGCTTTACAGGCTGTCTTTGCCGGTATGGGATTACCGCCTATCACCGATGAAGAGGTCGAAGCGGCAACCTATGCCCACGGTTCGATAGATATGCCAGAGCGCAACATCGTGGAAGACATCAAGTTCGCCCAGGAAATTATCAATAAAAACCGTAACAGCCTGGAAGTGGTGAAAGCCCTGGCACAAGGCGGTTTCACCGATGTCGCCCAGGACATGCTCAACATGCAAAAAGCGAAACTGACCGGCGACTATCTCCATACCTCAGCCATTATCGTCGATGACGGACAAGTGCTCTCTGCGGTCAATGACGTCAATGATTACGCCGGACCGGCTACGGGTTATCGCCTGCAAGGGGAACGCTGGGAAGAGATCAAAAATATTCCCGGTGCACTTGATCCCAACGAAATTGACTAAGGGTGAGAAATGGAAATTAACGAAAAATTACTACGTCAGATAATCGAAGACGTGCTGGCAGAAATGCAAACCAGCGATAAGTCCGTTTCATTTCGCGCACCGGTCTCTTCCGCGCCGGATAACGAAAGTTTTCTGACCGAAATTGGCGAAGCCCAACAAGGCACTCAGCAAGATGAAGTCATTATCGCTGTAGGTCCGGCGTTTGGTCTGGCGCAGACCGTCAATATTATCGGCATTCCGCATAAAAACATATTGCGCGAGGTGATTGCCGGTATCGAAGAAGAAGGTATTAAAGCCCGTGTGATTCGCTGCTTTAAATCGTCTGATGTCGCCTTCGTGGCGGTTGAAGGCGATCGTCTTAGCGGTTCCGGCATTGCTATTGGTATTCAGTCGAAAGGCACCACGGTTATCCACCAGCAAGGTCTTCCTCCTTTGTCTAACCTGGAACTTTTCCCACAAGCACCTTTGTTGACGCTGGAAACGTATCGCCAGATTGGCAAAAACGCCGCGCGTTATGCGAAGCGCGAGTCTCCACAACCTGTTCCGACCCTCAATGATCAAATGGCACGACCGAAATACCAGGCCAAATCTGCCATTTTGCATATTAAAGAGACTAAGTACGTGGTCACTGGCAAAAAACCGCAAGAACTGCGCGTGACGTTTTAACAAAGGAAACCTTCATGAATACCGATGCAATTGAGTCGATGGTCAGGGACGTGTTGAACCGAATGAACAGTCTCCAGGATACAGCCCCTGTCTCTGCGCCATCCCACTCATCAACACTGAACGCCAAAGTGAGTGATTACCCGCTGGCAAATAAACATCCAGAATGGGTCAAAACGGCGACGAATAAAACGCTCGACGATTTCACTCTGGAAAATGTACTCAGCGATAAAGTCACCGCCCAGGACATGCGCATAACCCCGGAAACGTTGCGTATTCAGGCCGCGATTGCCAGAGATGCTGGACGCGATCGCCTGGCGATGAATTTTGAACGCGCCGCCGAGCTTACCTCAGTGCCGGATGATCGCATCCTCGAAATCTACAATGCGTTACGCCCTTATCGTTCGACTAAGCAAGAACTCATTGCCATTGCCGACGATCTTGAACGTCGTTATCAGGCCAAAATTTGTGCCGCATTTGTCCGTGAAGCTGCGGAACTCTATGTCGAGCGTAAAAAACTGAAAGGCAACGATTAAGGACGAACTATGCGATATATAGCAGGCATTGATATCGGCAACTCATCCACAGAGGTTGCGCTGGCAACGCTCAATGCGTCTGGCGAAATGTCGTTCGTGAGCAGCGCCCTGGCAGAAACCACCGGGATCAAAGGTACGTTGCGTAACGTACACGGCATTCAGGAGGCGCTCGCACAGGCAACGAAAAAAGTCGGCATCAATGTCAGCGATATTTCGCTTATTCGTATCAACGAAGCAACCCCGGTCATTGGCGATGTGGCGATGGAAACCATTACGGAAACCATTATCACTGAATCAACCATGATCGGTCACAACCCGAAAACTCCAGGCGGAGTGGGGCTGGGTGTAGGACTCACCATCACTCCGCAAGAGTTGTTAACACGCCCGGCGGACACACCGTACATTCTGGTCGTGTCATCGGCATTTGATTTTGCCGATATCGCAACCATGATAAATTCCTCAGTGCGTGCCGGATATCAGCTAACGGGCGTTATTCTGCAACGCGACGATGGTGTGCTGGTCAGTAACCGACTGGAAATCCCTTTACCCATTGTTGATGAAGTCCTCTACATCGATCGTATTCCGCTCGGCATGTTAGCTGCTATTGAAGTCGCCGTTCCCGGGAAAGTTATCGAAACCCTGTCTAACCCATATGGGATCGCCACCGTTTTCGCCCTCAATGCTGAAGAGACTAAAAATATCGTTCCTGTCGCACGGGCGCTAATCGGCAACCGTTCAGCAGTGGTCGTGAAAACACCTTCTGGCGACGTTAAAGCCCGTTCGATACCCGCCGGAAATATCGAATTGCTTTCTGCCGGGCGCACAATTCGGGTTGATGTTGCTGCCGGGGCCGATGCCATTATGAAAGCGGTCGGTGAATGCCCAAAACTGGAAAATGTGACGGGCGAACCGGGCACCAACATCGGCGGAATGCTGGAACATGTTCGCCAGACCATGGCGGAGCTGACCAATAAACCCAGCAACGAAATTTTTATTCAGGATTTATTAGCGATAGATACATCAGTTCCCGTCAGCGTAACCGGTGGTCTGGCAGGCGAATTTTCACTGGAACAGGCAGTGGGTATCGCCTCTATGGTGAAATCCGACCGTCTGCAAATGGCGATGATCGCCAGTGAAATTAAGCAAAAACTGCACGTTGATGTTCAGGTCGGAGGCGCAGAAGCAGAGGCAGCCATTCAGGGAGCCTTAACTACCCCAGGAACCATGCGTCCCTTAGCCATTCTGGACTTAGGCGCAGGTTCTACCGATGCCTCCATCATCAATCAAAAAGGGGAAATGATTGCCACTCACCTTGCGGGAGCGGGCGACATGGTGACGATGATTATCGCCAGGGAACTGGGCTTAAATGATCGCTATCTGGCAGAAGAGATCAAAAAAAACCCACTGGCAAAAGTTGAAAGCCTGTTCCACTTACGCCACGAAGACGGCAACGTTCAGTTCTTCCCTACCCCACTATCCCCCCAGGTATTTGCCCGTGTTTGTGTGGTGAAACCAGACGAACTGGTGCCCATTCCCGGTGATATAACGCTGGAAAAAGTGCGAACCATTCGTCGCAGTGCAAAAGAGCGGGTCTTCGTAACAAATGCCCTGCGCGCACTACGTCAGGTAAGTCCTGGTGGAAATATTCGCGACATTCCGTTCGTCGTACTGGTGGGCGGCTCTTCACTGGATTTCGAAGTCCCGCAGTTAGTCACCGATGCGTTGGCACATTATCGACTGGTCGCCGGGCGGGGGAATATCCGTGGTAGCGAGGGGCCGCGCAATGCGGTAGCTACCGGGCTACTCATCTCCTGGCACAAGGAGTCGGTTCATGGAAAGTAAAGAACGTGCACCAGCCATTGTCGTCATAGTAATCGGTGACTGTATCAGTACATGGAATGAGGTGCTTCTTGGCATTGAAGAGGAAGGTATTCCCTTTCGCATTCAACACATTCCATCAGGTGAAATCATCGATAGCGCCTGGCAGGCTGCTCGCCAGTCTCCCCTGTTGGTTGGCATAGCCTGTGACCGGGAAAAACTGATTGTGCATTACAAAAACTTACCGGCATCAGCGCCACTGTTTACGCTGATGCATCAACAAGATAACCATACCCGGCGCAGCACCGGCAATAACGCAGCCCGGCTGGTCAAAGGGATTCCCTTCAAGGAATACCACTCATAATCCACAGGAGAAACACCGTATGAATAACGCACTGGGACTGGTTGAAACAAAAGGGTTAGTCGGCGCGATTGAAGCCGCAGACGCCATGGTTAAATCCGCCAACGTACAACTGGTCGGCTATGAAAAGATTGGTTCAGGTCTGATCACAGTGATGGTGCGCGGCGATGTTGGCGCAGTAAAAGCCGCCGTTGACGCGGGGAGCGCCGCCGCAAGCGCCGTTGGCGAAGTGAAGTCCTGCCATGTCATCCCTCGGCCGCACAGCGATGTTGAGGCCATTTTACCAAAATCTGCATAACCCCATTCGCTAAGGAGCACAGCGTGAAGCAATCACTGGGATTACTTGAAGTCAGTGGTCTGGCACTCGCCATCAGTTGCGCGGATGTTATGGCAAAAGCCGCGTCCATCACGCTGGTTGGCCTTGAGAAGACCAATGGCTCAGGCTGGACGGTTATCAAAATCACCGGTGACGTCGCCTCGGTTAATGCAGCGATCGAGACGGGTGCCAGTTTCGCCGGGCAGAGAAATGGTCTTGTCGCGCACAAAGTGATTGCCCGTCCAGGCGAGGGAATACTGTCCCGCACAACAGAAGCACTGAATGTAAGGGTTGAAGCAAGCGAAACACCAGCAGCAACAGTCACCTCAGAAAGTATCAGTTGTAATTTGTGTCTTGATCCGGCGTGTCAACGGCAAAAAGGTGAGCCACGTTCACTTTGCCTCCACTCCGATAAGCGAGAGGAGTAACAATGGACAAACAAACCTTGCAAGAAACAGTGAGCCAGGTTCTGGATGAGATGCGCGAACGCCCTATCCCTCTGGGCGTCTCCAGTCGTCATATTCACCTTTCAACTGCGGATTATGTACGCCTTTTTCCTGAACAACCGATCAGCGAGAAAAAACCGTTATTGCAACCAGGTCAGTTCGCTGCTGAACAAGTTGTTACGCTGGTGGGACCAAAAGGCAAATTGCACAACGTTCGTTTGTTGGGACCACTACGCAATGCAAGCCAGGTGGAAATTTCCCGGACTGATGCCAGAACGTTGGGGATCACCGCTCCGCTACGCATGTCTGGCGATCTCAACGGCACACCGGGGATTCGTCTGATAAGTCCGTTTGCAGAACTGGAAATCGCTTCTGGCGTTATTGTCGCGCAACGGCATATTCATATGTCTCCGCTCGATGCCCTGATTTATGGCGTTACGCAAGGCGATAAAGTGGCGGTCGCCATTGAAGGTGATGAGCGACGACTGATATTTGATAACGTCGCTGTTCGCGTCTCACCGGATATGCGTCTTGAAATGCATATTGATACCGACGAAGCCAACGCTGCAGGCGCTGATAATCCTGACGTTTTTGCCATGCTGGTGTCGCTGCCATGAATCATGTGCTGATGCAACGCATTGTTGACGAAGTGATTTTTCGCCTGAAACAACGTGCGGAAAAGACACTCACGCTCACCGTTTCGCAACTGCGAGAAGCCAGCGTTCACAAGATAGTTCATCAGTATGCATCGTTACATATTCGATACGTCGATCTGCCGTTGTTGCGACAGCTTGCGGAGAACAATACGTCAGACGAGGCAGTAATCCACCTTCACGAGGCGTTAGCATGGGGAATGCACATTCAATTATCGTTGCAGCATCATTTCCTGAACGCCATCAAGTTGAAAAATCTCGCCCGTCTACCGCTAACCTGGTGCGACGAACAAGGAAAACCAATCCACCTTCATCGTGGTCGACTTTTAAGTTATGCCGACGTAGCACCGTTATGCGCGGGGATACTGGTACTACAGCGGAAATGTTGTGTGACCGCACTTGCGCGTGACGCGGCAATTACCCGAAACATTCAGTTAATCAGGCAGGAGTAACTCATGCATCTGGCTCGAGTCACTGGCGCGGTGGTATCCACGCAAAAATCACCTTCTCTTATCGGGAAAAAACTGCTGTTGGTTCGTCGGGTCAGTGCTGACGGCGAATTGCCTCTCACACCGTTAACCGGCGACGAAGTTGCCGTTGATTCAGTCGGCGCAGGCGTTGGTGAACTGGTACTCCTCAGCAGCGGCTCCAGCGCCAGACATGTTTTTTCCGACCCCAACGAAGCCATTGATCTGGCAGTGGTCGGCATTGTCGATACGCTTTCACGCTAAGGACTTTAACGATGGCGATTTATACCCGAACAGGTGATTCAGGAAGTACATCTCTATTTACCGGACAGCGTGTCAGTAAAACTCATCGACGTGTCGAAGCCTATGGCACGCTGGATGAACTGAACGCGACGCTCAGTCTGTGTTATTGCGCCACCTCCATCGAAAGCCATCGCATCTTCCTGGAAGCCATTCAGCAACAAATATTTTGGTTTAGCGCCGAACTCGCCAGTGAAAGCGAACAGCCGTCAGCGCAGCAGCGTTACATCGGAACAGAAGAAATTGCCGCGCTGGAAAAAGCGATCGATAGCGCAATGAACGCTGTCCCTCCAGTTCACAACTTCATTTTGCCTGGTCGTTGTGAAGCCGCGAGCCGTATGCATGTCGCCCGCACGGTGGCCCGGCGGGCTGAAAGACGTCTGGTTGAACTGACAACGGAAACCACCGTCCGCCATGTTTTGTTGCACTATATCAACCGACTTTCCGATTGCCTGTATGCCCTCGCCCGCGTGGAAGACAACGTTGCTCATCAAAACCTGATGATTCAGGAAATCACAAAACGTTATCACGAAGCCAACCACACTCCAGCATTAAAGGAACGCACGATGTCGCTCACTTTTCAGGATCTTCACCAGCTCATTCGTAGCGCGGCAATACGCGCGGATGAACTACATATTCCCGTTGTCATCAGCATTGTTGATGCCAACGGGACAGAAAGTGTTACCTGGCGGATGCCCGATGCCCTGCTGGTCAGCAGTGAACTGGCACCGAAAAAAGCCTGGACCGCCGTGGCGATGAAAACGGCAACACACAAACTTGCTGACGCCGTACAACCCGGAGCGCCGCTTTACGGACTCGAAAGCCATATGCAAGGCAAAGTCGTCACTTTTGGTGGCGGTTTTCCCCTCTGGCGTGACGGAATATTGCTTGGGGGACTTGGCATCAGCGGTGGTAGCGTTGAACAAGATATGGATATTGCACAAGCCGCAATGGCAGCAATTAACGCAGGAGCAAACCTATGAATACGACTGAATTAGAAATGATTATCCGCAACATCCTGCGCGAACAACTGATGCCCAGTACGTCACAAGTGCAAAGACATGGGATTTTCCAGACTGTCGATGAGGCCGTCTGCGCGGCACACCTGGCCTTTTTGCGCTTTCAACAGTGTCCGCTTAAAACCCGCAGCGCCATTATCAGCGCCATTCGCGAAGAATTAACGCCCCGCCTTACCGAACTGGCAGAAGAAAGCGCCAGCGAAACGGGGATGGGAAATAAAGAAGATAAGTATCTGAAAAACAAAGCGGCACTTGATAACACGCCAGGAATTGAAGATTTAACCACCACTGCACTAACCGGTGATGGAGGCATGGTTTTATTTGAATACTCTCCATTTGGTGTTATTGGCTCGGTCACGCCGAGTACCAATCCCACGGAAACCGTCATTAATAACAGCATCAGCATGTTGGCAGCAGGCAATAGCGTCTACTTCAGTCCTCATCCGGGAGCCAAAAACGTATCGCTGAAACTCATTGCCATAATCGAAGACATCGCGTTTCGCTGTAGTGGCATTCATAACCTGATCGTTACCGTATCTGAACCGACCTTTACAGCCACCGAACAGATGATGGCGCACCCTAAAATCAGCGTTCTGGCGATTACCGGCGGTCCGGGTATCGTCGCCATGGGAATGAAAAGTGGCAAGAAAGTGATTGGTGCCGGTGCGGGTAACCCGCCGTGTATTGTCGATGAAACGGCGGATATTGTGAAAGCCGCCGAAGACATCATCAACGGCGCTTCTTTTGATTACAACCTACCGTGCATCGCTGAAAAAAGCCTGATTGTCGTGGCGTCAGTGGCAGAGTATTTAATTCAACAGATGCAAAGTTTTGGCGCCCTTCTTCTTAACCATGAGCAAACTGAAAAATTGCGCGCCGTTTGTCTGCCAGATGGTGTCGCCAATAAAAAACTAGTCGGCAAAAGTCCATGCCATCTTCTGGAAGCGGCTGGAATTCCTCTACCGCAGAAAACGCCACGATTACTGATTGCCGTTGTTGACGCCGATGATAACTGGGTTACCTGTGAACAACTGATGCCGATGCTACCCATTGTGAAAGTCAGCGATTTTGACAGCGCCCTCACCCTGGCGCTGAAAGTCGAAGACGGTTTGCACCACACGGCAATTATGCACTCGCAGAACGTCTCACGACTCAACCTTGCTGCACGCGTTATGCAAACCTCAATCTTTGTCAAAAACGGTCCCTCCTGGGCTGGTATTGGCGTTGGCGGCGAAAGCTTTACGACCTTCACCATTGCTACACCGACCGGAGAAGGGACAACGTCAGCACGGACTTTTGCCCGCTCACGACGCTGCGTGTTAACCAGTGGCTTTTCCATTCGCTAGAGAAACGGAAATGAATACTTTTTCATTGCAGACGCGTTTATACAGTGGATCGGGAAGTCTTAAAGTCCTTAGCCGTTTCACCAATAAGCACATCTGGATTATTTGCGATGCCTTCCTGGCAAGTTCGCCATTGATTGACACGCTGCGCCAGTCGCTGCCTGATAGCAACCACATCAGTATTTTTAGCGAAATAACGCCCGACCCAACTATCCAGACCGTGGTAAAAGGCATTGCACAAATGCAGACTTTACGCCCGGATGTAGTTATCGGTTTTGGCGGCGGCTCTGCACTGGACGCCGCAAAAGCGATTGTCTGGTTTAGTCGCCAGTGTGCTATTGAGATTGAAACCTGCGTTGCTATTCCCACCACCAGCGGCACCGGTTCGGAAGTGACCAGCGCCTGTGTCATCAGCGATCCCGATAAAGGGATTAAATATCCTCTTTTCGATAATGCGCTTTATCCGGATATAGCGGTCCTCGATCCCTCGCTGGTCGTCAGTGTGCCAGCCGCGATAACTGCCAATACCGGAATGGATGTTTTAACCCATGCCCTTGAAGCTTATGTTTCTCCCCGTGCCAGTGACTTCACGGATGCACTGGCCGAAAAAGCAGTGCAAATTGTTTTTCAATACCTGCCCACGGCAGTGAATAAAGGCGATTGTCTTGCCACTCGCGGCAAAATGCACAATGCCTCGACGCTTGCAGGAATGGCCTTTAGCCAGGCCGGACTGGGGTTAAATCATGCAATTGCCCATCAACTCGGCGGGCAGTTTCATCTGCCACACGGCCTGGCGAATGCACTCCTGCTCACGACGGTTATTCGTTTTAATGCTGGCGATCCGCGTGCTGCCAAACGCTATGCCCGGCTGGCGAAAACGTGTCATTTATGCCCGGACAATGCCAATGACACTGCCAGCCTGAATGCACTTATTCAACATATTGAACAGCTAAAAAAAGCCTGTTCAATGCCGACTCTCGCCAAGGCACTGAAAGAAAAAAAAGCAGAATGGTCATCACGTATTCCAGATATGGTTCGGGCTACGCTGGCGGATGCCACACTGCGTACCAATCCACGAGCGGCTGATGCCATCGTTATAGCAGAACTGCTTGAGGAGTTGTTATGAACGGCGAGTTAATGTCCTTTGACGAACAGACGATCCGCGAGCGAGTACAGGCAGCAGGCGTCGTGGGTGCTGGTGGCGCAGGCTTTCCAACACATATTAAGCTGCAGGCGCAGGTTGACACTTTCCTGGTGAATGCGGCGGAATGTGAACCAATGTTGAAAGTAGATCAACAGTTAATGGCACAGCAAGCCAGCCGCCTGCTTCGCGGTGTTCACTATGCGATGAAAGCCACCGGAGCCAGTAGCGGAATTATCGCGCTGAAAGAGAAGTATCAACCAGCAATAAACGCACTCACATCATTGCTTCCGACGGATATCCGCCTGCATATTTTGCCCGACGTTTACCCCGCAGGAGACGAAGTGCTGACCATCTGGATGGCAACAGGTCGCCGCGTTCCTCCCGCTGCGTTACCCGTTAGCGTCGGTGTGGTGGTCAATAATGTGCAAACCGTACTGAATATTGCCAGAGCCGTTGAACAACAGTATCCGGTGACGCGACGCACGCTTACTGTTAATGGTGCAGTGGCTAAACCAATAACAGTGACCGTGCCCATCGGGATGTCTTTACGCGAAGTACTGGCGCTGGCGGGCGGCGCAACAGTGGATAATCCTGGTTTTATCAATGGCGGTCCGATGATGGGTAGTTTGATCACATCGCTCGACACGCCAGTCAGCAAAACCACTGGCGGCTTGCTGGTTTTACCCAATTCTCATTCACTCATCCAACGTCGAATGCAGGATGACCGTAGCGTACTTGCCGTCGCGAAAACCGTTTGTGAGCAATGCCGCTTATGTACCGATCTCTGCCCACGTCATTTAATTGGTCACGAACTGTCGCCACATTTGTTAGTACGTGCGGTTAACTATCAACAGCTCGCTACGCCACAACTGTTACTGACAGCTCTCACCTGTTCGGAGTGCAACGTCTGTGCCAGCGTCGCCTGTCCGGTAGGTATTTCGCCGATGCGCATAAACCGCCTGCTTAAGCAGGAATTACGCGCCCAAAATCTCCGCTACGAAGGTGCCTTAAATCCTGAGGATGTCATGGCAAATTATCGGCTGATCCCAGTAAAACGGCTAGTAACCAGACTGGGATTAACCCCGTGGTATCAGGATGCGCCATTGTCTGAACAAGTGCCTCAGCCCGAAAAAGTGACACTATTGTTACGCCAGCATATCGGTGCCAGCGCAATTGCATGTGTACAAAAAGGCGATCGCGTCGTTCGTGGGCAATGTGTAGGCCAAATTCCACACGGCACATTAGGTGCCCCTATTCATGCCAGTATTGATGGCACGATCAGTGATGTGACAGAAAACGCTATTACGGTTGTGAGAGGTTAACCATGTCGAAAGCGGTAGGTATTTTAGAACTTAGCAGTATCGCGAAAGGGATGGAAACCGGCGATGCCATGCTGAAAAGCGCCAATGTTGAGTTACTGGTCAGCAAAACGCTATGCCCTGGGAAATTTCTGCTGATGCTTGGTGGCGATGTCGGTGCGGTGCAACAGGCTATCAACAGCGGCGCTTCCCTTGCAGGTGAAATGCTGGTCGACAGTCTGATCCTCCCTAATATTCACCCCAGTATCCTTCCCGCAATCAGCGGACTGAACCATGTTGAACAGCGTCAGGCTGTCGGTGTGGTCGAAACCTGGAGTGTGGCAGCCTGCATTGATGCTGCCGATTGTGCTGTTAAAGCTGCGAATGTCACTCTCGTTCGCGTGCATATGGCTTTTGGCATTGGGGGGAAATGCTACATGGTGGTTGCTGGCGATATTTCAGATGTTAATAACGCGGTCTCTGTCGCCAGCGAGCGCGCAGGTGAAAAAGGGTTGCTGGTCTATCGCTCGGTGATTGCCCGTCCGCATGAAGCCATGTGGCGTCAGATGGTGGAGGGATAATGACAACTCTGCACACAACTGAACGGATGATTCAGGAATATGTCCCTGGTAAGCAGGTCACGCTGGCTCATGTCATTGCTAATCCAGGGAAGGATCTGTTTAAGAAATTAGGTTTACCAGATACCGTTTCCGCCATTGGCATTCTGACGATTACCCCCAGCGAAGCGTCTATTATCGCGTGCGATATCGCTACAAAGTCAGGAGCAGTAGAAATTGGTTTTCTTGATCGTTTCACTGGTGCCGTAGTACTGACTGGCGATGTTTCAGCTATCGAATATGCACTTAATCAGGTTACCCGCACGCTGGGTGAAATGATGCATTTTACCGCCTGCCCCATTACACGGACCTGACGTTATGCAACGTATGATACTTATCGGTCCCAGTCAGTGCGGAAAAACGTCACTCACGCAATGTCTGCGCGGAGAAGATCTTCAGTATCAGAAAACGCAAGCAATCGTCTGGTCACCGGCCACTATTGACACACCAGGCGAATACCTCGAAAACCGCAGCCTTTACAGCGCACTGCTGGTCAGCGCCTGCGAAGCGGACATTATCGCGCTGGTGCTAAATGCGGACGCACCGTGGTCACCTTTTTCGCCAGGTTTTACCATGTCAATGAATCGCCCGGTCATTGGGATAGTAACCAAAGCGGATTTAGCCAGCGTGGCACAACTATCTTTGGTGAAATGTTGGTTACGGGAAGCTGGAGCGCGCAACGTGTTAGTGACCAGTGCGATTAATAACATCGGAGTTGCAGAACTTTTTGCCTTGCTGCATACAAAAGAAGGCTGTCGCTAATTTCGATATGTTATCAGATGGGAATGATGACTTTTGATACACAGAAAAGAGTCAATGAATAATGAGGGTTGCCGGGCAACCCTCATCAAATAAAGCAGAAATTACTTTGCTTCGCCGTTTTTCATTTCACCCATAGCTTTCAGCTTTTTAGAGATATCGCGGCGTTCTTTGGAAAGCTCTGCATTTTTGATGATGTAATCGTCAACGCGATCTTCATAGTCACCTTTCATGCTGGCGATGATGCCCTGGATTGCTTCTACGCTCATACCAGGCTTAATGTAATCGCTCAGGTTGTCCAGCAGCAGGACACGCTTCTGGTTGTCACGGATCTTTTTCTCAACGTCCTGGATTTCACGTTGCAGTTTGTTCTTACGGCGGAACAGACGAACAAATTCCAGTACGTCCTGGAATGAAGGCTTGGTAGTTTCCATTTTTATACCCCTGATAATGTGAGAGTCGGATTCGTTTAAGCAACCGCTATTCGTTAGGGCCAACATTACTCATAGCTGCCGCAGATGACAATGCTTTTATCCCTTTTCACTATCATACCCTTTATCCTTGCTGAATCGAAGCAGCTGCAAGATGATTCTGAAGTTCAGGAATTATTTGCGCAAGGCCCGGCAAATCAGATTCGATAGCAACTCAAGTTGATGTGCCGTTTCCATGTTCAGCCACACATAGCCATAAATCGGTGTTTCCACGACCTTCAGCTCATGGTGGTTATCGAGCAACTGGCGCAACTCTTCCACAGCATCGTTCAATTTTTCCGTATTGGCAAAAACCGGCTGAGGATTACCTTCGTACAGCGCATGAACAAGGCTCAGCACTATTTGCTGCATCATGTGCTGTGTATCACGCAGTTTTTGCGCGTTCAATAACACGAAATGGCTGGGGCGTGTGGCCCAGTAAGCATTGATTTGCAGCTCCAGCATACAAACCAGATTACGGTTAATAGTCTGGATACCTTCATATATCGATTTTGGAATACGGGTTTCTTTGCTGGCAGGCGCAATCAGCCCACGCATTTTCACGGCATCGGTCAGGAGTTTTTGCAGATGGCTTTCCAGACGTGGGCGTTCAAGTAAGTTCGGTGAGAATGCAGATTGATAGACCCGATTATACTCGGTCAGACTTTTCGCCAGTTGAATGCGCCAGTGGATGAACGCCCGTTGCGGCCAGATACCGGTAAACAGCATTGCCAGTAAAGAGCCGAGGATCACATCGCCACTTCGCCATAACGCCGTATCAATTTCACCTGTTGGGGAACCAACAACAATTGCCAGCGTCACACCAATCAATAAGCCTTGATACGGTTTCTTGCCGAGTGCCAGCCAGCCACAAAGAAACATGGCAGCCGCGCACCAGACTAACATCAGCGGTAAAGAGATTAACTCCAGTCGCAGAGCAATAAGACCTAAAATCGAGCCAAACACCGTACCGCCAATACGTTCAAACGCACGAGGGACGACGTTACCCCAGAACGAAATTGGTCCCATGATCACTACCATAGTGACCAACGGCCAGGTGCTTTCCGGGATAGTAAACAGGCGAATGATGAGAAAGGTGAGCAAGAACGCCAGCGCAACCCGAGTACCATGAACAATGCGGTAATGACGGTAGACTCGAATTTCGAACGGGCTTAAGGACTTATCGGCACGCACGCGGGCACTCCGTGTAAGAGGGAAAAAACGATCATAATGCAATCTGACAAACCAGGTGCAATAACGCTATGTAACAACTCTGTCCGGCAAACCGGGAATAGCGGACGTTCCCGGTTTGGTTGTCAGAAAACTGAAGACGGATCTTACTCTTTTACATAACGAAAAACAGCGTGGCAATCAGGTTAACCTCTGACCCGACGTCATTTATCAGCGCCGTTTTGGCTGCACCGCGACATACATTTCGATATCCCAATAACCATCTTGCGCGCCATTGTTCAGATAAACCTCAAAGCAGGGATTTGGTAACATTTCGTAAGCACTGTCCTGCAAGAGGCTGTTAAAGAACTGATACCAGGGTTTCGCAAAATCATCACCCACTACGCGAGCTACCGCCACCGCATACTGACCACCCGAAATTTCTGTCAGGATGACGCCCTCACTGTTTTCGGGAAGTGTGAAATTATCTGCCACCGAAACTACGGTGTCACAACGTAACTTTTCGGCAGGTGTTTCATCTGGATTATCGTAATAGACCGCCACCCACTCCTTCGGAACAATATTTTTGTTATCAACCCACATCATCAACTGCTCAAAACCTTGCTTTACTGTTTGTTCCCACGGGCCAACGAGATGGAAACCTGCAACGGTACGTTTATCTTCCTGCTTAATCTCGTAGTTCATGACGCCTCCACTTATACTGGTTTTATATACAGTATGCTTTGTAATATAAAAACCACAAGGAATGAGTGTTGATTATGCGAGCAGACTCGCACTCCTGCCAGTCTGCGGCGTAAGAAAGGTCAGACTTTATGCTCGAAATAATCACTCAGCCGGGAAAACACACCGCCTTTCCCGACAGATTCCAGGGTGACCAACGGCCAGTGCGCCACCTGTTTATCGCGGTCATAAAGTTCAATTTCCCCTACCCGCTTATGGGCGCTAATTGGCGCGGTCAGTTCTTTACCATCAAGGGTATATTTTGCTTTGATATTAGGAATCTCCGCTTTTGGCAGCACCATCCAGAACTCTTGTTCCGTTCCCAGAGCGATGTTTTCTTTATCGCCATACCAGATTCGTTCTGTGCCAACCTTTTTCCCCCGGTGCAAAATTTGCACCGTAGTAAAGTTCTGTTGCCCCCAACGCAGCAGCTTCCTTGCTTCTTCTTCGCGGCCTTTTGCGCTGTCAGCCCCCATCACCACCGCAATGAGACGACGCTGACCATCCACCGCCGAAGCAATGAGATTAAACCCGGCACCGGAAGTATGTCCGGTTTTCAGGCCGTCAACATTCATGGTTTTATCCCACAATAATCCGTTACGGTTTTGCTGGGTGATACCGTTCCAGGTGAGGCTTTTTTCGCTGTACATATGATAAAACTCAGGCTCGCCGTGGATGATAGCGCGAGAAAGCACGGCTAAATCATAGGCCGAACTGTGCTGACCGGGTGCATCCAGACCATGCACTGTTTCAAAATGCGTATCCTGAAGATGCAACTTCTCAGCATAATTGTTCATCATATCGACAAACTGCCGTTGCCCACCGGCAATATAATCAGCCAGTGCAACACAAGCGTCATTTCCGGAGTCCACAATTAAACCACGGCTTAAATCACGTACCGATACGCGATCGCCCTCTTTCAAAAACATCAGTGAAGACCCGACAAATACCGGATTATCTTTCGCCCACGCATCGCGTCCTACAGTGACAATATCGTCTGGCGTAATGCGATGGCTATCGATTGCACGATCAACAACATAGCCAGTCATCAGCTTAGTCAGGCTGGCAGGATTGCGTTGTTGATGCTCATTACCCGCCGTGAGGATCTGACCGGTTGTGTAATCCATCAAGACCCATGACCCTGCATGAATCTCTGGAGGCTGGGGTGAAAAGGGAATATTTTCCGCCGCAAAACCAGACGATAAATTAAAAACGAACAAAGAAGCAGCAATAATAAGACGGCGTTTCAACAGCAAATCCTCAGGAGTTTCAAATAGCAGTTCTTTTTACGGAAATCCTGATGAACTGGCTGGAATAAAGTGCAAGAAAATGTGACAGTTATCTCATTTTTAATCTGACATTATCAGTTGCCACTCTCTGCCAAATTGTCGCTCTAAAGCTGATTAGCACGGTGATATTTGATACTCTGACACACAGCAGAAATAACGGATTTAACCTAATGATGAATGACGGTAAGCAACAATCTACCTTTTTGTTTCACGATTATGAAACCTTTGGCACGCACCCTGCGTTAGATCGCCCTGCGCAGTTCGCTGCCATTCGCACCGATAGCGAATTCAATATCATCGGCGAACCAGAGGTTTTTTATTGCAAGCCTGCGGATGATTATTTACCCCAGCCAGGAGCAGTATTAATCACTGGTATTACCCCGCAGGAAGCGCGGGCGAAAGGAGAAAACGAAGCCGCGTTTGCCGCTCGCATTCATTCGCTTTTTACCGTCCCGAAGACCTGTATTCTGGGCTACAACAATGTACGTTTCGATGACGAAGTCACACGCAACGTTTTTTATCGTAATTTCTACGATCCCTACGCCTGGAGTTGGCAGCATGACAACTCTCGCTGGGATCTGCTGGACGTCATGCGTGCCTGTTATGCCCTGCGTCCAGAGGGGATTAACTGGCCTGAAAATGATGACGGTCTACCGAGTTTTCGCCTTGAACATTTAACCAAAGCGAATGGTATTGAACATAGCAACGCCCACGATGCGATGGCTGATGTGTACGCCACTATTGCGATGGCAAAACTGGTAAAAACGCGTCAGCCACGCCTGTTTGATTATCTCTACAGCCATCGCAACAAGCACAAATTGATGGCGTTGATTGATGTGCCACAGATGAAACCACTGGTACACGTTTCCGGTATGTTTGGTGCATGGCGCGGCAATACCAGTTGGGTTGCGCCGCTGGCATGGCATCCTGAAAATCGTAATGCCGTGATTATGGTGGATTTAGCAGGAGATATTTCGCCATTACTGGAACTGGATAGCGACACGCTGCGCGAGCGCCTGTATACCGCGAAAGCCGATCTGGGCGATAACACCGCCGTTCCGGTTAAGCTGGTGCATATTAATAAATGTCCGGTATTAGCACAGGCGAATACGCTTCGCCCGGAAGATGCCGATCGGCTGGGCATTAATCGCCAGCATTGTCTCGATAACCTGAAAATTCTGCGTGAAAATCCGCAAGTGCGTGAAAAAGTGGTGGCGATCTTTGCTGAAGCCGAACCATTTACGCCTTCAGATAACGTGGATGCCCAGCTTTATAACGGCTTTTTCAGCGACGCCGATCGTGCAGCAATGAAAATTGTACTGGAAACCGAGCCGCGTAATTTACCAGCACTGGATATCACCTTTGTCGATAAACGCATTGAGAAACTGTTGTTCAATTATCGTGCGCGTAACTTCCCAGGAACGCTGGACTACGCCGAACAGCAACGCTGGCTGGAGCACCGTCGCCAGGTCTTCACGCCAGAGTTTTTGCAAGATTATGCTGATGAATTGCAAATGCTGGCACAACAATATGCCGATGATAAAGAGAAAGTGTCGCTGTTAAAGGCGCTTTGGCAGTACGCGGAAGAGATCGTCTGAAAAGAAAAAACCGGAGCGATAAACTCCGGTTTTTAGTGAATTACCGGATGGTTATGCCATCCGGCTTGATAGGATTATGCAACGTCTTCGTACTGCGGAACCGGATTGCGGAAGCTCTTCGTCACGCAAGCCAGGTAAATCAGACCGATTGCCGCCCAGATCAGACCCAGAACCATTGAGCTTTCTTCCAGGTTAACCCACAGCGCACCTACAGTCAGAGCACCACACATCGGCAGGAACAGATACTGGAAGTGATCTTTCAGCGTTTTGTTACGCTTCTCACGGATCCAGAACTGCGAAATGACCGACAGGTTAACGAAGGTAAATGCTACCAGCGCACCAAAGTTAATCAGCGCCGTTGCCATTACCAGGTCAAAGTTGATTGCCAGCAGAGCAATCGCGCCAACCAGGATAATGTTCATTGCCGGGGTACGCCATTTCGGGTGTACATAACCGAAGAAGCTTTTCGGGAACACGCCGTCACGACCCATTACGTACATCAGACGCGCTACGCCTGCGTGCGCCGCCATACCGGACGCCAGTACGGTAATGGTGGAGAAGATCAGCGCGCCAACCTGGAACGCTTTACCCGCAACGTACAGCATGATTTCAGGCTGTGACGCATCCGGATCTTTAAAGCGAGAGATATCCGGGAAGTACAGCTGCAGGAAGTAAGTTGCAAAGATGAAGATCATGCCGCCGATCAGCGCGGTCAGGAAAATCGCACGCGGGATCACGCGCTCTGCATCTTTGGTTTCTTCCGACAGGTTGCTGATGCCGTCAAAACCTGTAAAGGAGAAGCACAGGATCGTCGCACCGGTAATCATTGGGATAACATGCGCATCGCCAGACCAGAACGGACGGGTGCTCGCCAGCGTACCAGCGCCTTCACCTTCAAATACGCCGTAAACTACCATGCCCAGAATCACCGCGATCAGCACAACCTGCAACACTACGATTACCGTGTTGAAGTTCGCTACGGATTTCAGACTACGCAGGTTAAAGGCGGTCATAAAGGCCACCAGCGCCACCACAAACATCCACGATGGGATGGAAGGCACCAGGGCTTCAAAATAGATTTTCGCCAACAGAATGTTGATCATCGGCGCGAACAAATAGTCGAGCAGAGAAGACCAACCCACCATAAAGCCAACGGTCGGGCTAATGGATTTCTGGGCGTAAGTGTATGCAGAGCCAGCAGAAGGATAGCGGCGAACCAGCTTCCCGTAGCTCAGAGCCGTAAACAGGATCGCAATTAATGCGAACGCATAGGCTGTCGGCACATGACCATCCGTGAGGCCTGAAACGATACCAAAAGTATCAAACAGCGTCATCGGCTGCATATAGGCAAGACCCATCATTACAACCGGAACTAACGTAAGCGTTTTACGCAATTCCACGCGAGAGGTGTTTGGAGTAACGTTATGCGACATGGTCATTCTCCTTTACGGTGATAACCGTCGCGTAAGCAAAAAATTGCCCCATTTTTTTGGATTCCTCAGCGACAACAACTGTCGATTTTTAGTAAATATCTATCCGGTACGAAGCCCGGCCTCTTGGTATGAATGATTGGTTTGAAGCAAAAAATAACCGACGCGGATAAAACGTCGGTTTTTAGTCATTTTTTGACAGCGGCGCATTGTGCCTAAATGGGGGGTAAATGACAAGAGAATGAGAGGCTTGTCATAAAATTTTTTATTTAAATGGCTGATTTTCCGTCATCAGATTTTGCATAAACTCCAGCAATCGCACTATTTGCTAAAATCTCATCCCGCCACCATGCGCTGGCAAGCCCTGCGGTCTGTTCGTTCCAGCCAATCCAGACCGGTTCAAAAAGAGTCTGGGCGACCACTTTCTTTTCAATTAACGCGCCACTATCGAGAAAACGTTGCGCCAGATAGCGGGGTAAATAGCCACAACCAAGACCGCTGATTTGTAGCTCCAGCTTGGTTTTAAAATCGAATACGGTTATGGCTTCTTGTTCGTCGAGTATTTGCGAGGCTGTGGACGCGGCTGCCTGTGCCGTGTCGCCTACCACTATTGCCCGGTATCGTTTAATAATTCGTCGGTTTAACGGTTCTTCTTCCAGTGCTAAAGGATGATGGGGTGCCACAGCGAAAACTTGCTCCAGATCACCCAGACGAGAAAAGCCAAATTCGCTGGAGGACGGCGGCTCATGCATCGCGCCGACAATAATATCCGCCCTCCCCTGGGTCAGCGCCTCCCAGGAACCACCGAGCACGCCATTGATAAACTTCAGGCGCGTCACGCTGTGATGTTGATAAAAGATTTCAATGAGCGGCGCAAGCAGAGAAAAAGGAAACGTATCATCTACCCCAATCACCAGCTCGTTTTCCCAGCCTTCATGAAGTTTGATCGCCTGTTTTTCCAGTTCATGAACAGTGTGGAGTATTTCTCGCCCTTTCTCTAATAGCATTTTTCCGGTACGGGTGAATTTAGCGCGGTGACCGCTGCGATCGAGTAATTGAATATTAAGGTCGCTTTCCAGCTTGTGAACGGTATAACTCAGAGCGGACGGCGTCTTGTAGAGTTTGGCCGACGCCGCCGCAAAACTGCCTTCCTTTTCTAAGGCATCAAGGATCATCAACACATCCAGCAGTGGTTTCATACACGCCCCCTTGCAGTGTATGCGGCGTCCTGCTGGCGTGATCGTTTACTCCAGCGGCATTACCAGCGGATCGGGATACTGGTATTCAAATCCCAGTTCATTGCAAATCCGACTGCCATCAATAATTTTACCCTTACCGCTGTCCAGACTATTTCTGAACTGCGGGGGTTCCAGCCCCAGTAAACGAGCCATCTGTGGATAGAAAACATTGCGCGCAGGGTGAGCTGGCGCACATATATTATAGATGTGTCCGCCTTTAGGTGCCTGTAACAACAGGGTGATAGCGCCAATAACATCTTCCTGGTGGACTAAATTAACACCGTGCTCACCGTCAGGCGCGGTTTTTCCGGCAAAGAAGCGTCCGGGATGGCGCCCTGGTCCGACCAGACCCGCAAGACGCAGAATATCGACTGAAGTACCGGGTAAATTGTGCAGCCAGTCTTCGAGTTCTTCTAATACTCGTCCACTGTTGGTCACTGGATTACGCGGGGTAGTTTCTTTCACAGTGCCTTGTGCATCGCCATAGACAGACGTTGAGCTGGTAAAAATAATGCGGGGAATACGATGAGCCAGCGCGCTATCCACCAGCTCTTGCACAGCTTGTAAATAGAACTCATCGCCGGGGCCACTGCGACGTGCAGGAAGCGTAATGACCAGCGCATCGGCATCCATCAGGGCATCCAGATCGTCAGAATCACAAACTAACTCAGGCTCCATACGAAGCAGATAGCTATCAATCCCGCTCATTCGGGCCGCTTCGACGCCATCTTGTGTGGTTTTACTCCCGGTGACCTGCCAGCCTCGCGCTGAAAGTGACATCGCCAGCGGCATACCTAACCACCCTAACCCGACAATTGCGACCTTTTTCATCCGTTTTCTCCTGATACACCTTAGATCTATAAGGCTACGCCAGCGTATCAAAACTGACAATTCATTCTATGAATGAAATCGAAACTGTTAGCAAATATACAATTGCCTGATGCGCTCCGCTTATCAGTCCTACAAAAACATCAATATATTGAATTTAGGCAACATTTGTAGACCAGATAAGGCATTCACGCCGCATCCGGCAGGAACAAAGCCCACTTTAGTTACAGAACACAATGTTCTTGAGGGTTTTAAAGACATATTTTCACGATTACGTTTTTAACGTAGCCACTCCTGGCCCCCTCCTTTCCCCGCTCATTCATTAAACAAATCTATCGCCACAAAATATATAAAAAAGCCCTTGCTTTCTAACGTGAAAGTGGTTTAGGTTAAAAGGCATCAGTTGAATAAACATTCACAGAGAATTTTATGACACGCGTTCAATTTAAACACCACCATCATCACCATCATCCTGACTAGTCTTTCAGGCGATGTGTGCTGGAAGACATTCAGATCTTCCAGTGGTGCATGAACGCATGAGAAAGCCCCCGGAAGATCATCTTCCGGGGGCTTTTTTATTGCGCGGTTGATAACGATTCAGACAGGTTAAAAGAGGAAGAAGAAAATGACAGACAACACTCGTTTACGCATAGCTATGCAGAAATCAGGTCGTTTAAGTGATGATTCACGCGAATTGCTGGCGCGCTGTGGCATTAAAATTAATCTTCACACCCAGCGCCTGATCGCGATGGCAGAAAACATGCCGATTGATATTCTGCGGGTGCGTGACGACGACATTCCCGGTCTGGTAATGGACGGCGTAGTTGACCTCGGGATTATTGGCGAAAACGTACTGGAAGAAGAGTTGCTTAACCGCCGCGCCCAGGGTGAAGATCCGCGCTACTTTACCCTGCGTCGTCTCGATTTCGGCGGCTGCCGCCTTTCGCTGGCAACGCCAGTTGATGAAGCCTGGGACGGCCCGCTCTCCTTAAACGGTAAACGTATTGCCACCTCTTATCCTCACCTGCTCAAACGTTATCTCGACCAGAAAGGTATCTCTTTTAAATCCTGCTTACTGAACGGTTCTGTCGAAGTGGCTCCGCGCGCCGGACTGGCGGATGCGATTTGCGATCTGGTTTCCACCGGTGCCACGCTGGAAGCTAACGGCCTGCGCGAAGTCGAAGTTATCTACCGCTCGAAAGCCTGCCTGATCCAGCGCGATGGCGAAATGGAAGAATCCAAACAGCAACTGATCGACAAACTGCTGACCCGTATTCAGGGAGTGATCCAGGCGCGCGAATCAAAATACATCATGATGCACGCACCGACCGAACGTCTGGATGATGTCATCGCCCTGCTGCCAGGTGCAGAACGCCCGACTATTCTGCCGCTGGCGGGTGACCAACAGCGCGTAGCGATGCACATGGTCAGTAGCGAAACCCTGTTCTGGGAAACCATGGAAAAATTGAAGGAGCTGGGCGCCAGCTCGATTCTGGTTCTGCCAATTGAGAAGATGATGGAGTAATAGCCATGAGCTTTAACACAATCATTGACTGGAATAGCTGTACTGCGGAACAACAACGCCAGCTGTTAATGCGCCCGGCGATCTCCGCCTCTGAAAGCATCACCCGTACCGTCCGTGAAATTTTAGATAACGTGAAAGCACGCGGCGATGATGCCCTGCGGGAATACAGCTCGAAGTTTGATAAAACCACGGTTACCGCACTGAAAGTAACTGCTAAGGAAATTGCCGACGCCTGCGAACGCCTGAGCGACGAGCTAAAACAGGCGATGGCGGTGGCAGTAAAGAATATTGAAACCTTCCACACTGCGCAAAAACTGCCGCCGGTAGATGTTGAAACTCAGCCAGGCGTGCGTTGCCAGCAGGTAACACGCCCGGTGGCTTCAGTTGGTTTGTATATTCCTGGCGGCTCCGCCCCGCTCTTCTCAACCGTATTAATGCTGGCGACTCCGGCGCGTATTGCAGGTTGCAATAAAGTGGTGCTGTGCTCACCGCCGCCGATTGCCGATGAGATCCTTTACGCGGCGCAACTGTGTGGCGTGCAGGACGTGTTTAACGTCGGCGGCGCTCAGGCCATTGCCGCGCTGGCGTTCGGTACAGAATCCGTGCCAAAAGTGGACAAAATTTTCGGGCCTGGTAACTCCTTTGTGACAGAAGCAAAACGCCAGGTGAGCCAGCGTCTGGACGGTGCGGCGATCGATATGCCCGCAGGCCCGTCGGAAGTGCTGGTGATTGCTGACAGCGGCGCAACACCGGATTTTGTCGCCTCTGATTTGCTCTCCCAGGCAGAACACGGCCCGGACTCGCAGGTGATTTTACTGACGCCCGATGTTGATATGGCGCGTCGCGTTGCCGAAGCCGTCGAACGCCAGTTGGCAGAACTGCCGCGTGCCGAAACCGCCCGCCAGGCACTGAGCGCCAGTCGCCTGATCGTGACCAACGATTTAGCGCAGTGCGTGGCAATCTCCAACCAGTACGGCCCGGAGCACCTGATCATTCAGACCCGCAATGCCCGTGAACTGGTCGATAGCATCACCAGTGCCGGCTCGGTATTTCTTGGTGACTGGTCACCGGAATCGGCGGGCGACTACGCCTCCGGCACCAATCACGTGCTGCCGACTTACGGTTACACCGCCACCTGTTCCAGTCTCGGCCTGGCGGATTTCCAGAAGCGTATGACCGTGCAAGAACTGTCAAAAGAAGGGTTTTCCGCGCTGGCTTCGACCATTGAAACACTGGCCGCCGCCGAACGCCTGAGTGCCCACAAAAATGCCGTTACTTTGCGTGTTAACGCCCTTAAGGAGCAAGCATGAGCACTGTGACTATTACCGATTTAGCGCGTGAAAACGTCCGCAACCTGACGCCGTATCAGTCGGCGCGTCGTCTGGGCGGTAACGGCGATGTCTGGCTGAACGCCAACGAATATCCTACAGCTGTGGAGTTTCAGCTTACTCAGCAAACGCTCAACCGCTACCCGGAATGTCAGCCGAAAGCGGTCATTGAAAATTATGCGCAGTATGCAGGCGTGAAACCGGAGCAGGTGCTGGTCAGCCGTGGCGCGGACGAAGGTATTGAACTGCTGATTCGCGCTTTTTGTGAACCAGGGAAAGACGCCATTCTCTATTGCCCGCCAACTTACGGCATGTACAGCGTCAGCGCCGAAACCATTGGCGTCGAGTGCCGTACCGTACCTACGCTGGAAAACTGGCAACTGGACTTGCAGGGGATTTCCGACAAGCTGGACGGCGTGAAAGTGGTCTACGTTTGCAGCCCCAACAACCCAACCGGGCAACTGATCAACCCGCAGGATTTTCGCACGTTGCTGGAGTTAACGCGCGGTAAAGCCATTGTGGTCGCCGATGAAGCTTATATTGAATTTTGCCCACAGGCATCGTTGGCTGGCTGGTTGGCGGAATATCCGCACCTGGCTATTTTGCGCACCCTTTCGAAAGCCTTCGCTCTGGCGGGTCTTCGGTGCGGGTTTACGCTGGCAAACGAAGAAGTCATCAACCTGTTAATGAAAGTGATCGCCCCCTACCCGCTCTCGACGCCGGTTGCCGACATTGCCGCACAGGCGTTAAGCCAGAAGGGAATCGTCGCCATGCGCGAACGGGTGGCGCAAATTATTGCAGAACGCGAATACCTGATTGCCGCGCTAAAAGAAATTCCCTGCGTGGAGCAGGTTTTCGACTCCGAAACCAACTACATTCTGGCGCGCTTTAAAGCCTCCAGCGCGGTGTTTAAATCTTTGTGGGATCAGGGCATTATCTTACGTGATCAGAATAAACAACCCTCTTTAAGCGGCTGCCTGCGAATTACCGTCGGAACCCGTGAAGAAAGCCAGCGCGTCATTGACGCCTTACGTGCGGAGCAAGTTTGATGAGTCAGAAGTATCTTTTTATCGATCGCGATGGAACCCTGATTAGCGAACCGCCGAGTGATTTTCAGGTGGACCGTTTTGACAAACTCGCCTTTGAACCAGGCGTGATCCCGGAACTGCTGAAGCTGCAAAAAGCGGGCTATAAACTGGTGATGATCACCAACCAGGATGGTCTGGGGACGCAAAGTTTCCCGCAGGCGGATTTCGATGGCCCGCACAACCTGATGATGCAGATCTTCACCTCACAAGGCGTTCAGTTTGATGAAGTGCTGATTTGTCCACATCTGCCCGCAGATGAGTGCGACTGCCGTAAACCGAAAGTAAAACTGGTGGAGCGTTACCTGGCTGAACAAGCAATGGATCGTGCCAACAGTTATGTGATTGGCGATCGCGCGACCGATATTCAACTCGCAGAAAACATGGGCATTAATGGTTTACGCTACAACCGCGAAACCCTGAACTGGCCGATGATTGGCGAGCAACTCACCAAACGTGATCGTTACGCTCACGTGGTACGCAACACCAAAGAGACGCAGATTGACGTTCAGGTGTGGCTGGATCGCGAAGGCGGCAGCAAAATTAACACCGGCGTTGGCTTCTTTGATCACATGCTGGATCAGATCGCCACCCACGGCGGCTTCCGTATGGAAATCAACGTCAAAGGCGACCTCTATATTGACGATCACCACACCGTCGAAGATACCGGCCTGGCGCTGGGCGAAGCGTTAAAAATCGCCCTCGGCGACAAACGCGGTATTTGCCGCTTCGGTTTTGTGCTGCCGATGGACGAATGCCTTGCCCGCTGCGCGCTGGATATCTCTGGTCGCCCGCACCTGGAATATAAAGCCGAATTTACCTACCAGCGCGTGGGCGATCTCAGCACCGAGATGATCGAGCACTTCTTCCGTTCGCTTTCATACACCATGGGCGTGACACTACACCTGAAAACCAAAGGTAAAAACGATCATCACCGTGTAGAGAGCTTGTTCAAAGCCTTTGGTCGCACCCTGCGCCAGGCCATCCGCGTGGAAGGCGACACCTTACCCTCGTCGAAAGGAGTGTTGTAATGAACGTGGTGATCCTTGATACCGGCTGCGCCAACCTGAACTCGGTGAAGTCTGCTATTGCGCGTCACGGCTATGAACCGAAAGTCAGCCGTGATCCGGACGTAGTGTTGCTGGCCGATAAACTGTTTTTACCCGGCGTCGGCACAGCACAAGCGGCGATGGATCAGGTGCGTGAGCGCGAACTGTTTGATCTCATCAAAGCCTGTACTCAACCGGTGCTGGGCATCTGCTTAGGGATGCAACTGCTGGGACGACGCAGCGAAGAGAGCAACGGCGTCGATTTGCTGGGCATCATCGACGAGGATGTGCCGAAAATGACCGACTTTGGTCTGCCGCTGCCGCATATGGGCTGGAATCGCGTTTACCCGCAGGCGGGCAACCGTCTGTTTCAGGGAATTGAAGACGGCGCTTACTTTTACTTTGTTCACAGCTACGCGATGCCGGTCAATCCGTGGACCATCGCCCAATGTAATTACGGCGAACCGTTCACCGCTGCGGTGCAAAAAGATAACTTCTACGGCGTGCAGTTCCACCCGGAGCGTTCTGGTGCCGCTGGCGCTAAGTTGCTGAAAAACTTCCTGGAGATGTAATGATTATTCCGGCATTAGATTTAATCGACGGCACCGTGGTGCGTCTCCATCAGGGCGATTACGGCAAGCAGCGTGATTACGGTAACGACCCGCTGCCACGCTTACAGGATTACGCCGCGCAGGGTGCCGAAGTGCTGCATCTGGTGGATCTGACCGGGGCAAAAGATCCGGCTAAACGCCAAATCCCCCTGATTAAAACGCTGGTCGCGGGCGTTAACGTTCCGGTGCAGGTTGGCGGCGGCGTGCGTAGCGAAGAAGACGTGGCAGCATTACTGGACGCAGGCGTTGCCCGCGTGGTCGTCGGCTCCACTGCGGTAAAATCACCTGACGTGGTGAAAGGATGGTTTGAACGCTTCGGTGCCGATGCGCTGGTGCTGGCGCTGGATGTACGCATTGACGAGCAAGGCAACAAACAGGTGGCAGTGAGCGGCTGGCAAGAAAACTCGGGCGTTTCACTGGAACAACTGGTGGAAACCTATCTGCCCGTCGGCCTGAAACATGTGCTGTGTACCGATATCTCGCGCGACGGCACGCTGGCAGGTTCTAACGTCTCTTTATATGAAGAAGTGTGCGCCAGATATCCGCAGGTGGCGTTTCAGTCCTCCGGCGGCATTGGCGACATTGATGATGTCGCTGCCCTGCGTGGTACTGGTGTGCGCGGCGTAATAGTTGGTCGGGCATTACTGGAAGGTAAATTCACCGTGAAGGAGGCCATCGCATGTTGGCAAAACGCATAATTCCATGTCTCGACGTTCGTGATGGTCAGGTGGTGAAAGGCGTACAGTTTCGCAACCATGAAATCATTGGCGATATTGTGCCGCTGGCAAAACGCTACGCCGAAGAAGGCGCTGACGAGCTGGTGTTCTACGATATCACCGCTTCCAGCGATGGACGTGTGGTAGATAAAAGCTGGGTATCTCGCGTGGCGGAAGTGATCGATATTCCCTTCTGCGTAGCTGGCGGGATTAAGTCCCTGGATGACGCTGCCAAAATTCTTTCTTTTGGTGCGGATAAAATATCCATCAACTCCCCTGCGCTGGCAGATCCGACATTGATCACCCGTCTGGCAGATCGTTTTGGCGTGCAGTGTATTGTGGTAGGCATTGATACCTGGTACGACGCAGAAACCGGCAAGTATCACGTTAATCAATATACCGGCGATGAAAACCGCACCCGCGTCACTCAATGGGAAACGCTCGACTGGGTACAGGAAGTACAAAAACGCGGTGCCGGAGAAATCGTTCTTAATATGATGAATCAGGACGGTGTGCGTAACGGTTACGATCTCGGGCAACTGAAAAAAGTACGTGAAGTCTGTCACGTACCGCTGATTGCCTCCGGTGGCGCAGGCACCATGGAACACTTCCTCGAAGCCTTCCGCGATGCCGACGTTGACGGCGCGCTGGCGGCTTCCGTGTTCCACAAACAAATAATCAATATTGGTGAATTAAAAGCGTACCTGGCAACACAGGGCGTGGAGATCAGGATATGTTAACAGAACAACAACGTCGCGAACTGGACTGGGAAAAAACCGACGGGATGATGCCGGTGATTGTGCAACACGCAGTATCCGGCGAAGTGCTAATGCTGGGCTACATGAACCCGGAAGCTCTGGATAAAACCATCGAAAGCGGCAAGGTCACTTTCTTCTCGCGCACTAAACAGCGACTGTGGACCAAAGGCGAAACGTCGGGCAATTTCCTCAACGTAGTGAGCATTGCGCCGGACTGCGACAACGACACACTACTGGTGCTGGCGAATCCCATCGGCCCAACCTGCCATAAAGGCACAAGTAGTTGCTTCGGCGATACCGCTCACCAGTGGCTGTTCCTGTATCAACTGGAACAACTGCTCGCCGAGCGCAAATCTGCCGATCCGGAAACCTCCTACACCGCCAAACTGTATGCCAGCGGCACCAAGCGTATCGCACAAAAAGTTGGTGAAGAAGGCGTGGAAACCGCACTGGCCGCGACGGTACATGACCGCTTTGAACTGACCAACGAAGCATCTGATTTGATGTATCACCTGCTGGTATTGTTGCAGGATCAGGATCTGGATTTAACGACGGTGATTGAGAACTTACGCAAGCGGCATCAGTGAATTGGGGCTGACTGGATGTGATGTTTTTGTCGCATCCAGCAACAAAAAACGGGCACGGTGTCACCACCCTGCCCGTTTTCATTAAAGCTAAAAAGATTATTTCGCGTTGTAATTGCGCAGCGCATTACGCCCCAGCACAATCCCCGCGCCAACCATACCGCCCAGCAGCACAGCCAGAATCAGTGTGATGGCCTTTTTCGGGCTATCGCGACGAATTGGCAGTGTGGGTTTCATAACGTAACGGTAGGCATTTATATCAAGATCATCAACCTTCAGGCTTTCGATATCCAAAAGGTTTTGACGAGTCTGGTAGTAACCAGGAGAGAAAACCAGCGGACGGGTCGCTTCATGCTTGATCATCGACTCCAGTGCATCACTCCCCAGAAGGAACAACGTATCCTGCGTTACGTCTTCGGTCTGTTGAATCTGTGGCTTTGCCAACTGCGCCTGATTCGCATATTGCAATGCTTCCTGAATCTGGCGGATACGCAGATCTTTTTGCTCCTGTGCCACCACTTCTTGCGTTTTCAAAGAGTCTTTCAGGGTTTTCATACCCAAAGCAATATTATCTTTCAGGTCCTTTTCCAGCTCTTTATTCACCTGGTCATCAACCTGTTGAATATATTCAGCCAGCTTCTTCTGTGCGTCAGCCGCAGTTTGCCCGACATAAGAAACAGCTAATGGCAACGGCTGATTTTTAACAGAAGGTTCAATGGTCAGTTTTTCTGGTTCTTCCTGATTATCCAGCGTTTCGGCTAATGCAGAGAAGGCAGAACTGAAGCGACCAATTAACGCCTCCTGTAAATCCGACACTTTCGGTGCTGCCGGACCATAGATAACATTCATGGCATTGTTATAGCCAGCAATTTGCCCCACATCTGGCTGAGTAACAATGGCTGTCGACGTCCATTTCTCTTTCGCGACCGCCAGATATCCGATAGCCAGAGCGATTGCCACAATAACAGTGATGAAGATTGTCACCTTCCCACGCCACAACTGCATCAGTAAATCAATTAAATCAATCTGTTCCGGGTCATGGTTATGCCCAGGAATATTATTATTTTCAACTCTCATCATTACCCTAACAGACGGAAAATTTCAGGTCGCCATAGTTTAGCGATAATCTGTATGAATGCCATAGGAGTAACAATAAAAATACTGAATTACTCCACGAGCATTAAATGACGTGTGTACAGAAAACCATCATGGTAACAATAGGTTAGTCACTACCGAAAAGATCACGGGTATAGACCTTATTTGCTACATCCTTAAGCTCTTCAGACATACGATTAGAAATGATGACATCAGCCTGTTGCTTAAACGTTGTGAGGTCACGTTCCAGTCGCGAGTTGAAGAACGATTCTTCCTTCATCACTGGTTCATAAATGATAACTTCAACACCCTTAGCTTTGATCCGTTTCATAATCCCCTGAATGGACGAAGCGCGGAAGTTATCCGAACCACTCTTCATTATCAGACGATATATTCCAACTACTTTAGGTTTGCGCGACAAGATAGCATCGGCGATGAAGTCTTTCCGGGTACGATTAGCCTCAACGATGGCAGAGATAATATTATTGGGAACAGACTGATAGTTTGCCAACAGCTGCTTAGTATCTTTCGGTAGACAGTAGCCACCGTAACCAAATGATGGATTGTTGTAGTGGTTGCCGATGCGTGGATCAAGACAAACGCCTTCAATAATTTGACGTGTGTTCAATCCTAAACTTTCTGCATAGCTATCCAGTTCATTAAAGTACGCCACACGCATCGCGAGATAGGTATTAGCAAAAAGTTTAATTGCTTCAGCTTCTGTTGAATCAGTAAACAGGGTTGGAATATTTTGTTTGATTGCCCCTTCCTGTAATAACGCGGCAAAACGCTCTGCACGTTCAGAACGTTCGCCGATCACGATACGAGAAGGATGAAGATTATCGTAAAGGGCTTTACCTTCGCGAAGGAATTCGGGGGAGAAAATAATATTTTCGGTGTGGTATTTCTTATGCATAGCGGCGGTAAAACCTACCGGAACCGTGGATTTGATAACCATTACCGCCTGGGGATTTATCTCTGTTACATCTTTAATTACTGATTCTACGCTGGATGTATTGAAATAATTAGTTTTAGGATCATAGTCAGTCGGAGTTGCGATAATCACATAATCTGTATTCCGGTAGGCTTCATTTTTATCTAAAGTGGCATTAAAGCATATTTTATCTGATTGCAAATACTGCTGAATCTCCTTGTCAACAATAGGAGATATCCTATCATTCAGCATTGCGACGCGTGCTGGTAAAATATCTAATGCTACAACCTCATGATTTTGTGCGATTAAAAGCCCATTTGAAAGGCCTACATAACCAGTACCGGAAATGGTGATTTTCATTTCATGCTCTCAGAATTAACTTAACTATGAATCATGATGTTTTTAGCATCCTGATAAGAGTTAAAAGTTTTAACGCTACGATGATGACTGGTCAACGCAACGAAAAACAATTCAGATTTTCTTTATAAGAATAGCTAATATTTATTAAGTTAATATTAAGCAATGAAATTTAGTCTATAAGATTTATGGCAAAAAAAAGCCCAGCGATAAATGCCGGGCCTTAGTTTATTACTGATTAAATCAGATTAATCCAACCATTCGGTGTGGAATACACCTTCTTTATCAATGCGTTTATAAGTATGCGCACCAAAATAGTCACGCTGTGCCTGGATCAGATTCGCAGGCAGTACTGCGGCACGGTAGCTGTCGTAATAGGCAACCGCAGCGGCGAAGGTCGGAACCGGGATACCGTTCTGTACCGCATAGGCTACTACATCACGCAGAGCTTGCTGATAATCGTCGGCGATTTTCTTGAAGTACGGTGCTAACAGCAAGTTAGCGATCTTCGGATTTTCAGCGTAAGCATCAGTGATTTTCTGCAGGAACTGAGCGCGGATGATACAGCCAGCACGGAAGATCTTCGCGATTTCACCATAGTTCAGATCCCAGTTGTACTCTTCAGACGCGGCACGTAGCTGTGAGAAGCCCTGAGCGTAAGAAACAATCTTACCCAGATAAAGCGCACGACGAACTTTCTCAATGAATTCAGCTTTGTCGCCTGCAGGTTGTGCTTGCGGACCGGACAGTACTTTAGACGCCGCAACACGCTGCTCTTTGAGAGAAGAGATGTAACGTGCAAACACTGATTCAGTGATCAGTGACAGAGGCTCACCGAGATCCAGTGCGCTCTGGCTGGTCCACTTACCAGTACCTTTGTTAGCTGCCTCATCCAGAATCACATCGACCAGGTAGTTACCGTCTTCATCTTTTTTAGTGAAGATATCTTTAGTGATGTCGATCAGGTAGCTGCTCAGCTCACCGTTATTCCACTCGGTGAAAGTCTGAGCCAGTTCTTCGTTGGAAAGGTTCAGGCCACCTTTCAGCAGAGAATAGGCTTCCGCAATCAGCTGCATATCGCCGTATTCAATACCGTTGTGAACCATTTTTACGTAGTGACCTGCACCATCGGCACCAATATAGGTAACACACGGTTCGCCATCTTCAGCTACGGCAGCAATTTTGGTGAGGATTGGCGCAACCAGTTCATAGGCTTCTTTCTGACCACCAGGCATGATGGAAGGCCCTTTCAGCGCGCCCTCTTCTCCACCGGAAACACCAGTACCGATGAAATTAAAACCTTCTGCGGAAAGCTCACGGTTGCGACGAATGGTGTCCTGGAAGAAAGTATTACCACCATCAATGATGATGTCGCCTTTATCGAGGTATGGTTTCAAGGAATCAATAGCAGCATCCGTGCCTGCACCTGCTTTCACCATTAACAGGATGCGACGAGGCGTTTCAAGAGATTCAACAAACTCTTTCACCGTATAGTAAGGAACCAGTTTTTTGCCTGGATTTTCAGCAATAACTTCTTCCGTCTTTTCACGGGAACGGTTGAAAATAGAGACGGTATAACCACGGCTTTCGATGTTGAGCGCAAGGTTGCGCCCCATCACTGCCATACCGACGACGCCAATCTGTTGCTTTGACATTGTTTACTCCTGTCAGGGGTGGTCACCGCGGGATTGCGCGGCTTGAAATATGAAACAGATGTTAACTCAAGTTACATATATGTGTGTAGTGCTGTATATCATAGTTATCCCAACAAACTGTTTATATCTGTTGGTTGTTAAGTGTTGAGCATACCCTCGTTTGCATACATTGTTACATAAGATTATGTCAGTTACGTAAAAGAACAATATTACTTAATACTGTATTGACATATGTTTTCGCCTGACTCTCATCATTAGCTTCAGTATAGCAACGAAGCTCAGGCGCATTACCTGATGGGCGAAGATGAATAACAGCACCGTTTGAAAGTGTAAATCTTGCACCATCTGTTTCATCAATATCAATGCAAGTCAGTGTTGAAAATCCCAACTTATTTAAAAAAGCATCGGGCGCTGAAATCGCATCATTAATTATTTTTTTGCTTTCAACGCTTGGGAAAGCTTTTACACGATCGGACCAAGTAAAACGCTGAGGAAGACTTTCAACTAATGTTGATATTTTACTTTTACTGGCTGTCGTTAATAACATTAATACAGGTAATATCGCGTCGCGGGTTGGTAACGCCTTTAACGTTTTTCCATTAATCAACAGGTCTGATGCCAGAAGAAAACCACCATTGGCCTCAAAACCAGCAATAGCGTCGTATCGATTCTTAAGTTCTTCAAACGCAGCAATAACATACGGGGAACCGATTTTTGTACGTTGAATACATGTGAATTTGTTTGATAGCTCAACTGCGGTATTACAACTGACTGGAATCGCTAATGCCTGAATTTTTAAAGCATCAGCAGTTAGAAGCCCCAGGATATCACCTCTTAACCACTCACCTTTTTCATCTGCTACAAGCGGTCGGTCACCATCTCCATCGGTGGAAAAGATAGCGTCCAGCTTAAATTTCTCCGACCATTCACGCGCTCTTACTCGATCTTCCTCACTAACTGCCTCTGTATCAATGGGAACAAATTCATCACTTCTGCCCAAAGATACGACTTCAGCACCTAATTGACTAAATAATGGGGCATATAAATCCCTACCGGCACTAGAGTGTTCGTAAATACCGATTTTTTTGCCTTTTAGAATATTTTTATCAAATAATGATACATATCGTGTTATGTATGAATTAGCACCTTGAGAGCTAGTTTCCAAATGAGGTAATGTAGTTACAGGAGAAAACGTATATTGACTATTTGCTATCGCAACTTCATCTTCTTTTGTAATTTCTCCATCTGGTCGATAGAATTTCAATCCATTGCGATCAAATGGGATATGACTTCCGGTAACCATAATGCATGGTATGCCTTTCTGCATCGAATAATATGCCAACGCTGGTGTAGGAATGACACCATGATATTCAACGTTGAACCCATGTTGTTTTATTGCATATGCGCATGCCTGTGCAATTTTATAACTACTGGGACGGTTATCGATTGCTAAGGCAACCGTATTAAAGTTAGATTTATTTTGTACAACTGAAAGGAAAGCATGGGTGAACGCAGCACATACATCATGGGTAAAATCAACGACTAAACCGCGCGCACCACTAGTGCCGAAAGCAATGTTGCTTTGATCAATAACTTTATTAGCATTTAACATGATGATTACTTTTTAATAAATTGAGGGAGTTTTGAAAGATTTTTATACGCTAAGGCTAATGGCCAGATAATACCATTATTCCTCATAACACGAATATCTTCCATTGACTTATTAACCATTGAAGATATTGAGCGATTACTAATTCCGCCAACACGCATCTTCACTAATACTTTAGGTAAATAAGCTACCGAAACTCGTTGTTTTAGAATATAACGCAATAATGAGTCATAATCAGCAGAAATTCGATAATCTAATGAAAAATCACCAAATTTATTATAACAATCACGTTTCATATAAAATGATGGATGAGGTGGCATCCAACCTAATTTCATTCTCACACGGCTAAACGTGCCACTTTTCCATAATCTAATACGTTTAGCCGTATCATTCTGAGAAACGTATTCCAGATCACCATAAACAGCATCACACCCCGAATTTTCAAATGTTTTTGCTATATCTGCAATAACATCATCATAAGCAAGTAAGTCATCAGAATGTAAAAATCCAATAACATCACCAGTAGCTACCTGAATACCTTTATTCAGTGCATCGTAAATACCTTTATCTGGTTCGCAAATGATTTTTGAAACTCTTGTACAATTACTTTTAATTAGCTCAATTGTATTATCGTTAGAGACCCCATCTATAATTATATACTCTATATCTGGATGCGTTTGTTTTTCCAGAGAGAGCAATGTATCAAGCAGAGTTTTTTCACTATTATAGGTTGCTGTAATAATAGAAATCCTCATTAGTATCCAACCCCTGATGAAGAAACTCTTATAACATCATCCTCTTCCAGGTAGACTCCGGATCTAACTTCAATTATTTCAAGTGGGATCTTGCCAAGATTTTCAATTGAATGTGGAACGCCAACAGGAATATATGTTGATTCATTTTCTGAAACAAGATAGGTCTTATCCTCAAGATGAACTTTAGCTGTCCCCGATACAACCACCCAATGTTCAGTACGATGATAATGGATCTGTTTAGCCGTAATGTGTCCAGGTAATACAATCACATGCTTTACCTGGAATCGTTCCCCTTCAGCAATAGTATCATGACTACCCCAAGGACGAAAAATTTCCCGATGCTGTAAATATTCTGTTCGATTATTCTTTTTAAGTTGTGCAACTATATTCTTAACTTGCTGAACTTTGTCTTTATGTGCAACCAATACAGCATCTTTCGTTTCAACGACAACCAAATCCTTTATGCCCACTGCACCAATAAGTCTATGCTGCGAATAAAGATAACTATCTGTCGCATCTTCGACCAGTACGTCACCACGAATGGCATTACCGCTTTGATCTTTTGAGCTTATTTCCCATAACGCAGACCATGACCCAACATCACTCCATTGCGCATTTAACGGAACGACGACAGCTTCAGATGTTTTTTCCATAACGGCATAGTCAATTGACTCTTCAGGGCAGCAAGAAAAAGAAGAGTTATCCAAGCGGATAAAATCTAAATCTTGTGTCGAGGAAGCTAAGGATTGTTGGCAACTCTCTAAAATATCTGGGCGGAATTTTTTCAGTTCATCAATAAAGACAGATGCTCTGAACATAAACATTCCACTATTCCAAAGATAGCCACCATCTGACAAATACCGCTGAGCTAATTCTAGCCCTGGCTTTTCAACAAAAGCTGCGACTTTATAACCTTGCCCACCAAGTGAATCACCTGACTTAATATAACCATACCCGGTCTCTGGAGCAGTTGGAACTATGCCAAAGGTAACCAACTTACCTTGCGTCGCGAAATCCTTAGCAGCCAAAACTGCTGCAATAAAACTTTCTTCATTCTGAATTTCATGGTCAGCAGCAAGAACCAAGAGTATAGGATCCTCTCCAGTTACCATTGCCTGAAGTGCTGCAAGCGCAACGGCAGGTGCAGTGTTGCGTCCAACAGGCTCAAGCAAAATTCCACTATGCTTTAAACCTACTTTACGCAATTGTTCAGCAACGATAAAACGATGTGATTCATTACAAATAATCAAAGCAGGAGTGTGTTCAACCTTTTCAAGCCGTCGCAAAGTCTCTTGCAACATAGTTAACCGGCTATTTAAGGACAGGAACTGTTTCGGATAAAGTGTACGTGAGAGAGGCCATAATCTGGTCCCAGAACCACCGGCCATGACAACGGGAAGTAGCATATTTATTACCTTGGAATAAAATAATTTTTGGTATACTGATGAACAATAGTGCTATGAAGTAAGGCTTCTACATCAAACCACTTGTAGGAATTATGCTGGGCCGTTGGTAGTCGAATTTGCTGAGGATTAAGTTGGGTTTCGTATCCATGCACTATGTAGTGAGTAGAAAAATCGGTCCCAGAAACATTATCATTATAGAAATGTTCATACACCCCAAGAAAATTCGCCTGATCAAGACTGATTTGGTAGCCTAATTCTTCAAATGTTATCCTTTTAAAAGCTATCTCGAATGACTCATCCTTAAAAATTCGCCCACCAGGTACAAACCAATAATTTTTCGCAGGGCGATTCAGGCGCTGCCCAAGCAGCACCTCACCTTTCTCATTTCTAATTATGAGATCAATCGAGATTAGAGGAGTATGCTCAACTATTGTTTTAAATAACTCAAATTCTAATCTCTTAGTCACAATTAGCCTCGGAAAGTATTTTTATTTTCGAGAAACCATTGATATGTCAATGATAAACCTTCATGTAAATTATAGCGATATTCCCAACCTAAATTTTTTAAGCGAGTAACGTCCATTAATTTACGTGGTGTACCATCTGGTTTTGTAGCATCAAAAACAATTTTCCCTTGATAGCCAACTACAGAGGCCATTGTTTCAGCCATTTCACGTATAGAACAATCAACACCTGTGCCTACATTAATATGGGATAGCATTGGCTGTGTATGTTCTTGATAAATTTTGTCTTCAAGTTCCATAACATAAACCGAAGCTGCAGCCATATCATCAACATATAAAAATTCACGCATTGGAGTTCCCGTTCCCCAAACAATAACTTCTGGTGCACCGCTTTCTTTTGCCTCATGGAATCGACGCATGAGGGCAGGAATAACATGCGAATTTTCAGGATGAAAATTATCATTAATACCATACAAATTAGTTGGCATTATGCTCCGATAATCACGCCCATATTGCCGATTGTAAGATTCACATAATTTTATTCCCGCAATTTTTGCGATGGCGTACGGCTCATTTGTTGGTTCAAGTATGCCAGTTAAAAGCGCAGATTCTTTCATTGGTTGATCTGCGAACTTAGGATATATACAACTAGAACCTAAGAATAGTAATTTTTGAATTCCAACTTTATGAGCTGAATGAATAATATTACTCTCTATCATGAGATTCTGATAGATGAATTCTGCCGGAAAAGTATTGTTAGCATAGATCCCACCAACTTTTGCTGCGGCAAGATAAACTTGATCAATACATTCCTCTTCAAAAAAATGTTTAACATCTTCCTGAATCGTCAAATCGAGTTCTTTATGTGTTTTAACAATTAATTCAATATCATTACGTACTGATAATTGCCTACAGATTGCAGAACCCACCATACCTTGATGCCCTGCGACATAAACTCTTTTCTTTATCATGTATTAACGCTCCAGAGAAACCGAAACATCATAGCCATGGCTTTTAAGAAGTGCATGTTGTTTTGCTTTTAACAAATCGCTAGCAACCATTTCCGCGCACATCTCTTCAACTGTAATCTCTGGCTCCCATCCTAATATATTTTTTGCTTTTGCAGGATCACCTAAGAGGGTTTCAACTTCAGCAGGACGGAAATAACGAGGATCAACCCGAACTATAACATCCCCAACATTTACACCAATAGCACAATCGGAAATTTTATTTACTACTGTAGCTATCTCATCCACACCTTCACCAGAGAATTCAAGTTCGAGACCGACTTCTTTAGCTGCCATACGGACAAATTCACGCACAGAAATCTGTTTACCTGTGGCAATGACAAAATCCTCTGGATGATCTTGCTGAAGCATCATCCATTGCATGCGAACATAATCTTTAGCATGTCCCCAGTCACGCAACGAATCTAGATTACCCAAATATAGGCATTGTTCGATCCCCTGTGAAATATTAGCTATTGCACGAGTAATCTTACGAGTGACAAATGTTTCTCCACGGCGTGGCGATTCATGGTTAAAAAGAATTCCATTACACGCATATATGCCATAAGACTCACGGTAGTTAACTGTTATCCAATAAGCATACATTTTCGCTACAGCGTATGGCGAACGCGGATAGAATGGAGTAGTTTCACGTTGAGGAATCTCTTGAACTAAACCAAAAAGTTCTGAAGTAGATGCTTGATAGAAACGTGTTTTTTTCTCCAACCCACAGATTCGTATTGCTTCCAATAATCGCAACGTCCCTATTGCATCTACATCTGCTGTATATTCTGGTGACTCAAATGACACAGCTACATGAGATTGTGCACCAAGGTTATAAATTTCATCTGGTTGAATCTCCTGAATTAAACGGATCAGATTTGATGTATCGGTTAAATCTCCATAATGTAATATAAAATTAGGCTCATCTACGAATCGGGATTGATAAATATGATCAATTCTATCAGTGTTAAATGACGATGCTCGCCGTTTTATACCATGTACTTCATAACCTTTTTCAATGAGAAATTCGGCAAGATATGAACCATCTTGCCCAGTTACGCCAGTGATAAATGCAACTTTTTTCTTCATTTTAATCATCTTATATTCCTAAATATTTAATTCGTTATAAACATTAATTGTTTCGTTAACACATTTTGACCATGAAAATTTTCGCGCCTGAAGTAAACCTCTTTCGACCATATCATTTCTTTTTAAATTAACTAATTCTAAAGCTTCTTTTAAAGTGAACTCATTAATATCATCAATATAAATAGGCGCATCTCCCCCTACTTCTGGCAATGAAGATGTATTCGCACAAATAACTGGACATCCGGCCTGCATAGCTTCTATGACAGGTATTCCAAAGCCCTCATAACTGGAGGGATAAACAAGAGCATATGCAGTGTTATACTGTATATTTAAATCTTCATTACTCAAAAAAGAAAAATGTTCATATCTATTTTTTAAATATTTCTCAAGGAGTTCTTTTTCATATTTTTTAAGTACTCCTCCACCTACTATCGTAAGCTTTAAGTCATGTAACTTCCCCACAGCTTTTACTGCAAGAACGAAATTTTTATAACCCTCTCTAGCACCGACAAATAAGACTGAGTTATTGACTCTTATATCCAATAGATTGGATAGATGTTTATATGATGAAGATACACCATTATAAATCACTCTAATTTTGTCTTCACTAATTGGACAGTACTTGAGTAAATCCCTGGCTGTGTTGTTTGAAATACAAATTACGATATCACTATTTTTGATAGCATGATATTTTTGAAGTGTATGAATGAATTTTGACATTCCTCCTCTATATTTTTCATATGTAAAATCATGAACAGTTGTGACATTTTTTACATTTAAATAAGGATTTTTATGTACTCGATAATAACTTGAGTGAAAAACGCCACCTTTAACATCAGAAACATTTTTATATCTTTCTAAAACTCTTGGCGTACGATATTGTAACTTTAAGTTATTTGTATCGAACTCAAACTCTTTATTTTTATACAACAAAATTTCAGCCTGGTAGTTTGACTTCGCCATTCCCTGGATCAACTCATTAAAATATACACTTATTCCACCAAATGATTGGAGGTTATAAATAATTCCATCAATAGTTACCATTATCGCCCCCGTAAGGTAATACGTTCGATTAGAACGAACAATATCATAAAGAAGATTAGTAACAACACATATGCAGGCCCAGTAAAATACGTGCCAAATGAAGGTGAAATAAGAATTAAAGAAAGTAGCAAATACGAAGCAGAGTTTGTCATTACGTTTTTATTGAAAACTTTGAGTTTAGCAAAAATATAGCCATAAAATATATTCATAGGTGTCAGGAATGTTAAAATTACCAATCCTACATATCCATAATCAACAAAATTATCCATCCCCTTTGAAAAGGCTGGAGTATGACCAGATTCCGCAGCACCTGGATAATATATTTCATTTACATGAAGGAAGCCATACACAAATGGTTTCTCTGGAAACAAACTTCTCGGTATATAAGACCAAAATTGACTGAAATAAACTGTACCATTAAATAATCTAACTACGCCTTTATCAAGATCCTGAAGCAAATAAATACTATTTTGATATTGATCAAAATAAGACAACACGACATCAACATTCATATTACCAATAGCTAAAAACAAATTATAAAGAATGGCACATGCTGCCAGAGGCGTAACTAAAATGAGTCCAAATTTTAAAAACTTAGATTGATTGAGGCTTAACACTGCAAGATAAAAAATCGCGAATGAAAGAATAAAAGTTTTTGAGCCTAGAAAAAATACCAAGACACAATATAATATAGCACATATAAATAATTTCATTTCTGAACGTAAAGCTAACGCTCTAGTAAAATAAGATACTGAAAGCGTACTTAAAGAAAAAGCATATAAAAATCCATTACCTTCTCGATAGTTTTGATAGCCGTCCCTTGGATTCATTAACCATCCGGAAATGCCTATTTCTGACGTTGAAGAAAGAAGAACAAATAAAGCGACAAATAGAATTAATGTAATGTTGGATATTCTTTTTAATTTACCTTTTGAAATCACATGGTTGAAGGAAATTTCACTTTTTTTAAATACTGTATTGAACACCAAATAAAAGAAAATTATAGATAAAATACCAGTAAAAGAATAGATGTTATATATAAATAAAGCTTCATTATAATATTCATTTAAAGCAAAATCCGCACCATAAAAAAGAGGAGCTAAGATATTTTCTAATAAAAAAACCGGAAATAAAATAATCGCATAAATTGTAAATGGATTGGCAATTTTAAGCCTTAGTGTTTTCGTAGCTAATAAAGAAAAAGAGAAATATAATACTATAGCTATTGTAATGTTTAAACAATAAATTATGACCACACCCCCCCCTATCTTAGACCGAATAATTTGCGCTTAATTGATTTTGTTTTCTGATATAATATTTGTGGAACAATTTTTTTAAATAAATCCTGCAAGATATTATAAAAAATAAATTTCACCTTGTATGATAGAGGCATGGAAATTTTATTTTTAGCAAGAATATATGCGATTTCCTTCTTAACCAACTCTTTATTAGACTCATTTGAACTTATACCTGAAGCATCCATAATTGATACAGGAAAATTAACATAATGTATTTTATCCGGATCAATCGTTCGTATCAAAAAATCACTATCAGCCGCTATTTTTAATTTTGTATCAAAGCAATTAACATTATCTTTAAAAAGACTTGAGTGCTGAAAAGTCCCCTGATGAGGAGGGAGCGCGGGTCGACCACATTCCCATTTTTTCTTTATTTCCCCATAAATCCCAACTATGTTATCTTTTTCACCAAAATACACATCACCATATATAGTTGTTGCATTCTCTTTTTCACGCATAACATTGATTATTTTTACAAGCGTATTATTTTCATAAAAGGTATCGCCGGCACCCATGAAAATAACCCAATCGCCCGTTATGTGAGGTAGAGCTTTATTCCAAGCGTCGTATATACCTTGATCAGACTCGCATAAAAAATAATCGATGATGTCGGTATATTTTTGTATATGTTCTAGTGTTGACTTATTAGAGTTACCATCAATTACAATCCATTGGATATTATTATAAGTTTGATTTTTAATAGATTCCGCTGTCTTGCAAAAATCATATCCACAATTGTACGTTGATGTTATTATAGTGATCCTTAAGCTATTCATCTCCACTCACTTATTTTTCATAGCAATATATTTTAACCTTAATTCTTTAATCAAGCTCTTAACTTTACTATCAGTACAATACTCGATATTAAATGTGCCAGAAAAACCTCTTATTTTTGGTATTATTGTTCCAATAACTCCTGTTAATTTATTTTTTTCAATCTGTTCAAAAAAAACATGTTCTAAATAAACCCCATCAAGGTCTCGAACATTTTTATAAGAATCAACAAAGAAGTCATGATATAATTTTTTATTTACCACATAAAACCTTGTGTCAATCATATTCTCCTTCAAAAAAGGCACTGGAATAAAAAAAGCCTTTCCATTGAACGCTTTTATACATTGCTTATAATTATCAACATATAGTTTGGAAGTGATTTTTGCGAAATGTTCTGCCCCAGATAAATAGTGGCTATTCATTAATGCATATTCAACTATCTCACCTTCTCCGTAACCTTTGCCATAAGATTTAACACTCTCCACATCGTTTTTAAAATGTAATATTTCGATTGAATCCTTATTAATTATTTGTTTATCATTATAGATATCTTTAGTTAGATCATAATCACTACCATCACATATTACGAGTGAATCTGCATTTTTTGACAACTCCCTTATCGCCTTCAATGTAAGTGATAATCTTGCATTTTCATCAGAAAGATTTGTAAGAGGAGCATTAGGTGAGATACAAGAAGTCACTAATACCGGGATTTTCATTTTTTCTTTTCCAGTCTCAACGAAACAAGCATTAAAACAAAATAATCGACGGTAACTCTTGCGCTCCAAGCATAAGCAACACCGGCAACAGAAAAATACATAATCGAGAAATATAAAACTAACAGGTATGGAATACATTCAATAAGATGAATGACCCCCGTAATTTTTGCATATCCTTTCGATTGGATTTGAGCAAACGGAACTTGAGCAAAAGAATTGAACACAAAACCTATCAATAATATTTGAAATATATAAGGACTCTCTATGCTATATTGTTTCCCAAGCCATAAAGTTATGATATCACCAGCTTTAAAAGAAAATATAATAGCTATAATTATGCTACTTACACCAATTAATAGTGTAGCCTCTTTTATTATTTTTTTTCTCTCACCTTTTGTATTATTCTTGCATAGTGCAGGGAAAATTGTCCTTGCTATTGTTGTTGGCAATATAAGTAACTTTGATATCGCATCTGCAGGGGCAATATATAACGATGCTTTAGCAGGACCAACTGCATTTGACAATATAAACCGGTCAATATTTGTAAGCAATGGGTTAATTATACTACTAATACTTGCCCATCCGCCAAAACTTAATAGTGCTTTTGTCTTATTTAAACTAAGATCCATTGTGACTTTGTTATTTCTAAAAACAAATAACACACTTAAAAGAGCTCCAGTTATTCTCGCAATGACCAGCCCCCAAGTAGCATTAAGCAAACTAACATTTTCATGAATAAGAATAATAGGTAGTATTGCAGTTAAAATACCTGTGATTGTTTTTTGTACATTTAATAATTTGAATTTTTCATATCCCTCTAATATCCCCCAACAAACCAAATTCAGAAGGTAGAACGGTAGACAATAAGATAAAACACCTATAGCGTATGCTACATTCTCAGTTTGTTCAGGTCCACTAATTAAGGATGCTATTTTATGATCACTATAATAGAAAATAACGGAAACAACAATCCCAATAAATATAGTTAAAAATACTGATGTTGTGATTACTTGACTAGTTACTTTTATATCATTTTTATTTAATGATATCTCGCGCACAACTGCTCGCGAAAGCCCAAGGTCAAATATGCTAGCGTATCCTACTATTGTAAAAAACATTAAAAAAAAGCCAAAGTCTGTTATTCCCAGAGCCCTTGCCAAATAACCCATCGCAGGTATTGACAATAAAGTTGGGATTGCATATCCAGCCAAATTTATTAAACTATTTATTTTAATGCTCATTATTAATGTCTTTTATTAATAATCAATTTTTATAAATGGAGTGCCCAAACAATCCTTTGGTGACAAAAGAGGTTCGTTGTCTAATTGCCAATCTATGTTTAATACAACATCATTCCACATAATACATCTCTCATGAGTTTTTGAGTAAAAATTATTTGTTTTATACAATATTTCTGTTCCTTCTTCTTTTGAATAAAACCCATGAGCAAACCCCTCAGGTATCCACAACTGACGCTTATTCTCAGCAGATAAATTCACACCAACCCACTTGCCAAACGTAGGTGATGATTTCCGAATATCAACCGCAACATCAAAAACTTCACCGACAACACAGCGTACCAGTTTTCCTTGTGCATAGGGTTCTAACTGGTAATGAAGTCCACGTAATACGCCTTTGCTGGATTTAGAATGGTTATCCTGAACAAATTCAACCTTCCGTCCTACAGCTTCTTCAAATACTTTTTGGTTAAAGCTCTCAAAAAAGAAACCGCGTTCATCACCAAATACTTTTGGTTCAAAAATTAGCACATCAGGAATTTCAGTTTCAATTACGTTCATTTTATTAATAACCTTTAATCATTTTTAGCAGATACTTACCATAAGCATTTTTCTTTAGCGGCTCGGCCAATATCTTCACCTGCTCTGCATCAATAAATCCTTTACGATAAGCAATCTCTTCCGGGCAAGATACTTTTAATCCCTGACGCTCTTCAATCGTTGCAATGAAGTTGCTTGCTTCAATAAGGCTTTGATGCGTCCCTGTATCCAGCCACGCATAGCCGCGCCCCATCATAGCAACAGACAAACGTCCTTGTTCCATATAAATGCGGTTAATATCGGTAATTTCCAGTTCACCACGCGCAGATGGTTTAAGGTTTTTCGCCATTTCTACAACGTCATTGTCATAGAAATAAAGTCCGGTTACAGCATAATTGCTTTTTGGCTCTAATGGTTTTTCTTCAAGACTAATGGCTGTTCCGCTCTTATCAAACTCCACGACACCATAACGTTCAGGATCATTAACGTGATAAGCAAATACCGTTGCACCGCTTTCTTTGTTAACAGCAGCTTCCATTAATTTCGGCAAGTCGTGTCCATAGAAGATATTATCGCCAAGCACGAGTGCACAATCATCACCGCCAATAAAGTCTTCACCAATGATAAACGCTTGCGCCAGGCCATCCGGGCTCGGTTGTACTTTATACTGTAAATTAAGCCCCCACTGGCTCCCGTCCCCCAACAATTGTTGGAAACGCGGCGTATCCTGTGGCGTACTGATAATAAGAATATCGCGAATACCCGCCAACATAAGCGTTGAAAGCGGATAATAAATCATCGGCTTATCATAAATCGGCAGCAGTTGTTTACTTACTGCCATCGTCACAGGATAAAGACGAGTACCAGACCCACCCGCCAAAATAATACCTTTACGCGTTTTCATTTCACCATTCCTTTTAATTCATCCCGCTCTGGCATCATGAGCGAGATGCAAAAATTTGTTAAATTGCCGTAGTCGTAAATAATTCGTTGAGCATACGTTTCACGCCCACCTGCCAGTCAGGTAAGACAAGCGCAAAGTTCTGCTGAAACTTTTCTGTATTGAGACGAGAGTTATGGGGACGACGGGCTGGTGTGGGATAGGCCGTTGTTGGCACGGCGTTGAGTTTGTTAAGAGCAAGGTTGATCCCCGCTTTGCGCGCTTCTTCAAATACCAGAGCGGCATAATCGTGCCAGGTTGTTGTGCCACCAGCAACCAGATGGTACAAACCAGCAACTTCGGGTTTGTTTACTGCCACGCGAATGGCATGAGCGGTGCAATCAGCCAGCAATTCAGCACCTGTTGGTGCGCCAAATTGATCGTTTATTACAGCCAACTCTTCGCGTTCTTTTGCCAGACGCAACATCGTTTTGGCAAAGTTATTTCCTTTACCAGCGTATACCCAGCTGGTACGGAAAATAAGATGCTTTGCGCAATGTTCTTGTAACGCTTTTTCTCCAGCTAGCTTGGTTTCACCGTAGACATTTAGCGGTGCTGTTGCATCCGTTTCCAGCCATGGCGTATCACCGCTGCCTGGGAAAACATAATCAGTGGAGTAGTGTATAACCCAGGCTCCGACTTCATTAGCTGCTTTTGCAATCGCTTCGACGCTTGTCGCGTTAAGTAATTGTGCGAAATCCGGTTCTGATTCCGCTTTGTCTACTGCAGTGTGAGCAGCCGCATTAACAATAACATCAGGGCGAATTTTTTTGACAGTTTCAGCCACACCTTCGGGGTTGCTGAAATCGCCACAATAATCAGTGGAGTGAACATCAAGAGCAATCAGATTACCTAGCGGTGCCAGAGCACGTTGCAGTTCCCAACCCACCTGCCCTGTTTTGCCGAAAAGCAGGATATTCATTACTGACGGCCCTCATAGTTTTGTTCAATCCACGACTGATAAGCACCGCTTTTCACATTCTCAACCCAATTTGTATTAGCCAGATACCATTCCACCGTTTTACGAATACCGCTCTCAAACGTTTCTTGCGGTTTCCAGCCCAATTCGCGGCTAATTTTATCGGCATCAATTGCATAACGGCGATCATGCCCTGGGCGATCGGCAACATAAGTAATTTGCTCACGATAAGATTTCTCTTTCGGTACAATCTCATCCAACAAATCACAAATAGTGAACACTACGTCGATATTTTTCTTTTCGTTGTGTCCGCCAATGTTATAAGTTTCGCCCGCTTTACCTTCGGTTACGACGGTATATAACGCACGAGCATGATCCTCTACATACAACCAGTCGCGAATTTGATCCCCTTTACCATAAATAGGTAATGGCTTACCTTCCAGAGCATTCAGAATAACCAATGGGATTAGTTTTTCCGGGAAGTGATAAGGACCATAATTGTTAGAGCAATTAGTCACAATGGTCGGTAAACCATAAGTCCGCTTCCACGCACGTACCAAATGATCGCTGGACGCTTTAGAAGCAGAATATGGGCTACTTGGCGCGTAAGCTGTCGTTTCCGTAAATAGCGGTAACGCTTCGTTATTATTTACTTCATCCGGATGGGGTAAATCACCATACACTTCATCAGTAGAAATATGATGAAAGCGGAAACCTTTTTTCTTTTCATCATTCAGAGCAGACCAGTAATTGCGCGCCGCTTCTAATAGAACATAAGTACCCACAATATTGGTTTCAATAAATGCCGCAGGGCCAGTTATTGAACGGTCAACATGGCTCTCTGCCGCCAGGTGCATCACCGCGTCTGGCTGGTGCTGTGCGAAAATACGCGCCATAGCTACGGCATCGCAGATATCTGCATGCTCAAATGAATAACGTTCAGAATCAGAAACTTCAGCGAGTGATTCTAGGTTTCCGGCGTAAGTCAATTTATCGACATTAACAACACTGTCCTGCGTATTATTTATAATGTGACGAACTACAGCAGAGCCAATAAACCCTGCGCCACCAGTTACAAGTATCTTCACTTTTTTATTCCATATAGCTATAGAGCATGCTGTGAAATAGACTGCTCCAGAATTGATTAATAGAGGCATTAGTGCACGCTACCGCCCCTGGCTTAACAGCTACCAGAGCACTGCGTGCATGACTACGATGTGACGACCTGACTCGCTCGTGCCAAATCCAAAAAATTCAAACGCTAATTGTCTTACCAAACAGCCATAGAAACAAGGAAAATCCTGGAAAAGTTTGACGCGAAGCTACTTGCTAACTCATTGTTATTATTGAAATTCATAAAAAAACAACGGCAGGAAAATTCAATGCGCAAAACTTATGCTATGAATCTTCACTGCCGTTTTTAATTTCTTACTTACCGACACTTCCTGTCAGATTTTCGTTATTCGCTTAACAACTTCTCAATGCCTTTGCGGAACTTCGCCCCTTCTTTCAGGTTGCGCAGCCCATATTTTACAAACGCCTGCATATAGCCCATTTTCTTACCACAGTCGTAACTGTCACCAGTCATCAGCATTGCGTCAACGGACTGTTTTTTCGCCAGTTCAGCAATGGCATCTGTGAGCTGAATTCGCCCCCATGCACCAGGCTGAGTGCGCTCCAGTTCAGGCCAAATATCGGCAGAAAGCACATAACGACCTACGGCCATAATGTCTGAATCCAGCGTCTGCGGCTGATCCGGTTTTTCGATAAATTCAACAATGCGGCTGACTTTACCTTCGCGATCCAGCGGCTCTTTAGTCTGGATGACGGAGTATTCAGAGAGGTCTCCCGGCATACGTTTTGCCAATACCTGACTGCGACCAGTTTCATTGAAGCGCGCAATCATTGCTGCAAGGTTGTAACGCAACGGATCGGCGCTGGCATCATCAATAACGACATCGGGCAGCACGACGACAAATGGATTATCACCAATAGCCGGTCGGGCACACAAAATAGAGTGGCCTAAACCTAATGGTTCACCCTGACGCACGTTCATAATGGTCACGCCCGGCGGGCAGATGGACTGTACTTCTGCCAGCAGCTGTCGCTTCACGCGCAGCTCAAGGAGGGATTCTAATTCATAAGAGGTGTCGAAGTGGTTTTCGACCGCGTTTTTGGACGCATGAGTTACCAGGAGGATTTCTTTGATTCCTGCAGCCACAATCTCGTCAACAATGTACTGAATCATTGGCTTATCGACGATGGGTAGCATCTCTTTAGGAATCGCCTTAGTTGCAGGCAACATATGCATCCCAAGCCCCGCTACAGGAATAACTGCTTTTAAATTCGTCATTATTTCATCCACCTGTAAAATGGTTGCTGAATTATAGCTTGTTCGATTTTTTTCGCCAGCATCAATTACCCTGAATTGATTACTGATTTCCTTCCGATGTTACGCCGCTTTGTCCAGGATTGCAGTAGCGTTATTCTTAAGTATGGTGCCATTTTTCCAGGAATGGTCGCAAATCTATCGTTCCAGTTTCGGTAGCCTGAAGTTTATCTTTTCCACATTAACGACATGGTAATTAATCCTGTCGATATCGACAGAGCTTTGTCCTTTTTCATTCACCGCATGAACATTTACCAGTGACAGTAGCGTCTCGTTCTTTGCCATAAATGTCCCACGGACATCCTTACGCAAGTCGAAGTTCATGGTCAATGCCGGACCAACCGAAGATTCTTGCATCACATTGATATTACGCATAAAAAGGTGCTGCGGCTTGTTGTGTAGCTCCAGAGAAGCACGTTTCATCGCAATATTGGTCAGCGTAACAAAGGAGATAGCATTCCCTGCGGAGATTTGGATTCCACGCAATTTCCAGGCAAGGTCAGTATTATCAAGATGAATATTATTCAGTCTGAAGTTTTGCGGTATGGAGAGATACTTGCCTTTAATGACGCCGTAGCCGATTAACATCCCGGCACTATTAACCATATCTATATTGTCAATAACAAAGTTATCACATCCATATATCGCTACAGTGGCGTTATCAATACCGGCTTTCTTGCTGAAATCAGGCGTAATATTACGCGCTTTGATATTACGGATAATGAAATGTTTGCCATTTTCAACATGGATCAGCTGTCGACAATCCGATCCTGTAATATTGGCCACGACAAAGTTTTTCACCGCCTGGTCTTCCGGGTAGTTATTATCGTAGGTACTTCCCGCAAGGCCTATGCCGATACCCCAGTTGATTTTGCCATTAGTACAGTTGATACGTTCTATTACGTGGTCGGAAATTAAAATATCGCGGTCGTTGATTGCCACGTTCCATTCGATGGCGTCGCCCTGTAAGTCGCTGAACTTACAATTGGTGATGTTGGCACCGATAATCTGGTTGTGAAATCCCTGGCGTAATATGGCGTAATTAGCATGGCTCACGGTCAGGTTATCGATGGTCAGGTTGCGCATAACCCGTTTGTTTTTGCCGCCGATATAAATCTGCGTTACCGGATCAAAGCCGCTCATCGCCAGCCCTTTGATGGTGCAGTCAGAACCGCGCACATCCAGGGTGATGTTATGCATACTGCCGCCCTTCACCCCTGTCACCTGGCTGCCGTCCTGTAAGACAAATCGCCCTCTGCCGTTGCCGCGCAAACTACCGAGGATGTGTAACGTTTTGCCGGGAGGGATGAAGATGCCGGTGTTGATGTTGTCGCAAACAAATCCGGCGGGCACGACGACCGTTTGCCCTTCGCTAAAGGCTTGTTTAAATGAGGCGATCCAGTCGTGCGGATTGTAGTCGTTGATGTTAACGCTTTGTCGGGCGGGAAGTGCACGGGCGAAAGGGATATGGAGGAAAGCAAGCGCGGAGCTTGCCGTCAGGAAGGTGCGTCGGGAGATTGTTTTAAATGACATGCGTTCTCCTCTATAAAGCTTGCAGCAAGCTGGCGAGTTCTCGGTTAATCACCTGCTGGTTAAAATCGTGTTCGACTTTTTCGCGCGCGCGTTTGACGACCGGAGCCAGTTCGTCTGTATCCAGTTGGCTAAACGCCGCCAGCCGTTGCGCCAGTGCATAGGCGTCATTTTCCGGCACCAGCCAGCCAGATTTATCTGCCTCCACCAGTTCTGGTATTCCGCTATGCAAAGTGGAAACGACCGGAATGCCGACCGCCATCGCTTCCATTAGCGCCACCGGAATACCTTCCATATCGCCATCCGCACCCGTTACCGATGGCAACAGGAAGACATCCGCTTCGTCGAGCATCGCTTTTACTTCGTGGCTCGGTTTAAAGCCCGGCATCTCTACCACATCTTCCAGTTGATACTGTTCGATGAGCGTGCGTAAGCGCCGCTCCCACGGGCCGATGCCGAGGATGCGATAGCGAAATGCCACACCCTGCTCTTTGAGCTGACGGCAAGATTCGATCGCCACATGCAGGCCCTTTTTCTCAGTTAAACGTGCAACGGAAATAATCTCCAGCGGTGTTCCAGGCGCTTTAACCGGACGAGGGCTAAAGCGCGTCATGTCCACGCCCATGCGCGATACAGCGATTTTTTCCATCGGACAGCCCATCTTTTGCAATCTCCCTGCCCACAGATCGCTTATTGGCAACATCAGGTCGCCACGGCGAAACAGTTGTTGATATTCCGGGGTGTAATGGTTGAGCACTTCCCGACTGGAAATATCAATACCGTGGAAGATAGTGGCAATTTTGCCGCGAATGACACCTAGTTCACGCAATTTTGCTGCGGTTACCCCCGCAGGGCCAAAGTGAGCGATAAAGACATCGGCATGAAGCGGTGTTACGACCTGGCCGCAAATGGCAGACAAAATCAGGTTCCGCGACTCGGCACCATAGCGTTTGAGGTTGAGCGCCTGCCAGGTATTTTTACGATGAATGCCGCGTAAGGTCTGGCTGGCGCGGTGGCGCAGTTTCGCCACTTTGCCCGTAGGTTCGTCCTGTAACCAGCGGGTTCTGGCAGCAAGGTTGTATTTCGTCCATGCCGCGTGGGTGTTTTGTGTGTCGCCTTTTTGCAGCGCGACAATCTCCACCTCAAATCCCATATCAATAAACGCAGTGATTTGATTGAGGACGAAGGTTTCTGACGACAGCGGAAATTTCAGTAAAAAGAAGCCGACCTTCATTTCGCCTCCCCGATGCGCTCAAGCACTGACTGCACCATCTGCATCCCCGTCTGGCGTTCACGACTGACGGCTTCGTTAAGTCGTGCATTCAGCGCCGGAAGCTGGCCTAAGGTATCCGCAACCATCGCTTGCAGGCTGCCGTCTAATAAATGACGGATATCAATTGCCATCTCCGACAGCCCTAACTGCTGCATAATCCCGGCGGATTTATGTTCGTAGTTGATGGCAATTGCCGGAGTGGCAAAGTTCATGGAGATAATGGCGGAGTGCAGCCGCGTACCAACGGTAAGTTCACAGGCACCAAGAATTTTGCCCATTTCCAGATCGTTAAGTTCATCCATCACCACGTGGTAACGGGCAGGATCGCTGATGTACTGACGCAGGTTGAGCGCCACCATGCGGTCGTCTTTGTTATAGCTGTCGATGCCCGTACAGGTGGAGAGCGCAATCACCTGATAGCCTTCGTCGAGAATGCGATTGACCACCCCGGCAAAGGCTTTTTCATACGCTTGTTGAGTGGTGCCAAGGCGTTTGTCGAACGGTGCCAGTTCGCGCAGGGTAATTGCCACTGTTTTCTGTTGTGCGGCAACGTCCAGCCAGTGTTGAACGGCATAGCTGGCGGTGAAATCTTCGGTGTGGTGATCGACCAGCCATGCGGTATCGACGCCATGTTCCACTTTTGCGGTGGTGATATTGCTGCGTTTCATCAGATCAAGGCTGACCGATTCGCGCAGGATCAGCGCGTCGCAGTGACCAAAAACGTAGTTCGCCAGTTGGTTAAATTGCTCATCCTGGAAGGGGCCGACGCTGTGACCAATCATAAACAGCGGCTTTTTCGCCATAAATGTGCAAAGCGCGTGTTCAAACTGCGGCACGCCATAGAGATCGACAAAAAACGATCCGCCGACCTGAATAATGGCGTCGTAACCTGACAGCAGGCGCACGAAGTCGGTGAATCCCTGGGCGATGGCGATATTACGCAGCTTGCCAGTGTCGGTGACGCGTGAGAGCAATACCTGATGCTGGTAGCGGCGACGGAGGACTTTTTTAACGCGCCCGACAACGCCCGCCGCGCTGTTGTGTTGTTTCATTTGCAGGAACAGCGGATCGCCCATTACCGGGCGGTTGAGCAGCCAGGAAGAACTGACCGGATAGCGGCTCATCACGTCCACTTCGGCTTGTGGATTGAGGATGTTGATGGCATCAAGTAAGCCGCGCAGGATGGCGCTGTCGCCGCGATTGCCGCAAGTATGGTTGCCAAGAATAAGTAATTTCATTTTTTCCTCATAAATTTGATGCCAGGTGAGGTTGTATTTGTTGTTTTCATTGCTGTTTTTTGCCTGATGCGACGCTGACGCGTCTTATCAGACCTACAAAACCCGAGCCAGAACCGAAAACAACACTTCACCCCGCCCGTAAAAGCATTTTCATTTTTTCGCTGCGACAAAACTGGCGTTTCACTTCCACCACCAGCGGATGGCGCGACAGCACAATCATCACCACAAACGCCAGTACGCCTGCGGTAATTTGCACCGCAAGCAACGTTGCCAGCGCCAGTTGCCCTTTCAGCAGCACGCTCAGCGCATAACTGACCACCAGCGTCGGCAGCGAGAGATAAAACGGTAGCCACAAACTCAGGATGTACTGGCGATAGCTGGAACCAAGCACCGGTTTAATCATCACGAAGTAGCTCAGAACGGTGTTGATAATCTGCACCAGCAGGAAGCCAAGCGTGACGCCGATCGCGCCCGCCATCTGCCCGCCGATAACAATCGCCGGAATAAACAGAAATGTTTTGAATAGGTTGAATTTAAAGCTGATATCGACCCGCGCTTTCGCCATCAGCAGCGAACCAATCGGGTTACCCACCGAACGCAGCAGCCCCACCACACACAGCAATTGCAGCACCGGAATAATGCTGTTCCACTTCTCGCCAAATACCAGTGGCACAAAATTATTTGATACCACCATCAGCCCCAGCAGCGCCGGAAAGTTGATAATCCCCACCACCGACAGCAGATTGTAGAAGTTAACGCGCAGCTTTTCGGTGTCGTCCTGAATTTTGGCAAACGCCGGAAACAGCACGCGGGTGATGATCGGGTTCAGCTTCATCGGCGGCACAACGGCCACGTTATAGGCCAGGTTGTAGCCCCCCGCCACGCCCGCGCCAAGAATACGCGCCAGCACCAGAGTTGAAAGGTTGGTGTTGAGATAGTTGATGATGCTGTCCGCCGTCAGCCAGGCACCAAAGCGTAAGTTCGGTGCCACCGACGCCAGCGAGAAGTGCAGACCGGGGCGATAAATTTTGCGACCAAAGTAGCCAAACAGCAGCGTTCTCACCGCACTATTGACCAGATAACCGAGGATAGCAGTCATCGCCAGCGGCCAGAAATGGGCGCTAACCACCGTAAAAGTAAAGCCCGCCAGCACCGCGCTGGTTTCGATCATGCCGATTTTGTTGAACTCCAGCTCCTTTTGCATCAACGCGCGGAACTGCTGCCCGTGGGGGATCACCACAAACGCCAGCGACAATGTTTTAATCAACGGTGCCAGATCCGGGTTATTCAGCACGTCACCGATGAGATCACTCAACAAAAACACCGCCACGCACACCACAATCCCCAGCCCGACGTTCAGCCAGTACAGCGTAGTGAGTTCAAGGTGGCTGATTTCTTTTCGCTGAATAATCGAGTTAGCGATACCGAAGTCAGAAAGCGTATCTGCCAGCGCGATGATCACCAGCGACACGGTAAGCAGGCCGAACTGGTGGTTGTCGATAATCCGCGCCAGCACGGTCATCTGCACCAGCCCGAGGCCGATGATGATCACCGTGGCAATCGCCGACCACTTCGCGCCGCTGATGGTTTTTTCACGTAAGCTCATATCAATATGCCGCTTTGTTAACGAAGCCCTTGAATACCGTCAGGAAAACGATTTTGATATCGAACCAGACGCTCCATTCGCGGATGTACTCAAGGTCGAACTCGACGCGTTTTTCCATTTTCTCCAGCGTGTCGGTTTCGCCGCGCCAGCCGTTAATCTGCGCCCAACCGGTAATGCCCGGTTTCACTTTATGGCGCAGCATGTAGCCTTCAATAAGCTGGCGATACTGCTCGTTATGCGCCACTGCGTGCGGACGCGGACCAACAATCGACATCCCGCCGGTCAGCACATTGATAAACTGCGGCAATTCATCCAGTGAGGTGCGGCGCAGAAAGTTCCCCACTTTGGTGACGCGCGGATCATTCTGCGTCGCCTGGGTCACTACTTTGTCGTTCTCCATCACTTTCATGGATCGAAACTTCCACACTTTGATCGGCTTGCCGTCCATGCCGTAGCGAGTCTGGCGGAAAATAACCGGCCCCGGTGAACTGAGTTTCACCGCCAGCGCAATGCAGCACAGCACCGGGGAGATCAGCAGCAGGATCAGCGTTGCCAGCACAATATCTTCCGCACGTTTAATCAGGCGGTTAATCCCGGAAAGCGGCGTGTCATACAGCGGCACCACCGGCACACCGTTCATCTCTTCGATACGGGAATGAAGAATGTTGAAGGTAAAAACGTCGGGGATCAGCAGCACCGAACAGGTGGTGTCCGCCAGTTGATGAACCAGTTTTTTCACTCGCGCGCCGTCGCACATCTGCATCGCGATATAGACGTTATGGATTTTGCCCGCTTTCGCATCTTCGACCAGTTGTTGCAGATTGCCCGCCCAGTCGTTAGACACGCCGCCCGGTTTCGGATCGTGATAGACACCCACCACTTCAAACCCTAACCACGGTTGATTACGGAAGCTCTCCATCAGCATTTGCCCGGCAGCTAAATCCCCCGCCACGGCGACCATACGCTTGTTATAGCCATGATTACGCAGCCAGCCCGCACCAATGCGAATACACGAACGGCAAACCACCAGTCCGATACTGGTCAGCCCATACCACGCCAGCCAGATTGTCAGTTGCGTGTCGAAATCATTGTTAAACGCCACCAGTCCGGCGCTGAAAATCACACTTAACGTCCAGTTTTGTAGCAACAGAGCAAATTCTGTCGCTGCCCGAACACCGCGCCATGAGCGATAAAAATCGGTGATGCCGCCCAGCATCTGGAACACCACCAGCGTAATCAGCGCCACCAACAGGTGCATGTAGAGGAATGACAGTCCGCTCACTTCGCAAACCAGCCATAGTCCGGCAAACATGATGGTGATATCTGAAAAGCGTTGCACCATAGAGATTAACGATGCATTGGTTTTCGCTCGCTCGCGCTTTTTTAGATTTGTCATCGTTGTTCCTGTTCTATTGTCGCCTCACCCCGGCCCTCTCCCCAAAGGGGCGAGGGGGAGAAGAAAGTTCCGTGCTCTCTTCTCTCCGCAGGCAGTAGAGCGTCAGGGTGAGGGGGAAAGTAATGACATTACTCGTTCAGCAACGTCAGCAGAGTTTGCGTTCGCGCTTCCATCAGCGGCACATCACCGCGCGATTCCACATTCAGCCGCACCATCGGTTCGGTGTTGGAGGAGCGCAGGTTGAAGCGCCAGTCGGCAAAGGTCATGCTGATGCCGTCGGTGCGATCTACCGTCAGCGCCTCGCGGCTAAAGTGCTGTTCGACGCGGTTAATCGCCTCAACGGGTTGCGCCAGTTTGCTGTTGATCTCACCGCTTGCCGGGAACGCCGCCATGCGGTCGCGCACCAGTTCGCCCAGCGTTTTTCCTTTCAGGCACACCAGTTCGGCTACCAGCAGCCACGGGATCATGCCGCTGTCGCAGTAGGCGAAATCACGGAAGTAATGATGCGCGCTCATTTCGCCGCCGTAGATGGCGTCTTCCTTGCGCATACGTTCTTTAATAAAGGCGTGTCCGGTTTTCGACATCACCGGCGTACCGCCTGCGGCAGTCACCACATCGATGGTGTTCCAGGAAAGACGCGGATCGTGGATGATCTTCGCGCCGGGATTTTTTTCGAGGAACGCTTCTGCCAGCAGGCCGACGATGTAGTAGCCCTCGATAAACTGCCCTTTTTCGTCAAACAGAAAACAGCGGTCAAAATCGCCATCAAAGGCAATGCCCATATCCGCGCCGTGTTTGATGACTGCATTACGGGTGTCGTCGCGGCATTCCGGCAGCAGCGGGTTAGGAATACCGTTGGGGAAATTGCCGTCCGGCGTGTTGTGTACTTTGATTAATTCCACAGGTGCGCCGAGGGCTTTAAAGCGGGCTTCGATAGCGTCCACCACCGGACCCGCCGCGCCGTTCCCGGAGTTGATCACCAGCTTGAGCGGCGTGAGGTTTTTGACATTGATATAACCGAACAGGTGATCAACGTAAGCGTCACGCAGATTGATTTGCTGATAGCGACCGCGTTTGGTTTCATCAACGGGAGGAAAGTCGTTGGCTTCAGCCAGACGCTGGACGTCGCGCAGTCCGGTATCACCGCTGATCGGGCGAGCCCCTTCGCGCACCAGTTTCATGCCGTTATAATCCATCGGGTTATGGCTGGCGGTAACTTCGATGCCGCCATCCACGCCGAGATGGAACGTGGCGAAATAGATCTCTTCGGTGCCGGACATGCCAATATCCAGCACATCGACGCCCGCATCCTGTAAACCTTTCGCCAGCGCCAGTTTTAAGGTTTCGCTGGTGAGGCGGACATCACCGCCTAAAACAATGGTTTTCGGTTTAAGGAATTCGCCATAGGCGCGACCAATGCGCCAGGCAATATCTTCATTCAGTTCTTCGCCTAATTTTCCGCGAATATCATAGGCTTTAAAGCAGGTTAATTTTTTCATGTCGTTACCCTTTTTCAGGCAATAGTTGGCCCTGACCGAAACGGCCAATTTTGTTTTTGTCGTTATTTACATCGCGGTTCGGCATTCATTGCCTGATGCGACGCTGCCGCGTCTTATCAGGCCTACAAACCCGAACCGTAGGTCAGATAAGGCGTTCACGCCGCATCCGACAAACAGCGCCTGATGCGACGTTTACACCCGTCCGTAGCGATCCGCGAAGCGCACCACATCATCCTCTTCGAGATAAGAGCCGGAGCGCACTTCAATTAAATCGAGCGGAATTTTCCCCGGGTTTTCCAGGCAATGCGTCGCCCCCAGCGGAATATAAATGGACTCGTTTTCGCCAAGCAGTTTGATATCACCGTCAATGGTGACTTTTGCCGTTCCCGCTACCACTACCCAGTGTTCCGCGCGGTGATGGTGCATCTGTACCGACAAGCCCTCACCTGGTTTCACTGTAATGCGTTTCACCTGATAGCGGTCGCCTGCGTCGATAGAGTCATATTTGCCCCACGGGCGATACACTTCGCGATGTACCCGATGCTCATGGCGGCCATCGGCTTTGATCTGCTCGACCACTTTTTTCACATCCTGCACCGAGTTCCGGTCGGCAATCAGCACCGCGTCTTTGGTCTGCACCACGACCAGATCTTTCACCCCGACTGTGGTGACCAGGCCAGATTCGGCATACACATAGCTGTTTTCGGTTTTGTGATTAATCACATCACCGTGGCAAACGTTGCCCTCGGCAGTGTGGGCGCTGATCTCCCATAATGAAGACCAGGAACCGACATCGCTCCAGCCCGCATCCATTGGCACCACAACGGCATCTGCCGTGCGTTCCATGACCGCGTAATCCACCGACTCTTCCGGGCAGGCGAGAAACGCTTCTTCATCCACACGAATAAAATCGAGATCCGGATCGACGGCGCTCATCGCTTTTTCACAGGCATCGAGAATATCCGGACGATATTTTTTCAGTTCTTCGAGATAGCGTCCGGCGCGGAACAGGAACATACCGCTGTTCCAGTAATATTCGCCGCTTGCCACGTAGGCCTGAGCGGTTTCCAGATTCGGTTTTTCGACAAACTGCGCCACTTCAAAGGCCACCGTATCCTGCTCACCCGCAGATACTTCACCGCGACGAATATAGCCATATCCGGTTTCAGGTAGATCCGGCACAATGCCGAAGGTCACCAGCTTGCCTGCTTCGGCATACGGCATGGCGTTACGCACGGCGGCGCGGAACGCGTCTTCATCGGCAATCACATGATCCGCCGCCAGCACCAGCATTAACGGGTCGCTCTCCGGGCTATGACGTTTTGCCGCCAGCGCCGCCAGCGCAATGGCAGGTGCAGTGTTACGCCCTGCTGGTTCGAGAATAATGTTCTCAGTGAGTTTGTTCAGTTGACGCAGCTGTTCCGCGACAATAAAGCGGTGCTGTTCATTGCAAATCACCACCGGGCTTTCGCACTCCACGCCGTTCAGGCGGCAGATGGTGGTCTGCAGCATGGTGAGATCGCCTTTCAGGCATAAAAACTGCTTGGGGTAAAGTACGCGGGAAAGCGGCCATAAGCGGCTACCGGAGCCACCTGCCATCACAACTGGATAGAGTTTCGACTGCGCCATAATTATCCCCGAATATCATTTATAAATTGACGTAACACGTTCTCTTTATCGAGCGTGCGTTCGGCATATTCACGTGCCACCGTGTTGTGTTTGGGCAGCAGGAGCGCCTGACGGATCCCCGCCACCAGCGCCTCGACCGATTCCGGTTCTACGCAAACCGCAATTCCTGGGAAGGTTTCGCAGAGTTGCCCCAGCTCAGTGTGGGCTTCTGCGGTAATCACCGCGTTACCGCCTACCGCCAGAATATTGGTCAGCTTCGACGGCAATACCGCATCTGCTGCGCCGCGTTTTTGCACTACCAGATGGCAATCGCCCATCTTCAGCAGTGCGGGTAAAGCGTCATACGATTGCAGCGGGAAAAATTGCATGTTGCGCAATCCACGCTGCTGCGCCATTTTTTCCAGCCGCGCTTTGCCGCCGCCCTGCCCGACAATGGCAAAAATCAGCGGTTCATCGCGCAGGCGATCGGCGGCTTCAATAACGTTTTCCAGCCCCTGCTTTTCACCAATATTGCCGGAGTAAAGAATGATTTTTTTGTTATCCGGCAGGCCAAGCTGGTTACGAAGAGCGTCAACATCAGCCTCTGCAACATGCTGAAAACGGGCAATTTCCGACCAGTTGGGGAAGAAGATGACGTTTTCCGCCGCCACGCCTTTTTCAACGGCTTTGTTCATCATTGAGCGCGAAATGGTGGAGACGTTATCGACGTTATGCAGTCCGCTACGTTCGAACGCCGTCGCCAGCTGTGCCACTTTGCCGCCTTTGCCCTTTCCGGCAAGACCCAGCCCCAGCATGGCGTCCACTTCGTAATCCTGAATATGCAGTACCGTGCGCGCGCCAGAGAGTTTCGCCAGCAGGCGCATTCCCGGCGTGCAAAACAGCGTTGGCACTACGCCGATAATGCGATCCGGCTTCCAGCGACGTTGCGCCATCAGCGGGAAAAAACTGCTGGCGGCAAAACTGCCGAGATGTAACAGGCGTTTCAGTGTGCTCGGCTGTTTTGGCACATACAGCGGGCAGCGCCACACCGTGGCTGCGCCCTCTTCACGTTTGTACCGCCAGGCGGAATAGTTCTCGCCCACCTGCCACTGCGGGTAGTAAGGCGGTGCGGTAATGACCCGCACCTCATGACCTTGTGCCGCCAGCCATTCGACCATCTCACCGGTATATTTGCCGATACCGGTTAACTCCGGCGAGTAGTTAATGCCGTAGACCAGTATTTTCATAATCCGGGTACTCCGGCACGCTTCTCAGCGAGAAAATAGGCGCGGCTGTTAGCGTGAACATTGTCACTGGCGAGCAGCGAGTCCGGCGTCAGCCAGCGGTAATCGTCGTGCTGCTCATCCGGCAGAAACAGCTCCTCTTCCGTCACTTTCAGGCGAAAACCGAGCACCACATAGTGAGTGGTGAAATCCGTGCCGGAGAAATTATCGTCATAAAAGTGCTGCCAGACACCGTAAAACTGGCCTGCTGTTATCGGCAGACGCAGCCCCAGTTCCGCCATCGTCAGCCGCTCAAATGCGGCTTCCAGCGTTTCGTCTTTCTGCACGCGCCCTCCCGGCACAAACCAGTAACCCTGCGCCGGGCGGTTGGTTCTTTTGCCAAGCAGAAACTCGCCGCGACTGTTCTCAACAATAAAGTCGAGAGAGACAAGCGGAGTGGAGCGCACTACCGTGGCAAAGTCTTCCTGACGTAAAAACATCATTACCCCCGAAAGCGGTCTTGATTCTCAAGGAACCACTGGTAAGTGCTGGCAAGCCCCGCTTCTAGTGAGATTTCGTGATACCAGCCAAGCTGATGCAGGCGCGTCACATCCAGCAGTTTGCGCGGCGTACCATCCGGTTTGCTGGCATCAAAAACCACCCGACCTTTAAAGCCCACCACTTTGGCGATGGTTTGCGCCAGCTCGCGAATGGTGCAGTCAACGCCAGTGCCGACGTTAATGTGCGACAGCATCGGCTGGGTATTTTCCAGCCAGACTTCGTGCGCCAGCTCCATGACATGAATGCTCGCCGCCGCCATATCATCGACGTGCAGGAATTCACGCATCGGTGTACCGCTGCCCCACACCACCACGTCCGGCGCATTCTGTGCCGTCGCCTCGTGGAAGCGACGCAGCAATGCAGGGATCACATGCGAATTACTCGGGTGGAAATTGTCGTGTGGCCCGTACAGGTTGGTCGGCATGACAGAGCGGTAATCACGTCCATACTGGCGGTTGTAAGATTCGCACAGTTTGATCCCGGCAATTTTGGCAATGGCATAAGGCTCGTTGGTCGGCTCCAGCGTACCCTGCAACAACTCGCTTTCTGCCATCGGCTGTTTTGCCAGTTTCGGGTAGATACAGGACGATCCGAGAAACAGCAGTTTGTTCACGTCGTTCTGATGCGCGGCGTGAATGATGTTGCTCTCAATCATCATGTTCTGATAGATGAAATCCGCCGGATACGTGTTGTTGGCGACAATGCCGCCCACTTTTGCCGCCGCCAGATAGACCTGATCAATGCGCTCGCGGGCAAAGAAATCATGCACCGCGCGACTGTCCAGCAGGTTCAGCTCGTCGCGGGTGCGTAATACCAGTTCCACATCACCGCGCTGTTCGAGCTGCCGCCTGATGGCGGAACCGACCATCCCGCGATGGCCAGCGATAAAAATTCGTTGTTTACTCATGCTTATGACTCCAGCGCGATCGCCACGTCGTAGCCGTGAGATTTCAGCAGAGAGTGTTTTTTCGCCGCTTCAAGGTCATTTGCCACCATTTCAGACACCATCTCTCTGAGGGTGATTTCTGGTTTCCAGCCCAGCTTTTCGTGCGCTTTGGTCGGGTCGCCGAGCAGCGTCTCTACTTCAGCCGGACGGAAGTAACGTGGGTCAACGGCGATAATCACATCGCCCGGTTTAACGCCCGGCGCGTCATGTCCGGTGACGAAAACCACAATGCCCTTCTCTTCAACGCCCTTGCCTTCAAAGCGCAGTTTGATGCCCAGCTGTGCCGCCGCCATTTCCACGAACTGACGTACGGAATACTGAACGCCGGTAGCAATAACGAAATCTTCCGGTTGTTCCTGTTGCAGCATCATCCACTGCATTTTTACGTAGTCTTTGGCATGGCCCCAGTCGCGCAGGGAATCCATATTGCCGAGGTACAGGCACGACTCCAGCCCCTGGGCGATGTTGGCGATTGCGCGGGTGATTTTGCGGGTAACGAAGGTTTCGCCACGGCGCGGGGATTCATGGTTGAAGAGAATACCGTTACAAGCGTACATGCCGTAGGATTCGCGGTAGTTAACGGTGATCCAGTAGGCGTACAGTTTGGCGACCGCATACGGAGATCGCGGGTAGAACGGCGTGGTTTCTTTCTGCGGAATTTCCTGCACCAGACCATACAGTTCAGAGGTGGAAGCCTGATAAAAACGGGTTTTCTTTTCCAGACCGAGGAAGCGGATCGCCTCGAGCAGGCGCAGCGTACCCATCGCATCAACGTCTGCGGTATATTCTGGTGACTCAAAAGAGACCGCAACGTGGCTCATCGCGCCCAGGTTGTACACTTCGTCCGGCTGCACTTCACGCAAAATGCGCGTCAGGTTGGAGGTATCACTCAGGTCGCCATAATGCAGATGGAATTTCGGGTTGCAGGTGTGCGGATCCTGATAAATGTGATCCACGCGCTCGGTGTTGAATGACGATGCACGACGCTTAATACCATGCACCTCGTAACCTTTTTCCAGCAGAAACTCTGCCAGGTAAGAACCATCCTGTCCGGTTACACCGGTGATGAGAGCGACTTTTGACATGTCTTATTCCTCTGTATTTTTTGAATTTATTCAGTTTCAACGCGTTCGCGTATCACCACTGCGGGATTCCCCCGGCAAACCACATTTGCCGGAAGCGATTTAAAAACACTGCTTCGCGCACCCACGACGGTGCAGTCGCCGATCGTGACGCCAGGGGCAACAAAGACATCGGTTGCCAGCCAGCATTTCTCGCCAATCACAATAGGTGTGGCGTTAATGGTGAAATGTTGACTTGCATGGTCGTGGCTACCGGTGCATAAATAACTTTTTTGCGATATCACCGAATTTGCGCCAATGGTTATTTCACCGAGGGTATATAAATTGACCTCATCGCCGACCCACACGTAATCACCTAAGGTTAATTTCCACGGATAGGTAATTTTTACTGACGGACGAATAACTACGTTTTTTCCTATTTTTGCGCCGAATAAACGTAATAAAAATGTCCGCCAGCGATACAATATTTGTGGCGACCAGGCAAATATTGTTGCCTGTACCGCCCACCATAATTGCACTTTAATAGCATTGCTGCCCCGGAACCCTTTCGGCACCGAGAAACCACTTAAATCTTGCATTGATATTCCTTATATTCAAAGTTTGTTATATAAGGCTTTAGTCTTACCCGTCGTACGCTGGCGTAAATGCCAGGATAATTCTGCCCAGAAGCCAGGCACATGTAATATCTGCCGTTGGACTTTTTTCGCGTCGGCACACAATTCCATATTATTGGTGGTAGATACCCCACCCATCGAAAATTCAGACACCAGGCCATTGAGTTTTTTAAATGCATAACCAGCTTTATACATTTTGGCCGCCAGCGCATAATCTGAAGAAACTTTATATTCCAGGTCATAACGCCATTTTTTCAAGCCGGATACCGGGAAAAATATCGCTTGATGACTGGCGGGCAGGCTGTGATAAATATACCAGCCAGGTTTGGCGCTACGTTTAATTTTATGACCGTCGCCAAAGTCCAGCAGCGCATCGCCGGTGATCATCACGTTATCTTTTTGCACTTTTAACTTACGAACAAAATTTGCGGCATCCTGATGAAAAATATCACCCGAGTTGAGAAACAGCGCAAACTTGCCTTGTGCCATTTCAATACCTTTGTTCATGGCGTCGTAGATCCCGTTATCTGGCTCGCTAACAAAGCGTAGGTTATAGACACCATTGAGATTTTCCAGATACTCACGGGTGCCGTCATTGGAGCCGCCATCGACTACAATCCATTCGAAGCTGATATCGCCCGCCTGCGCCAGATGCGCCAGCGAGGCGTGTGTTTTGACTATCCCTTCCAGGTTACGAAACGCGACAGTGATTATGCTAAGCAACATGTTTTACCTCGTAATACCCGTCATACTTCAAGCTGCATGTGCGTTGGTTTTCCTCGCTCACCCCAGTCACGTACTCGTGTACGCTCCTGGGGATTCGCTGCGTCACCAACTTCCTGCAACTCGAATTATTTAGGGTATATATTTAACGCTTTTCGCAAAATAAATGGACAGACGATTAAAAATGCATATTCCGGGCTAAATATCGAACCGGTAAAAAACAGTGATACCGGCGTAAAAAGATAGAGCTGCACGCGAAAATTTCGATTATCGCCAAAAGCGTTGAGCATCATTTTTATCACTTTCCCCATGTACCACAGCGATAAAAACACCGCGAACCAGGAAAAATAAATAATCAGCAGATACAAACCATTGTCTATGGTTTTTCCGACATCCGCACCGTTAAATATTCCGAATGATGCGACATATTCATAAAGTGAGCCAAATCTGACTACACCGTCAATATGGGTCAAAGAATAACCGACCATCACCAGCGGACCGACAATACGATAATACGATGACGATCCTTCCGTACCTAAATCTCCCAGACGGGTGGAAATATAAGGAAAAGCAATTACCACACCAACCAGGAATACAGCCAGAGAAATCAATGCTAACGGTAACTTTTTCTTAATCGCCTCTTTATTCAGATACTGAAATGCCCACTCCAGCAAATAAAACAGGATAAAGGTCATAACCCCTGAAAACGATCCGGATAATATTATTCCTGCGAGAATCATAGCATCTGTTTTAGGCGTTTTGATACCAAACTGTTTGATACTGAGCCAAATTGAGATTAATGCCAGAGCGAAAAATGCTGGTTCGAAATAAAGTGCTGTCGTTCGCTTGCCGCCGAATTTAATGAAATTCAGTACATAGCTGTTGCTGTAAATCAGATATTTCGAAATCGACTCCATAATACTGCTGCCGCCGGTGAGGATAATTTGCGCCATCTCCACCGCCGCCAGCGCCACCACCAGCCCGACCACCAGATAAAAGAAACGTAATATCTTGCGATGGTTGTGTGGAGAAATCGTTTTAAAGCGAATACTCCACACCATACCAATAATGATCACAATATAGACAAACAGCATGGTTGAAGTGACGTATTTACTGGCATCCAACGACTGACCAAACAGGTAGTTAAACGCCGTGAGCCCCGCGCCAATCCCTAAGGCAATCATCAATTTTTTAACGCTGATGCGTTCTAAAAACAGCAATAACAAGACGGGTAAAAAAGTGACGATGGTGATGGGGAAACTTTCGCCAAGCTGGGCGATTTTGACGTTAACCAGCAGGTAAATCAGCGGCAGCAGCAGGTAGCTACAGATTCTGATAGAAGTTGACATACTCCTCCAGCATCTGTTGTCCACTGTAGGCGGCGCGGCTGCGTTGGCTGAACTCAGCCAGCGTGGTACCAAATATCGCCTGTGCGATTTCCGGTTTGCTTAACTGCACCAGTTGCAGCACATCTTCTTCGCTGACGGTTTTACCACCGGATTTTTGCAGCACTTCCCGCGCCGCATCGCTATGGGTGGCGATCACCGGCACGCCAATCGATAGCGCCTCACACAAAATCAGCGGGTAGTTATCGACACGAGAACTGAACACCAGCGCATCCATCTGATTGAGCGCGCTCATCAACTTGCGCTTGTCAGTTTCAAAGCCGTGATTAACCACGTTGCCAGCGGTGAACGGCGAGAACTTACCGAAGGTATGCAGTTCGATTTTGTCTCCCAGCGCCATCATCTCGCGCACCAGTTGCTGGTTAGTTTTGCCGTCGTAACGCAGGTCATGCGCCACCACCGCGATTTTCGGCTTGCCCTGGGTTTCGCGCACCGGAGGCAAATCCGCCAGAATCGCTTCGGTTGCCATATCAATACCGTTATTGATAATCCGGCAACGCCCTGGCCCGTACAGGCTATTGAAAGCGTCAGCCACATGCTGGCTGGGGGAAATAAACTGACAGCCCAGCGCCAGCATCTCGCGGAACAACTGGCGTTTGCCCGCCACCAGCTGGTGTGCGCGATCAATCTTCACCGGCGGATAGTTATTTAGCGTCGGGCATTTCTGGCAGCCGGTTTTCCAGCCTTCGCAACCGTCGGTAAAAGCGCAGCGCCCGGTAACGCTCCAGTGGTCGTGCAGCGTCCAGACCAGGGTGACATCCGGTTTGTGGTTTTTCACTTTTTCGCAAAAGCGCACCACACTGTTAAGATTCAACCAGTAGCTGTGCAGCACATGAAAATGCAGAACTACCGGCCCCGACGTGCGGGTAATAGAACGGTACAACTCATTGAAATTGCCGAACAGATCGCGATTAAACAGACGAAACAGCGCAATGTTCGCCATCGCCGTCATCCGAGGCGTATGTTTGATTACCTGCGGATAGTGTTGATGACTGACGCTCTCTTTGCCGCCTTTGCCGTAGCCGTAGACAAAATGTGACGCCAGCCCCTGTTGCAGCGCGCGCTGGTGGAGATCTAACGCCACACCTGCCGCTCCGCCTTCCGCCAGTCGCACATTAAATTGCAGAATATTCATTTAATTACCTTCACTCGCGCTTTTTCTCCCACCACCAGCGCGTTGTCCGGGACAGAATCGAGCACCACGCTGCCCGCGCCCACGGTGACGTTGTTTCCAAGCGTGATATCACCAAGAATAATGACGTTGGCGCCGAGTTCGACACCGTTGCCAATTTGTGGACATGCCATGTTATCGGCACCCCGATTGCCGATGGTGACGCCGTGGCGAATGGTGAAATCATCCCCCGCCACCACGTTTTTATTGATCACTACGGCGTAACCGTGATGAATGATGAAGCGGCGACCAATGGTTGCGGCGGCCTGGATTTCATAACCGAAAAAGCCTTCGGTGATAATGCGATACAGCACCAGCAGCGGAGCCGCCCACAAATTGTTGAGGACGTTCTTTTTGCGCCACACCGAACAAAAATGAGCAACGCGATAGGCAAGAACCATGCAACACGGGCGTAAACTCCAGCTATTGGCACGCAGATCTTCCAGCATCTTTAGCGCCCCCGTATGCCATCAGCCAGACGTTTGCCGTTACGCACCGACAGCAGCGTCAACAAAGTCCGCCAGGTCATGCGTTTATTGCGGATCTGGTAGAGGGTAAACAGCTGATATTTTTTGCTGGCGCGGTCAAATTTGCCTTTGTGCTTGCGGTAAAAATGGAAGTATCCGGAGAATTTTTTCGGTGACGAGGTGATCTGCATTTCGCCGTGATTGATATGCAGGATCTGCGTCGCCTCTTCCACTTTCCACGGTTCGCCGTACTCCACTACCATTCGCAGGAAGATGTCGTAATCCTGTGCTGCTTTCAGTTCGGTATCGAACAAACTTTCTTTGAAACGCCACGCCCAGGTAAAAACCTGGTTACCGATGATATTGCGTTTGTAGAACAGGCGGCGTGAATAGGGTGATTTGGGATACAGCGGCAGGCTTGCCGGTTGGGAATAGACTTCGCCCTGGCAAACGTAGTCGTTAGCGTACAAAAAGGCGTGAGTGACCAGTTGCTGTTTATGGGCGAGGAAGACGCTCAGGCGGTTGGGCGTCCATTCATCATCGTCATCGATCCCGGTAATGTATTCCCCTTGCGCCAGCATAATAGCCTGGTTACGTACCGCGCACGCCCCGCTGTTAATGTCGTTGTGAATATAGGTGATACGCGGATCGTTGAGGGCGGTGACGTACTGTTGCAGCTGTTCCCAGGAGGTGGAGCAATCATCCACGATGATCATCTCCCAGTTGCTGTAGTCCTGGCGCAGGACCGAATTTATCGCCCGAATCGCCAGTTGTTGGCGGTTCCAGGTTGGCATATAGATTGAGATCAGCGGATTTTCTTTCATAGGTTGTTCTCCCGGAGTGTCGAGATGTTCTGCCGGTTTATAAGCTTGTTTACGGGTTCTGTTGCCAGATGCGGCGTGAACGTAGGTCGGATAAGATGCGTCAGCATCGCATCCGACAGCGGATCTCGTTATTTCGCATCCGACTTATATTCGTATTCGTAATAGCCATAATCCTGATACGCGCTGGCGCGGCGGAAGATGGAGTTCAGAATCACCCCTTTCACAGGAATACCGTTTTGCTCAAAGCGGCTCAGACTGGTTTCCACTTCTTTTAAGGTGTTGACCGCATAACGCGCCACCATTAACGTGGTTCCAACATGACGACCAACAATTGCCGCATCGGTCACTGCCAGAATCGGCGGCGTATCAATCAACACCAGGTCGTAGTTTTTACTCGCCCAGCTCACCAGTTCGGCAAAGCGTTCGCTCATCAACAGTTCAGAAGGATTTGGCGGTACCTGACCGCGCGGGATCAGGTCAAATTTGGCAATAGAGGTCGGTTTAGCAGCGGTAGTAATATCGCCCTGACCAATCAGAATTTCCGACAGGCCATTGACGTTATTGGTGCCCAGCAACTCGTGGGTGTAGCCTTTGCGCATATCGCAGTCGATCAACAGCACCCGTTTATTGGTCTGGCTAATGACCGCCGCCAGGTTGGCACAGACAAAAGTTTTACCAATTGACGGGCTAACCCCGGTCATCATCAACACATTGTTCTGCGCCTGCATCATCGCGAAGTGCAGACTGGTACGCAGACTGCGGATGGCTTCAATCGCCAGATCGGTTGGATTCCCCACCGCCAGTAGCTGGCTCTGTTTATAGCGTTTAACCCCTTTGATGGTTTTAACGCTATCGCGCGCTTTCTGCCATTCCGACAGCGGGATGCTGGCATAGACGCTGATACCGTGTTCTTCCAGCGCCTGCGGGCTTTCGATGCCGCGATTAAACAGCGAGCGCAGCAGCACACCCACGATAGAGAGCATCAGACCGAGGATAATCGCCCCAAGGATAATCAGCCCTTTCTTCGGTTTCAGTACACCTGGCTGGGTGATTGCCGGGTCAACAATGCGCACATCGCCTACGGTGCTGGCTTCGGTGATTTTCAGCTCCTGCTCTTTATTCAGCAGTTGCATATAGACCTGCTGACCAGACTCGACATCGCGGGTCAGGCGCACAATCTCCTGCTGGGTTTTCGGCATCGCCGTTACGCGCCCGTTAAGTTTGGCTTTTTCGTCTTCCAGCGCCTGCCGTTTCTCCAGCAGCGTGCGGTACGCCGGATGAACTTTGGTGTACAGCTTGGAGATTTCCGCCTCTTTAAAGGTCAGTTCGTTCAGCTGCGCGTCGATGTTCACCATCGAATCGAGCACCGCTTTCGCTTCCAGCGGCAGATCAACGGAATCTTTATCCTGACGGAAGGCATTCAGTTTGTTTTCGGCAACATCAAGGCGGCTACGTACTTCCGGTAACTGTTGCGCGAGGAAAGCGAGGCTTTTCGACGCTTCCGCCGATTTGCGCTCAATATTTTGTTCCTGATAGTTACGGGCGATGCTGTTAAGAATGTCGCGGATCTGCTCGCGATCTTCACCGGTGTAAGTGAGGCTCAGTACGCCAGCGTCTTTGCCGTTCTCTGTGACCGTCAGGCTGTTTTGCAGTTGATTGATCATCCCCAGCGTGGAGTATTTGGTGACGGTAAACTCACTGCCCGGGCTGGCGTGAATAGCCTCAACCATCAGCGTGACGCCTTCTTTTTTCAGCATCTGGCCTGCTTGTCCACGGGCGCTAAAGCCGCCATCACTGCTCAAAGTGTAGGTTTTGTTGTCCAGCACATTAAGCGTAAACACCTGATCCGCCATCTCTTTCGGGCGGTTAAAGGTGGTCACTTTCACCGTCTCGTTCTGGCGTCCCATCAGGCGATCCCAGCCCGCACCGAAAATCGGGAACGTGTTTTTGCTCACCGCAATATCGAGGTCGAGATCGTCCACCGTTTTACCAAGCACCAGACGCGAACGAATCAACTGGATCTCGGCGTCCGAGGCTGGCGGTTTGTTAGCTAACGCCGAACCAATGTCCTGCACCAGCGAATTGCCGCCGCTTTGTTCGATTTGTACCAGCGCGTCGGCACTATAAATCGGCGTGGCGAAGAAGGTGTAAATCACAGCACAGAGGGCGAACACGGCGGTGATGCCAGTCACCCACCAGCGCGCTTCAATGACGGTGCCGACCAGGCGACCAATATCGATTTCATCACTGCCCGTTACCGGAGCGGCATGTTGTTTTACTTTTTCTGTCATTCTTATACCTGCTCTGCGTTCAATGCCTGCGCCCACTGGCGGGCAGACCGTTCAAGTAATGTGTACACCGCTGCAAACGTTTCCCGGCTTTTGCGATACGGATCGGGAATTTCACATTCGTTATCCCAGTGACCAAACAGCATCACTTTGCCGCGCATCTCGGGTGCCATCTCGCATAAGCGTTCGATATGGCGCTTTTCCATGGTCAAAATCAGGTCATAGTTGCGACACAGGCGGCGGCTGATTTGACGGGCACAGTGGCCTTCCAGAGAGAGTTGATGCTCGGCGGCGACGCTGATGGCGGTAGGATCAGCGCCCTTACCGACCAGCGCGCCGAGTCCAGCGGACTCCACTTTTAGCTCCGGGTGATAACGTTGCAGTAAGCGTTCCGCCGTCGGGGAACGGCAAATATTGCCGACACAGACAACTAAGATATTGTTAAACATGACGATTACCAGTTATGAATGTCGCTGGCTGTATCCGTCATGTAACGGACACCGCTAATAGTTGGCAGCAACTGATTGATCAGACGGTTCCAGCGGGAAACCGGGGCGGTGGTGACATACACCACGTCATAAGGTTGCAGGCGGAATTCTGTCGCCATCACCAGCGACGTCGCATCGGACATATCCAGCTGGTAGATATTGGCAATCTTGCCGTTACGCCCCCCCTCGCCTTTCAGCGGACGAATGACAAAGATGCCGCTGGCGTTGGAGGTGGTCATGTCGATACCTTCGGCATTGCCCAGAGCTTCAGTCAGGGTCATGCCGCTAAAGTCCATTTTCAGGGTGCTCTGTTTCTTCACTTCACCCATCACAAATACTTTCAGATCGTCATTACGCGGCACGTAGAGAATATCGCCTGGGTAAAGCAGTCGGTTCTGATTGAGGTCGCCGTTTTGCATCAGCGCCTGCAAAGAAATGCGTTCTTCACGACCATTGTGTGTTAGCACCACGTTGCGCCAGTCAGCGGTGTCGGTCAGGCCACCTGCGGCGTTGATGGCGTCGAGAATGGTCAGTGGCACGTTGGTGATCGCCTGTTGACCGGATTTATTCACCTGACCTGAGATATAGGCTTTTTGCGAGCGGAAGGCGGCGATATTAACGTCCACCTGCGGGTCAGCGATGTACGTCGCTAAGCGCCCGGTAATATCACTGCGGATTTCAGCGAGCGTTTTCCCCACGACGTGAACCTTGCCGATATACGGGTAGAACATAGTGCCGTCAGGCTGTACCCAGTTGCCGGTGTCGCTGGAGCTGCGGTACTGACCTGCGGGCGTGGTAAGTTCCGGATGATCCCAGACGGTGACATTAAGAACGTCGCCCGGCCCGACGCGATACTGGTAATTCGCAATCTCGCTTTCCAGCGTCATATTGGGGCGCGCCACGTTCGGGCGTGGGCGTAATTGATCAATCAGGCGCGGGGTCAGCGGATAAACATTCACCATTTTGTCGAGGTCGAAATCAGCGTCCTGCTGTTTGATGACGTCTTTACCCAGCGTAGACATATTACTGCCCGGAAGTACTGTGCAACCGCTTATCAAGGTTACTGACACCAATAATGGCATCAATTTCATTTTGGATTTCATCATTGTTTATTTATCACTTTGGCAGAGTAATTATCCTGTGCATTATTTATCGACATGCACATTTACCTTGCAGCTAATTGAATAAGAATTTAACTGGCATCAGTCCTAAAAAAATTGATTTCATCCGCAGGCTATTGACAGAATAATTCAGACTGGTCTTTCAGGCATCCAGACACGCTACCGCCCCTGGCTTTCTAGCTACCAATACACTGATTTAGTTTGGTTTTTAAAACCCTCTCAGCATACAGTCGTTTATGAGAAAGGGTTATTCAGGAAATTCATTTTCCGAATATAAGGTAGCATTATGGTAATTGAATATTGGCTCCCCAATAATGCAGGAGGAAGTGTTACAGCTAACGGAATAGCAGGCAAGGTAACAATTCGACAATCGGCTATTTTTAAGAATTATATTAAGTGTCATTCAATATGGTTTTTAGGAGTTTCTTTAGGTTGACAGCAATTAATATTGCGTCTCCATATGCGATATTTCTTAAATAATGTTTTATTATTACCACTTTTAATTCAGGGATAATGCAATGTTATAGTTCTCAAATAAAGTTAGATAAATAGTGCTGCAACATTGCATTTTTGCCCTGATTTATCCATGATCGAATTGTGACATTTGTCATACAACGAATAGGTATTGCACTTACTATGGAATGGATTGCCGATCCGTCTATCTGGGCCGGGTTAATCACGCTGATTGTGATCGAACTGGTCCTCGGCATTGATAACCTGGTCTTTATTGCCATCCTCGCCGAAAAACTACCGCCGAAGCAGCGTGACCGCGCACGAGTTACCGGGCTGCTGCTGGCAATGTTAATGCGCCTGTTACTGCTGGCGTCAATCTCCTGGCTGGTCACCCTGACTCAACCGCTGTTCAGCTTCCGCTCGTTTACCTTTAGCGCACGCGACTTGATCATGCTGTTCGGTGGTTTCTTCCTGCTGTTCAAAGCCACGATGGAGCTGAACGAACGGCTGGAGGGGAAAGACAGCAATAACCCCACGCAGCGGAAAGGTGCGAAGTTCTGGGGGGTGGTGACACAAATTGTGGTGCTGGACGCCATCTTCTCACTCGACTCGGTGATCACCGCCGTCGGGATGGTCGACCATTTGCTGGTCATGATGGCTGCCGTTGTTATCGCTATCAGCCTGATGCTGATGGCCAGCAAGCCATTAACGCAATTTGTTAACAGTCACCCGACGATCGTTATTCTCTGCTTAAGTTTCCTGTTGATGATTGGCTTTAGCCTGGTGGCAGAAGGTTTCGGATTCGTCATTCCGAAAGGCTACCTGTACGCCGCCATTGGCTTCTCGGTGATGATCGAGGCGCTCAATCAGTTGGCTATCTTTAACCGGCGACGTTTTCTTTCCGCTAACCAGACGCTGCGCCAGCGGACTACCGAAGCGGTAATGCGCCTGTTAAGCGGGCAAAAAGAAGATGCGGAACTGGATGCCGAAACCGCGTCCATGCTGGTGGATCATGGTAACCAGCAGATCTTTAATCCGCAGGAACGGCGGATGATTGAGCGGGTACTTAATCTTAACCAGCGTACCGTCAGCAGCATTATGACGTCGCGCCACGATATTGAGCATATCGATCTCAACGCGCCGGAAGACGAGATCCGCCAGTTGCTGGAGCGAAATCAGCATACACGTCTGGTGGTTACCGACGGCGATGACGCAGAAGATTTGCTCGGTGTTGTTCACGTTATCGACCTGCTACAACAGTCGCTGCGCGGCGAACCGCTCAACCTGCGTGTGTTGATTCGCCAGCCACTGGTATTCCCGGAAACCTTGCCGTTGCTACCTGCCCTGGAGCAGTTCCGTAATGCCCGCACGCACTTTGCTTTTGTAGTGGATGAGTTTGGCTCGGTAGAAGGGATTGTGACATTAAGTGACGTCACCGAAACCATTGCCGGTAACTTACCGAACGAAGTGGAAGAGATCGACGCCCGTCATGATATTCAGAAAAACGCCGACGGTTCCTGGACGGCGAATGGTCATATGCCGCTGGAAGATCTGGTGCAATATGTGCCGCTGCCGCTGGATGAAAAACGTGAATATCACACCATTGCCGGGCTGCTGATGGAATATTTACAGCGTATTCCAAAACCTGGTGAAGAAGTTCAGGTGGGGGATTATTTGCTTAAAACGTTGCAGGTGGAAAGCCATCGCGTGCAGAAGGTGCAGATTATTCCGCTACGTAAGGAAGATAATTTGGAGTACGAGGTGTGATGGTATGTAGGCCTGATAAGACGCGTAAAGCGTTGCATCAGGCCTACAAATTATGTCATCTGGAAACTTACATCTTCTCCAGCAACTTCTTCACATCTTTGCCATTGCGGGAATCTTTATTGCGCTCAGCCCAATCGTGCAGGCGACGTTTGGCTTCATCCTGTAAGTGTTTGCGCAGTAACTGATCCACTTGCAGGCTGTAATTGAGTTGCTGCCAGTTGCCGTAAACCCGCAGCGGAACCGGTGTTTCTTTGAGGAAATCAATCAGTTTGCTTTCACCGTTCCAGCCACCCACAACCCGAATATCAAACTGGGTATCGCAGGTCTGCTCTGCCAGATTCAACGAGCCTTCCCCTGTCAGAGCTAACACTGGCGATTGACCTTGCATGTCGTTTAACGTCACGAGGCCATTATTTAGGGTGAGATCGGTCGTAAAACGGTCGAGACGAGTCACATTATCGAAGTTTTCAGCGGCCTTCACATCACCGCCGTTACGTTCTACCGCTTGCTGAATCATCTGCTGGAAGTTCATCCCTTCCATGCGCGTGTCGGTCATTTCAACATGCGCTTGCCCTTGCCAGTTGTGGCGGAATGCTTCGGCATCGATGTCAGCGCCGGAGAAATCACCAGCTAGCGACATTTTTCCGGTTAACGAAATCGGATAGTTAAATGCCTTCAGAATGGTACTAATCTCGACATTCTCCAGCCGAGGTTGAAAGGTTATCTGCGGATGTTTTGCCGTCGCGTCCAGCGTCCCCGGCAGCGATATCTGTCCACCGTTGAGTTTGCCTTGCAGTTGGGTGATTTCCAGCAAACCCGATTTATTGGTCATTTGCGTAGCAACATCAGTAAAATTCATCCCGCGCCAACGCACGTTACTGGCCTGCAACAAAATATCAGCCGCAAAACCTTTCAACCCCTGATAGGCCGGTTCATCAATACGCGAGGAAATAACCGGACGCGGCAGCATTGGCTGGTTCTGCCCCTGTTGCGTGGTTCCGTTTTCACTGTTAACGGCTTCATTAAGCGGTATGAGATTATCAAGATTCAGTTGCGAAAACTGCAATCTTAACAACCATTCTGGCTTTTCAGTCAGCGTGACCTGCGCCTGCCCACTAAGTGTGCTGTCATTCGCGGTCAAATTGATTTGATTAAATGAAAGGCGTTTATGTGACTCTTGCCACTGGGCCTGGAAGCTCCCCTGCCCCTGAATACCTTGCTGTGGTAGATCTGCGCCTTGCAGCTGCCAGCTAATTTGCTCAATGGCTGCGGTTAAATCATGTGGATAATCAGAAGCATCCACCGTGCCTTTGAGGGATAACGTGAGATCGCGCTGATCGCGATTAACCCGCCCGGAGAACTCAAACGAGCCACGATGCTGTGGATCTTGTTCCATTTGCAGACGGATGTTGCGAATTGTCACCTGCTCGTCATCTTCATGCTGGAACACCAGCAGACTGTCCGCCACTTTCAGACTGGAGATATCAAACGACCAGCCGCGATCTTCTGACAGATCCGGCAACGTATTGTCGCGCGGCGCAACGGGTGCATCGTCACGACGAACCGCTTCCGACTGTGGCGTAAGTTGAATTACCGCGCCTTTCAGCATCACCTGCTTAACGCTCAGTTGATGACTCAACAACGGCAATAACGCCACATCAAGGCGCATATTATCGGCGCGCACCAGTGGCTGGCTCGCCCCCTGGGCAGTGAGGGACATTCGCCCGGAGAGGATACTAAGTTGCGGCCAGACGTGCCAACGCAGTGGCCCGTCGAGCTGCAATTGATAACCGCTACGTGCAGCAACTTGCTTGACCATATAGTCGCGGAAATCATTCGGATTCACCAGCAACACTAACGCAGATAATCCGGCCACCAGCACGACCAGGATTATCATCAGCGTCGTCAGAAATCGTCTCATGGTATCCTCAATGAGCCTGAATTAGTCTTTATCGATTCGGCTGGCAACCGCGCCCTGCTGGTTGCGATATTTCGCATCTTCACGGCGGTTGTATGGCCGCGCCGCCGGGCCGGAAAGTGGTTCAAAACTTAACGCGCCAATTAACATGCCCGGACGCAGCGCCAGCGGCAATTTACCGGAGTTGTAAAACTCCAGCACAATGCAGCCAGACCAGCCTGGATCGATACGGTGCGCGGTAACGTGAACCATCAGCCCCAGACGCGCCAGTGAGGAACGCCCATCCAGCCATCCCACAAGATCGGCTGGCAGCGTAACCGACTCCAGCGTCACCGCCAGCGCCAGTTCCCCTGGATGGAGATAAAACGCCTCGCCCTCGTCGAGCACGATTTCATCGCTCATCACCCGATCGAGCGCGGCGCTCACTTCATCTTTGGGACCGCTCAGATCGATAAACGCTGCCGTGTGACCACGGAAGGTACGAAACTTATTGCCCAGGCGCACATCTACCGTCGCGCCATTAATACGCTCTACCGGCGGACGTGGGTTGATCGACAAACGGCCTTCATCAAGCCAGGCTTCAATATCTCGGTCACACAGACGCATGGCATTTTCTCCTTTCGTGCATCACTCCCTTAACGCCAGTTACGTCAAGGGCATACCAGGTTATCACTGAACGGTACACAATTTATCAAGCTTATTCAAAGAACTGACTTATTTTAGCTTTCAATATATCGATCGCGATGCGGTTTTTACCACCGCGTGGCACGATAATGTCCGCATATTGTTTTGAAGGTTCAATGAATTGCAGGAACATCGGACGCACCGTTTTTTGATATTGCGCCATCACGGAATCCATCGAACGCCCACGCTCGTTAACGTCGCGCTTGATGCGGCGCATCAGGCAGATATCCAGCGGGGTATCAACGAAAATTGAGAAGTTAAGTTCGTCACGCAGACGCGCATCCGTCAGCAGCAAGATGCCTTCGAGGATAATGACTTTCTTCGGCTCAACCTTCACCGTTTCTTTCATACGCGTATGTTCAACGTAGCTGTAAACCGGCAGGTCGATAGCCGAGCCGCGTTTCAACGCTTGTAAATGCTCAAGCAGCAGACTGTGATCCATCGCGCTCGGATGGTCATAGTTGGTCTTAACGCGTTCTTCCATCGACAGATGGCTTTGATCTTTGTAGTAACAATCTTCCGGAATAACGCCGATGTGTTCATCACCCACTTGTTCACGTAATTCACGATAAAGGGTACTGGCAATGAGACTCTTGCCGGAAGCCGATGCGCCAGCGATACCGATAATGACGCACTGATGAGACTGATCAGTCATAAATTTAGCGACCTGATTAACCTGGATGTTAGGAAGGGGGCGCCGAAGCGCCAAACGCGGCAATTATAGGGATTTCATCCGCCTGATACCAGTCGAATAGCGTTGCCGCACACTTAGAGTTAAGTGTTGACGATCAATTCCCTGACGCAAATTTAATTGTTCGGTTTTAAAGCAAGGTAAAAAATGTTGTGCAAAGTTGCACAAATTATCCGCCATTACGTCACTTTATGAACAATCCGCATATAAAATGTAAAACTTTTGTACTAGCATAAATACAAATACTAATACTAATACTGACGACCTGGTCATACGGATAGAGCGGTAATGAGTAAACCATCACAACGTGTTTTAATTACCCTGCCTCATCCCCTGCTTCACCTCATCAGTTTAGGTTTAGTCTCATTCATCTTTACCCTTTTCTCGCTTGAGCTTTCACAGTTTGGTACGCAACTTGCGCCACTCTGGTTCCCCACGTCCATTATGATGGTGGCATTTTACCGCCATGCCGGGCGGATGTGGCCGGGAATCGCATTGGCCTGCTCGCTGGGGAATATCGCCGCATCCGTGCTACTGTTTTCTACCAGTTCGCTGAATATGGCGTGGACGGCAATCAACATTGTTGAGGCCGTCGTAGGGGCAATGCTGCTGCGGAAATTGCTGCCGTGGTATAACCCACTGCAAAATCTGGCTGACTGGCTACGTCTCGCATTTGGCAGCGCCATCGTGCCGCCAGTATTGGGGGGCGTGCTGGTTCTCCTGCTGGTATCAGACGACGATCCGCTTAGAGCGTTTCTAATCTGGGTACTTTCCGAATCCATCGGCGCACTGGCGCTAGTACCGCTAGGCTTGTTATTTAAGCCACATTACCTGCTCCGTCACCGTGATCCACGGCTGTTGTTTGAAACACTACTAACATTAGCCATCACGCTGACCTTAAGCTGGCTCTCGATGCTATATCTACCGTGGCCTTTTACTTTCATTATTGTGCTGCTGATGTGGAGCGCCGTGCGCCTGCCACGGATGGAAGCCTTTTTGATCTTCCTCACCACTGTGATGATGGTGTCGCTGATGATGGCGGCCGATCCGACTTTACTCGCCACGCCGCGAACCTACTTGATGAGTCACGTACCGTGGCTGCCATTTTTGCTGATCCTGCTGCCCGCCAACATCATGACCATGGTGATGTACGCCTTTCGCGCTGAACGCAAGCATATTTCAGAAAGCGAAACCCGCTTTCGTAACGCTATGGAATATTCCGCCATCGGCATGGCATTAGTGGGCACCGAGGGGCAATGGCTGCAATCCAACAAAGCTCTATGCCAGTTTCTCGGTTACAGCCAGGAAGAGTTGCGCGCCCTCACCTTCCAGCAACTTACCTGGCCGGAAGATCTCAATAAAGATCTACAACACGTTGAGAAGCTAATTAGCGGTGAAATAAATACCTACTCGATGGAGAAACGTTATTACAACCGTAATGGCGACGTTGTCTGGGCGCTGCTTGCCGTCTCGCTGGTGCGCCACACCGATGGCACGCCGCTCTACTTTATTGCGCAGATTGAAGACATAAACGATCTTAAACGCACCGAACAGATTAACAAACGCCTGATGGAACGGATAACGCTGGCTAATGAAGCGGGTGGGATTGGCATCTGGGAGTGGGAACTGAAGCCGGATATTTTTAGTTGGGATAAGCGGATGTTCGAGCTATATGAAATTTCACCACATATCAAACCGAACTGGCAGGTGTGGTATGACTGCGTGCTGCCGGAAGATCGCCAACACGCCGAAAAAGTGATTCGTGATTCATTACAGGCTCGCTTGCCCTTTAAGCTGGAATTTCGCATCATCGTGAAAGACGGTATTCGTCATATCCGCGCCCTCGCCAATCGGGTGCTGAATAAAGAAGGCGAAGTCGAACGATTGCTCGGTATTAATATTGATATGACCGAAGTGAAACAGCTGAACGAGGCGCTGTTTCAGGAAAAAGAGCGCCTGCACATTACGCTGGATTCCATCGGCGAAGCCGTGGTCTGTATTGATATGGCGATGAAAATCACCTTTATGAATCCGGTTGCCGAGAAGATGAGCGGCTGGACACAAGAAGAGGCGTTGGGCGTTCCACTATTAACGGTGTTGCAAATTACATTTGGCGACAATGGGCCGTTAATGGAGAACATTTACAGTGCCGACACCTCGCGTTCCGCTATTGAACAAGATGTCGTTCTCCACTGCCGCAGCGGCGGCAGCTACGACGTCCATTACAGCATTACGCCGTTAAGTACTCTGGACGGCAGCAATATTGGTTCAGTACTGGTCATTCAGGATGTGACTGAGTCACGCAAAATGCTGCGCCAGCTTAGTTATAGCGCCTCCCATGATGCCCTGACGCATCTCACTAACCGTGCCAGTTTTGAAAAACAACTGCGAATACTGCTGCAAACGGTAAGCAGCACGCATCATCGACATGCACTGGTGTTTATCGATCTTGATCATTTTAAAGCGGTGAATGACAGCGCCGGGCACGCGGCGGGCGATGCTTTACTGCGTGAACTGGCGTCGTTGATGCTGAGTATGCTGCGCTCCAGCGACGTGCTGGCGCGACTCGGCGGTGATGAATTTGGTCTGTTGCTACCGGACTGTAATGTTGAAAGTGCCCGCTTTATCGCCACACGCATTATCAGTGCGATTAATGACTACCACTTTATGTGGGAGGGCCGTGTGCATCGGGTAGGTGCCAGCGCAGGGATTACCCTGATCGATGACAGCAATCATCAGGCGGCAGACGTGATGTCGCAGGCCGATATCGCCTGTTATGCTTCGAAAAATGGTGGGCGCGGTCGGGTGACGGTTTACGAACCACAGCAAACTGCTAAACATAGCGAACGGGCGGTGATGTCACTCGATGAACAGTGGCGGATGATCAAAGAGAATCAACTGATGATGATCGCCCACGGCGTCGCTTCACCGCGAATCCCGGATACGCGTAATTTGTGGCTGATTTCGCTTAAGCTCTGGAGTAGTGAAGGTGAGATTATTGATGAACTGGCATTTCGTCGTAGCTTCAGCGATCCGGCGCTCAATCACGCCCTTGATCGTCGGATATTACATGAGTTTTTCCAGCAGACAGCAAAAGCGGTTGCCAGTAAAGGCTTAAGCATCGCCCTCCCCCTTTCCGTTGCCGGGTTAAGCAGCGCCCCGCTGGTGAATGAACTGCTTGAGCTACTGGAAAGCAGCCCCCTACCGTCGCGATTATTACATCTGATTATTCCGGCTGAAGCGATTTTCGACCACGCAGAAAATATGCATAAATTGCGGCTGGCAGGCTGCCGGATCGTGCTCAGTCAGGTGGGGCGCGATCTGCAGCTCTTCAACACACTGAAAGCAAATATGGCGGATTATCTGCTGCTCGACGGTGAGTTATGCGCCAGCGTACAGGGTAATTTGATGGATGAGATGCTGATATCGATCATTCAGGGTCATGCCCAGCGGCTGGGGGTGAAAACCATCGCGGGGCCAGTAGCGTTGCCGCTGGTGATGGATACGCTTTCCGGCATGGGTGTTGATCTGATTTATGGCGATGTCATTGCCGACGCTCAACCTCTGGATTTGCTGGTTAATAGCAGTTATTTCGCGATTAACTGAGTATTGCCTGATGCGACGCTGACGCGTCTTATCAGGCTTACAATTCGCTCATTCCCCAGGCTGGATAAGACGACCAGCATCATACTTCTTCTGGTTGCCAGCCTTCCGTATACCAGATATGCAACAGCGCATAAGAACGCCAGGGTTTCCAGCGTTCGGCATAACGGCGGATTTGTGCCGGCGTCATTCCAGGAAATCGCTGTTTAATCAAATAATCATCCGGCAGGAAAACATCTTTCGCTTGCCAGCCACGCAAGGCAAAATAATTTGCTGTCCAGCGCCCAATTCCAGGAAATGTTTGCAGCGTTTTCATCGCTAGCTCAACGTCGCCCGGCATTTTCATCGGTAAGGAGCCGTCCAGTGCCGCATTGGCTAAATGAATCAGCGCCTCTGCCCGTTTCAACGGCATCCCCAACCCTTTTAGTGCCTGCGGGTCGGCTGCTGCCAGTCGTTGGGGAGTGGGAAAGCAGACATATTCAGGGAAATCATCCAGCCGTTCGCCATAAAGCTGCGCCACTTTGGCGGTCAGTTTTGCCGCCATCGCCACGCTCACCAGTTGGCCTAAAATCGCGCGCACGCCCTGCTCAAAAGCATCAACACAACCTGGTAAACGCAATCCGGGTCGCGCCGCGCCTAATTCGCCCAATGCACCGTTAACAATCTGCGGATTACATTGCAGATCAAACAGGCGGCTCATTTTCGCCAGGCACTCGGTCGCCACCGGTTCTAATCCCGAACTTATGTTCACTTGCAACGTATTATTTTTGCCATCAGGAACCACCGTTATCACGCCGCGATGTTCGCCCACCGCCAGACTACGGGCATAATAATTGTCCGCAACTGTTTCCACTCCACTCACCGCACGAGCGGCAAGAAATCCCAACATCCACGACCAGTCATACGGCGGCTGCCAGTTCAGGGTATACATCGCATCTCCTTTTTTATCCGCTTTCAGCATAAACGTTATTCAGACGCTGTGCTTTGCTTTCATATTCCGGTTGTCGCGACGGCAACATTTCGCTAAAGTCACGCCCCTTCTTCACCGGCATGGGGATTATTTCGTGTTTATTGGTTTTGATTACGGTACAGCAAACTGTTCAGTGGCGGTGATGCGCGACAGTAAACCGCAGATGTTGAAAATGGAAAATGACAGCACGCTGCTGCCCTCGATGCTTTGTGCACCAACGCGTGAAGCAGTAAGCGAGTGGCTGTACCGCCATCATGATGTTCCGGCAAACGATGATGAAACGCAGGCGCTGTTACGTCGGGCGATTCGTTATAACCGCGAAGAAGATATCGACGTCACGGCGAAAAGTGTGCAGTTCGGTCTTTCCTCACTGGCGCAGTACATTGATGATCCGGAGGAAGTGTGGTTTGTGAAATCACCGAAATCGTTCCTCGGTGCCAGCGGGTTAAAACCGCAGCAGGTGGCGCTATTTGAGGATCTGGTCTGCGCAATGATGTTGCACATTCGCCAACAAGCGCAGGCGCAACTGCCAGAAACAATTACCCAGGCGGTCATTGGTCGCCCAATCAACTTCCAGGGATTGGGCGGCGATGAAGCAAACGCCCAGGCGCAAGGGATTCTGGAACGTGCGGCGAAACGTGCCGGGTTTAAGGATGTGGTATTTCAGTACGAGCCGGTAGCGGCAGGGCTGGATTACGAAGCCACCTTACAGGAAGAAAAACGGGTGCTGGTGGTGGATATCGGCGGTGGTACTACTGACTGTTCCTTACTGCTAATGGGGCCGCAGTGGCGTTCGCGTCTCGATCGTGAAGCCAGCCTGCTGGGTCACAGTGGTTGCCGTATTGGCGGTAACGATCTGGATATCGCGCTGGCATTTAAACACCTGATGCCGCTGCTGGGCATGGGGGGCGAAACCGAAAAAGGTATCGCCCTGCCGATTCTGCCGTGGTGGAATGCGGTTGCCATCAACGACGTACCTGCGCAGAGTGATTTCTACAGTAGCGCCAACGGTCGCCTGCTTAACGATCTGGTACGCGATGCCCGCGAGCCGGAGAAAGTCGCCCTGTTGCAGAAAGTCTGGCGGCAACGTTTAAGTTACCGACTGGTGCGCAGCGCGGAAGAGTGCAAAATTGCCCTTTCAAGCGCAGCGGAAACCTGCGCGTCGCTGCCGTTTATCCGTGACGAACTGGCAACGTTGATTAGCCAGCATGGACTGGAAAGTGCCCTCAACCAGCCGCTGGCGCGGATTCTGGAACAAGTGCAACTGGCGCTGGATAACGCCCAGGAAAAACCAGACGTCATCTATCTGACCGGTGGTAGCGCCCGATCGCCGCTGATTAAAAAGGCACTGGCGGAACAGTTGCCGGGCATCCCGATTGCAGGTGGCGACGACTTTGGTTCCGTTACTGCCGGGCTGGCGCGCTGGGCAGAAGTGGTATTTCGTTAAATAAGAAATGGCTCAGCAGCGGCTTAAATCTGCCTGAGCCTGAGCCAGTTTTTCTGCCGCCTGACGTAACGGTTCCATCAACGGCATGGTTCGTGCGGGAGCATGAAGGCGGAATCGCTGTAACTCTGCCGCACCCTCTGTCAACGCAGATTCCAGTCGATGACGTTTAGCAGTCATTTTCGCCATTACCGCTTGTCTGTCTGCTGGTGTTACCGCTTCGTTCGGCCTGAATACAAAACGGCGTTCGCAGCTCGCTTTCCAGTCGATAACCGCCTGGGTCAGATGGTCGCCAAATCCTTTCACTTGCTTAACGCCGCGCCGGGTCACATCTGCCGCTGTTTCGATACCAAAGGACCGTAACGCCGCTTTACGCGCGGAACCAACGCCGGGAATAGAAGCAACATCAATAAAAAATCCCTCCAGAAACTTCTGCTTCTGGCGTTCCCTTGCGGTGTTATGAAGTACTGCCAGAGCGCGTTTTTCTTCTTCCGGCAATCCCAAAAGCTCATCCTTCATTTTTTCAAGCATCGTTCGTTTGGTGATAAAACCTTCCAGCCCACCCACCTGCTGGATCTGGCTGACTAGATGGTCATAGTCCATTTTCGCGCGATTAAAAGCCTCACGTCGTCGCTGGACTTCTGCTTTGTGCGCTTTGCTTGCAAGGCTGCCAATAATCCAGATAGCCGCCAACACAGGAACCAAAATGATATAACGCGGTTCCGCCTGAAGACCGCAAAACAGCAGCGATAACGCTGACAGCGCGATCTCAATCAGAATGATGTATTCACGCCGTAACAGGCCTAAAGGAAGCGGCCTGCCAGCAGCCTGGAAATGAGCGGGTAATGGTAACTGTAGTGCTGGCGGTGGCACTGACGCCATCACCATCGCCCAGACTTTCGCCAGCACAAAATCCCCGCCTGTGGTAATGACCTCTTCGCCGAGATCAATAAAATAGATAACGCCTTGATTATCCAATGCACACCACGGACAGTCAGTTAAATGACCGGGGTAAACATGCATTGCTGAAACGGGACATTTTTTTAACTGTTGGCGTAGAGAATCCAGTGCCGCTACCCACGCTTTAGCCGTCGGACGCCCGGTTGCCACGCCACTTTCAGTGAACGCCTGCTGAAACATGACTTCAACATCACTCGGTAACATCGATAGCGGAATAGATCGTGGCGGCGGTTTTAAGCCACGTCGCTGATTGTCTGATGCATAGGCATAACGGAAATGGGCAATATCCGTCTCCAGCGCATTACCCGCTTCAGAGATAAGCGGCACACCGGAATAAGGGTGACGCCCACCAAACAAGACGTGAAAAATCAGCAACGCAAGGCCAAAATTATCGTGATTTACGGTGCGCTCAAAGCCGACAAATGACGGTAAGGCTTGCAACTCTGGCGGCGTAAAATGCGACACGCCGACTTCGCATAAATGCAGCGTGCCATTGGCGTTAATCTGAAAGGAGTCACTATCGATAAGCACCACTTTGCTGTCGCGGCCCACCATAAAGCTGTTCTGGTTGACGTCACCCACGACATGCCCGTGCTCATGCACCGTAGCAAAAGATGCCGCTATATTGCGCGCAACATAGAGTAGAAAATCCCACGCACAATGAGGATAACGTTGACGACGATGTGCCGGGCTATAGATCATATGAATCGGTTCTTTACCAGAAACTTTTGGCATCATAAAACCGATAACTTTTCCGTCTCGTCCACCGTGAAGCGTTGCCTGCGGCCAGGCGACATAATTCAACAACTGCGCGTCGGCTGTCGCGGCCATAAAGGTGAGTTTGTCCTGTTTTAAGGCGGGTGGCGGTGTGTGATAAATCTTGACGACGCTATCGACAAACTCATTGATATCATAAACCGCGCCTTCGCCACCTTTGCCTAATTCATGACCTGGCGTCACGCAATCGCCAGCTGCGGTATATATAGTTGATTTCACGGCAACCACATGGCCAGCGCCAGCGTTTTATCATCATCGGTGCGTTCATTCACTGCGGGGCAGGACAAAAATTGCTTTAGCAAATCTGGCAATATATCGCGTTGTTCTGACGTCGCTGATTCCAGCCCATTGAAAAATGGCGCAAAAAAAGGTACATGGGGAGAATTTTCCAGCATATTTAATGCCAGCCGCTGAATACCATCCGTAAATGCAGCCACTTTTATCACCTGCGCATCGCAACTGTAAGTCTCAAGGCGCGTGACAGCATCTTCATCAGTAATGAAGTAGGTCATATTGGCATATTCGCCATTCATCGGCGTTAGTGGTAGCTGTAGCCCTTCACCAAAATCCACCACCACGCCACCATCGCCAATCTGCATAATCAATGTGCCGGTCGCTGATGATATAACGCCCAAAAAAGTACAGGAAAAATCACGAACCGCCAGTTCTTCAGCTTGTGCACGGGCAGTAATACGGTGGCGAATTGCCAGCACAATATCTGTCGCAAGCACATCATTCAGACCACATTCACCACCCTGTACTTTTTGCATCATAAACGCCATCGCTTCATTGACGGCGAGCGTCGCGCCTTCGCCACCCTGCGAAACGCTACCTGCGCCATCAGCAAGAAACATCACCAGTAATGGTTGCTGGTCGTTTAGCCAGACAACCTGCATCTGGCAGGCATCCTGGCAAGGTAAGTCAGAGCTGATATGCGACGTTCCGACGGCTGATGAATAGACCAGACGCCAGCTCACACTGACGTCCAGCCTTTTGGCGCTTCCAGTACAACTTCCGTTCCCGGCGTGGAGCGGGAAACCGAACGTAGCGAACTGGATAACCAGCTAAACAGTTCACGGAATTGTAATCCCTGCAACGGCAAAGGCTGACGGACGCTGATTTGTGCCAGAGTATTCATATCTGCCCCCTGAACACCGATGGTAAAGAAGGCAAACTTCTTATCTTCTTCTCCCTGAAACACTTTACTGGCAGCAGCCTGCCACTCATCGGTTGGCGCGCCATCGGTGATCAAGAAAATCCACGGGCGATAATACGAAATACCATTTGCACGGTACTCACGTTTCCGCTCCTCAACCATATTCAGGGCTTTGGTAATTGCAGCGCCCATTGGCGTATCGCCCTGAGCAAACAAGATAGGCGGGAAAAAGTTAGCGGCGCTGGTAAATGGTTGTTCCACATGCACCGGGCCGAAAGTCACAATGCCGAGTTCCACTCTTTTTAAGGCCAGCGGATCGGCAAGCAGTTCATCGCGAAAGGTCACCAATCCTGCGTTAAGTTTGTTAATGGGTCTACCGCTCATCGAGCCAGAAACATCCAGCAGCAAAATACAGGGGCAACGTGGTTCCGGGTTACTGGCAAAATCGCTGGTGGCAAAGGTGATTTGTTCGCTCACAAGAGATCCTTTCTTAGAGAATTATTGAGATTCGGTATCATACCGAGAGCAATAATAAATTAAGAGCAAGCGAAGATACTTTCAGAATTAAGCCCGGCGGCGCAGATAAGTTTGCTATTCGCCTCGCAAGAACGTGGGCTTCAGATTGACAATAAGGGTGGAGTAACATAAGTTCAGGAGTGAGGGTAGAGCGGGGTTTCCCCCGCCCTGGTAGTCTTAGTATGCTGGGTAGCTAATCACTAAGAGCACCACGATGATGAGTAGCTTCATCATGACCCTTTCCTTATTTAAGGCCCCTTCCTCGGGAGGGGCTTTCCCGTTTCAGCGTCCCGCTGAAATCGTCGGCTTACCTCCTTTCGCCATGTACGCAGTCTATCGCTAACTTGCAGAGAAAATAGTTTCCTGCGTCATTACTGGATGCGCGCTCGCAAAGTGCACCACCATTCAGACTATTCGCGAAACTGTTTCATAATTCCTCCATTTTTCTCCCTTATTGGCTGGCTACACTAGTAACATTGCGCGAAACGTTTCAGGAAGAGAAACTCTTAACGATGAAAGACAGTTATAAATCCCGTTGGGTAATCGTAATCGTGGTGGTTATCGCCGCCATCGCCGCATTCTGGTTCTGGCAAGGCCGCAATGAATCCCAGAGCGCAGCGCCAGGTGCGACGAAACAAGCACAGCAGCCGCCAGCGGGTGGTCGCCGTGGTATGCGTTCCGGCCCTTTAGCACCAGTACAGGCGGCAACCGCCATTGAACAGGCCGTTCCGCGTTATCTCACCGGGCTTGGCACTATTACCGCCGCTAATACTGTTACGGTGCGCAGTCGCGTTGACGGCCAGTTGATGGCGCTGCATTTCCAGGAAGGCCAGCAGGTAAAAGCGGGCGATTTGCTGGCAGAGATTGACCCCAGCCAGTTCAAAGTCGCACTGGCCCAGGCACAGGGGCAACTGGCAAAAGATAAAGCCACGCTTGCCAACGCGCGCCGTGATTTGGCGCGTTATCAACAACTGGCAAAAACCAATCTCGTATCTCGTCAGGAACTGGATGCCCAACAGGCGCTGGTCAGTGAAACCGAAGGCACCATTAAGGCTGATGAAGCGAGTGTCGCCAGCGCGCAACTGCAACTCGACTGGAGCCGGATTACTGCGCCAGTCGATGGTCGCGTTGGCCTCAAGCAGGTTGATGTCGGTAACCAGATCTCCAGCGGCGATACCACTGGCATTGTGGTGATCACCCAGACGCATCCTATCGATTTGCTCTTTTCCCTGCCGGAAAGCGATATCGCAACCGTCGTGCAGGCGCAAAAAGCCGGAAAACCGCTGGTGGTAGAAGCCTGGGATCGCACCAACTCGAAGAAGTTAAGTGAAGGTACGCTGTTAAGTCTCGATAACCAAATCGATACCACTACTGGCACCATTAAAGTAAAAGCACGCTTTAATAATCAGGATGATGCGCTGTTTCCCAACCAGTTTGTTAACGCGCGCATGTTAGTCGACACCGAACAAAACGCCGTGGTGATCCCAACCGCTGCCCTGCAAATGGGTAACGAAGGCCACTTTGTCTGGGTGCTGAATAGCGAAAACAAGGTCAGCAAACATCTGGTGACGCCGGGCATTCAGGACAGTCAGAAAGTGGTGATCCGCGCGGGTATTTCCGCAGGCGATCGCGTAGTGACAGACGGTATTGATCGCCTGACCGAAGGAGCGAAAGTGGAAGTGGTAGAAGCTCAGAGCGCCACCGCACCGGAAGAGAAAGCCACCAGCCGCGAATACGCGAAAAAAGGAGCGCGTTCCTGATGCAGGTGTTACCTCCGAGCAGCACAGGCGGCCCGTCGCGCCTGTTTATTATGCGTCCTGTCGCCACCACGCTGCTGATGGTGGCGATCTTACTCGCCGGGATTATCGGCTATCGTGCCCTGCCCGTTTCGGCGCTGCCGGAAGTGGACTACCCGACTATTCAGGTGGTCACGCTCTACCCTGGCGCCAGCCCGGATGTCATGACCTCTGCCGTTACCGCGCCGCTCGAACGCCAGTTTGGGCAGATGTCTGGCCTGAAACAGATGTCGTCGCAGAGTTCCGGCGGTGCGTCAGTTATCACCTTGCAGTTCCAGCTAACATTGCCGCTGGATGTCGCCGAGCAGGAAGTGCAGGCCGCGATTAACGCCGCCACTAACCTGCTACCGAGCGATCTGCCTAATCCGCCGGTTTACAGCAAAGTGAACCCGGCAGATCCGCCGATCATGACGCTTGCCGTCACCTCAACCGCCATGCCGATGACGCAGGTGGAAGATATGGTGGAAACCCGCGTCGCGCAGAAAATCTCGCAGATTTCCGGCGTCGGGCTGGTGACGCTTTCCGGCGGTCAGCGTCCGGCTGTTCGCGTCAAACTTAACGCCCAGGCGATTGCCGCCCTCGGCCTGACTAGCGAAACCGTGCGCACCGCCATTACCGGCGCTAACGTTAACTCAGCCAAAGGTAGCCTCGACGGCCCTTCCCGTGCGGTCACGCTTTCCGCTAACGACCAGATGCAATCCGCCGAAGAGTATCGCCAGCTAATCATCGCCTACCAGAACGGCGCGCCGATTCGTCTGGGCGATGTCGCAACCGTAGAGCAAGGTGCGGAAAACAGCTGGCTCGGCGCGTGGGCGAACAAAGAACAGGCCATTGTGATGAATGTTCAGCGCCAGCCCGGTGCTAACATTATCTCCACCGCCGACAGCATCCGGCAGATGCTGCCGCAGCTTACCGAGAGTTTGCCGAAATCGGTAAAAGTGACGGTGCTTTCTGACCGCACCACCAACATCCGCGCATCAGTCGACGATACCCAGTTTGAACTAATGATGGCTATCGCGCTGGTAGTCATGATTATCTACCTGTTTTTGCGCAATATTCCGGCAACCATTATTCCTGGCGTTGCGGTGCCGCTGTCATTAATCGGCACCTTCGCAGTCATGGTATTTCTCGATTTTTCGATCAATAACCTGACGCTGATGGCGTTAACTATCGCCACCGGATTCGTGGTCGATGACGCCATCGTGGTGATCGAGAACATTTCGCGCTATATCGAAAAAGGCGAAAAACCGTTGGCGGCGGCGCTCAAAGGCGCAGGTGAAATCGGTTTTACCATTATCTCACTGACCTTCTCGCTGATTGCAGTGCTGATCCCGCTACTGTTTATGGGCGATATCGTCGGGCGACTGTTCCGCGAGTTTGCCATTACCCTGGCGGTAGCGATTTTGATCTCAGCCGTGGTGTCGCTGACCCTGACGCCGATGATGTGCGCGCGGATGCTCAGCCAGGAGTCGCTGCGTAAACAAAACCGCTTCTCCCGTGCCTCGGAGAAAATGTTCGACGGGATAATCGCCGCCTATGGTCGGGGGCTTGCGAAAGTGCTGAATCATCCGTGGCTGACCTTAAGCGTGGCGCTCAGCACGCTGCTGCTTAGCGTACTGCTGTGGGTGTTCATTCCGAAAGGCTTCTTCCCGGTGCAGGACAACGGCATTATTCAGGGCACTTTGCAGGCACCGCAATCCAGCTCCTTTGCCAATATGGCCCAGCGACAACGCCAGGTTGCGGACGTGATTTTGCAGGATCCGGCGGTGCAAAGTTTGACCTCATTTGTTGGCGTTGATGGCACTAACCCGTCGCTGAACAGTGCGCGTTTGCAGATCAACCTCAAACCGTTGGATGAACGTGATGACCGGGTGCAAAAAGTCATCGCCCGTCTGCAAACGGCGGTGGATAAAGTGCCGGGCGTCGATCTCTTCCTGCAACCGACGCAGGATCTGACCATCGATACCCAGGTCAGCCGCACGCAGTACCAGTTCACCTTGCAGGCAACTTCGCTGGATGCGCTCAGCACCTGGGTGCCGCAGTTGATGGAAAAGCTCCAGCAGCTTCCACAGCTTTCTGATGTCTCCAGCGACTGGCAGGACAAAGGGCTGGTGGCGTATGTCAATGTTGATCGCGACAGCGCCAGCCGTCTGGGTATCAGCATGGCGGATGTCGATAACGCCCTGTACAACGCGTTTGGTCAGCGGTTGATTTCCACTATTTATACTCAGGCCAACCAGTATCGCGTGGTGCTGGAGCACAACACTGAAAATACCCCTGGGCTGGCGGCGCTGGATACCATTCGCCTGACCAGCAGCGATGGCGGCGTGGTGCCACTTAGCTCGATAGCCAAAATTGAGCAGCGTTTTGCGCCGCTCTCCATCAACCATCTGGATCAGTTCCCGGTCACCACCATCTCCTTTAACGTGCCGGATAACTATTCGCTGGGCGATGCGGTGCAGGCGATTATGGACACCGAGAAGACGCTGAATCTGCCGGTGGATATCACCACGCAATTCCAGGGCAGCACCCTCGCCTTCCAGTCGGCGCTTGGCAGCACTGTCTGGCTGATTGTCGCGGCGGTGGTGGCGATGTATATCGTGCTCGGCATTCTGTACGAGAGCTTTATTCACCCGATCACCATTCTCTCGACGCTACCCACCGCAGGGGTCGGTGCATTGCTGGCATTAATGATTGCCGGTAGCGAACTGGATGTGATTGCGATTATCGGCATTATTTTGCTGATCGGTATCGTGAAGAAGAACGCCATCATGATGATCGACTTCGCGCTGGCTGCTGAGCGTGAGCAAGGCATGTCGCCGCGCGATGCAATCTACCAGGCTTGTCTGTTGCGTTTTCGTCCGATCCTGATGACCACTCTGGCGGCACTGCTTGGCGCGCTGCCGCTGATGTTGAGTACCGGGGTCGGCGCGGAACTGCGTCGTCCGTTAGGTATCGGCATGGTCGGCGGTCTGATTGTCAGCCAGGTGCTGACGCTGTTTACCACGCCGGTGATTTATTTGCTGTTCGACCGCCTGGCATTGTGGACCAAAAGCCGCTTTGCCCGTCATGAAGAGGAGGCGTAAGTGAAGTTTTTTGCTCTCTTCATTTACCGCCCGGTGGCGACGATTTTACTGTCGGTTGCCATTACCCTGTGCGGCATACTGGGCTTCCGTATGCTGCCGGTCGCCCCGCTGCCGCAGGTCGATTTTCCGGTGATTATGGTCAGCGCCTCGCTGCCTGGGGCGTCGCCAGAGACAATGGCGTCTTCCGTTGCCACGCCGCTGGAACGCTCACTTGGGCGCATTGCCGGGGTCAGTGAGATGACCTCCAGCAGCTCGCTCGGCAGCACGCGCATTATTTTGCAGTTTGATTTTGACCGGGATATCAACGGCGCGGCGCGCGATGTGCAGGCGGCGATCAACGCCGCACAAAGTTTGCTGCCCAGCGGGATGCCCAGCCGTCCGACCTATCGCAAAGCGAACCCGTCAGATGCGCCAATTATGATCCTGACGCTGACATCCGATACTTATTCCCAGGGTGAATTGTACGATTTCGCCTCGACGCAGCTGGCGCCGACGATTGCGCAAATCGATGGCGTCGGTGATGTCGATGTCGGCGGCAGCTCGCTGCCTGCGGTGCGCGTCGGGCTGAATCCGCAGGCGCTGTTTAATCAGGGCGTGTCGCTGGACGATGTGCGCACCGCCATCAGCAATGCCAACGTGCGTAAACCGCAAGGGGCGCTGGAAGATGATACCCACCGCTGGCAGATCCAGACTAACGATGAACTGAAAACAGCCGCTGAATATCAGCCGCTGATTATTCATTACAACAACGGCGGCGCGGTTCGTCTGGGCGATGTGGCGACGGTGACCGACTCGGTGCAGGATGTGCGCAACGCCGGGATGACCAACGCCAAACCAGCTATTTTGCTGATGATCCGCAAACTGCCGGAAGCCAATATTATCCAGATGGTAGACAGCATCCGGGCAAAATTACCGGAGTTGCAGGAGACCATTCCGGCGGCGATTGATCTGCAAATTGCCCAGGATCGCTCCCCCACCATTCGCGCCTCGCTGGAAGAAGTCGAGCAAACGCTGATTATCTCGGTGGCGCTGGTTATTCTGGTGGTCTTTTTATTCCTGCGCTCAGGTCGCGCCACCATTATTCCTGCCGTTGCGGTGCCCGTTTCGCTGATTGGTACGTTTGCGGCGATGTATCTGTGCGGATTCAGTCTCAATAACCTTTCGTTAATGGCGCTCACCATCGCTACTGGTTTCGTGGTGGATGACGCCATCGTAGTGCTGGAAAACATTGCCCGTCATCTGGAAGCGGGGATGAAACCGCTACAGGCCGCGCTGCAAGGCACCCGTGAAGTCGGCTTTACGGTACTGTCGATGAGTCTGTCACTGGTGGCGGTGTTCCTGCCGCTGCTGTTGATGGGCGGATTGCCGGGGCGTCTGTTACGCGAATTTGCCGTGACGCTTTCTGTTGCCATTGGTATTTCGTTGCTGGTATCCCTGACGTTAACGCCGATGATGTGCGGCTGGATGCTGAAAGCCAGCAAGCCGCGTGAACAAACACGGCTACGCGGTTTTGGCCGGATGCTGGTTGCGCTGCAACAAGGCTATGGTAAGTCGCTGAAATGGGTACTCAATCACACCCGTCTGGTAGGCGTGGTGCTGCTTGGCACCATTGCGCTGAATATCTGGTTGTATATCTCGATCCCGAAAACCTTCTTCCCGGAGCAGGACACCGGTGTGCTGATGGGCGGGATACAGGCGGATCAGAGTATTTCGTTCCAGGCGATGCGCGGTAAGTTGCAGGACTTCATGAAAATTATCCGTGACGATCCGGCAGTGGATAATGTCACCGGCTTTACCGGTGGTTCGCGGGTTAACAGCGGAATGATGTTTATCACGCTGAAACCCCGCGACGAACGCAGCGAAACAGCGCAGCAAATTATCGACCGTCTGCGCGTGAAGCTGGCAAAAGAGCCGGGGGCGAATCTGTTCCTGATGGCGGTACAGGATATTCGCGTTGGCGGACGTCAGTCGAACGCCAGCTACCAGTACACATTGTTATCCGACGACCTGGCGGCACTGCGCGAATGGGAGCCGAAAATCCGCAAAAAACTGGCGACATTGCCGGAACTGGCGGACGTGAACTCCGATCAACAGGATAACGGCGCGGAGATGAACCTGGTTTACGATCGCGACACCATGGCGCGGCTGGGAATCGACGTGCAGGCCGCTAACAGTCTGCTGAATAACGCCTTTGGTCAGAGGCAAATCTCGACCATTTACCAGCCGATGAACCAGTATAAAGTGGTGATGGAAGTGGATCCGCGCTATACCCAGGACATCAGCGCGCTGGAAAAAATGTTCGTCATTAATAACGAAGGAAAAGCGATCCCGCTCTCGTATTTTGCCAAATGGCAACCGGCGAATGCCCCGTTGTCGGTGAATCATCAGGGATTATCGGCGGCCTCGACCATCTCGTTCAACCTGCCGACCGGGAAATCGCTCTCGGACGCCAGTGCGGCAATCGATCGCGCAATGACCCAGCTTGGCGTGCCTTCGACGGTGCGCGGCAGTTTTGCCGGAACGGCGCAGGTGTTCCAGGAGACGATGAACTCGCAGGTGATCCTGATTATCGCGGCGATCGCCACGGTCTATATCGTGCTGGGAATGTTGTACGAGAGCTACGTGCACCCGCTGACCATTCTCTCCACCCTGCCCTCGGCGGGCGTTGGGGCGCTGCTGGCGCTGGAGCTGTTCAATGCCCCGTTCAGCCTAATAGCCCTGATAGGGATCATGTTATTAATCGGCATTGTGAAGAAAAACGCCATCATGATGGTCGATTTTGCGCTCGAAGCTCAAAGAAATGGAAATCTGGCGCCACAGGAAGCCATTTTCCAGGCCTGTCTGCTGCGTTTTCGCCCGATTATGATGACTACCCTCGCGGCACTGTTTGGTGCGCTGCCGCTGGTATTATCTGGCGGCGACGGCTCGGAACTGCGTCAACCATTGGGGATCACCATTGTCGGCGGTCTGGTAATGAGTCAGCTCCTGACGCTGTATACCACGCCGGTGGTGTATCTCTTTTTCGACCGTCTGCGGCTGCGTTTTTCGCGAAAATCTAAAGAAACGGTAACCGAGTAAATGACAGATCTTCCTGGCAGCACCCGCTGGCAATTATGGATTGTGGCTTTCGGCTTCTTTATGCAGTCGCTGGATACCACCATCGTCAACACCGCGCTTCCCTCGATGGCGCAAAGCCTGGGGGAAAGCCCGCTGCATATGCACATGGTCATTGTCTCTTATGTACTGACCGTGGCGGTGATGCTGCCTGCCAGCGGCTGGCTGGCGGACAAAGTTGGCGTGCGCAATATTTTCTTTACCGCTATCGTGCTGTTTACCTTCGGTTCGCTGTTTTGCGCGCTTTCCGGCACCCTTAATGAACTGTTGCTGGCACGTGCGTTACAGGGCGTAGGCGGTGCGATGATGGTGCCTGTTGGCAGGCTAACGGTGATGAAAATTGTTCCGCGCGAGCAATATATGGCGGCGATGACCTTTGTCACGCTGCCCGGTCAGGTCGGCCCACTGCTCGGTCCGGCGCTCGGCGGTCTGCTGGTGGAGTACGCCTCGTGGCACTGGATCTTTTTGATCAACATTCCGGTAGGGATTATCGGTGCGATCGCCACGCTAATGTTAATGCCAAACTATACCATGCAGACGCGGCGCTTCGATCTCTCCGGCTTTCTGTTGCTGGCGGTTGGCATGGCAGTGTTAACGCTGGCGCTGGATGGCAGTAAAGGCACAGGACTTTCGCCGCTGGCGATTACTGGCCTGGTCGCAGTTGGTGTGGTGGCACTGGTGCTTTATCTGCTGCACGCCAGAAATAACAACCGCGCTCTTTTCAGTCTGAAACTGTTCCTCACTCGCACCTTTTCGCTGGGCCTGGCGGGGAGCTTTGCCGGACGTATCGGTAGCGGCATGTTGCCCTTTATGACGCCGGTTTTCCTGCAAATTGGCCTTGGCTTCTCACCGTTTCATGCCGGACTGATGATGATCCCGATGGTGCTTGGCAGCATGGGGATGAAGCGGATTGTTGTACAGGTGGTGAATCGCTTTGGTTATCGTCGGGTACTGGTAGCGACCACGCTGGGTCTGTCGCTGGTCACCCTGTTGTTTATGACTACCGCTCTGTTGGGCTGGTACTACGTTTTACCGTTCGTCCTGTTTTTACAAGGGATGGTCAACTCGACCCGTTTCTCCTCCATGAACACCCTGACGCTGAAAGATCTCCCGGACAATCTGGCGAGCAGCGGCAACAGTCTGCTGTCGATGATTATGCAATTGTCGATGAGTATCGGCGTCACCATCGCCGGGCTGTTGCTGGGACTTTTTGGTTCGCAGCATGTCAGCGTCGACAGCGGCACCACACAAACCGTCTTTATGTACACCTGGCTTAGCATGGCGTTTATCATCGCCCTTCCGGCGTTCATCTTTGCCAGAGTGCCGAACGATACGCATCAAAATGTAGCTATTTCGCGGCGAAAAAGGAGCGCGCAATGAAGTTCTGGCGACCTGGTATTACCGGCAAACTGTTTCTGGCGATTTTCGCCACCTGCATTGTCTTGCTGATCAGTATGCACTGGGCGGTGCGTATCAGTTTTGAGCGCGGCTTTATCGATTACATTAAGCATGGTAATGAACAGCGGCTGCAAATGCTCGGAGATGCACTTGGCGAGCAGTACGCCCAGCACGGTAACTGGCGCTTTCTGCGTAATAACGATCGTTTTGTATTTCAGATACTGCGCTCATTTGAACATGATAATAATGAAGACAAACCGGGTCCCGGTATGCCGCCACACGGCTGGCGTACTCAGTTCTGGGTGGTTGATCAAAACAACAAAGTGCTGGTTGGCCCACGCTCTCCCATTCCACTGGACGGTACACGGCGGCCGATTCTGGTCAATGGTGTTGAAGTTGGCGCGGTGATCGCCTCACCCGTTGAACGGTTAACCCGCAATACCGATATCAATTTCGATAAACAACAGCGGCAAACCAGTTGGCTGATTGTCGCTTTATCTACCTTACTGGCGGCGCTGGCGACATTCCCACTGGCGCGCGGTTTGCTGGCTCCAGTGAAACGACTGGTGGATGGCACGCACAAACTTGCGGCGGGCGATTTTACCACTCGCGTGACGCCCACCAGCGAAGATGAATTAGGAAAACTGGCTCAGGACTTTAACCAGCTCGCCAGCACGCTGGAGAAAAACCAACAGATGCGCCGCGATTTTATGGCTGATATCTCTCACGAACTGCGCACGCCTTTAGCAGTACTGCGTGGGGAACTGGAAGCCATTCAGGATGGCGTGCGTAAATTTACGCCCGAGACAGTGGCGTCTTTACAGGCGGAGGTCGGTACACTGACCAAACTGGTTGACGATCTCCATCAGTTATCGATGTCTGATGAAGGTGCCCTCGCCTATCAAAAAGCACCGGTAGATCTGATCCCACTGCTGGAAGTGGCGGGCGGCGCATTTCGCGAACGATTCGCCAGCCGTGGCCTGAAGCTGCAATTTTCCCTGCCGGATAGCATCACCGTATTTGGCGATCGCGATCGTTTAATGCAGTTATTCAATAACTTACTGGAGAACAGTCTACGTTACACAGACAGCGGCGGCAGCCTGCAAATCTCCGCCGAGCAGCGCGACAAAACGGTACGTCTGACTTTTGCCGACAGTGCGCCGGGCGTCAGCGACGAACAACTGCAAAAATTGTTTGAGCGTTTTTACCGCACCGAAGGTTCCCGCAACCGTGCCAGCGGCGGTTCCGGCCTGGGACTGGCGATTTGCCTTAACATTGTTGAAGCGCACAATGGTCGCATTGTTGCCACTCATTCGCCTTTTGGCGGGGTAAGCATTACAGTAGAGTTACCGCTGGAACGGGATTTACAGAGAGAAGTATGACCGAGTTACCAATCGACGAAAACACACCGCGTATTTTGATCGTGGAAGATGAACCGAAGCTGGGGCAGTTGCTCATTGATTATCTGCGTGCTGCGAGCTATGCGCCGACCCTTATCAGCCACGGTGATCAGGTACTGCCGTATATGCGCCAGACACCACCGGATCTGATCCTGTTGGATCTGATGCTACCAGGCACTGATGGTCTGACACTTTGCCGGGAAATTCGTCGTTTTTCCGATGTCCCCATCGTGATGGTTACGGCAAAAATCGAAGAAATCGACCGTTTGCTGGGGCTGGAGATTGGCGCCGATGACTATATCTGCAAACCGTACAGCCCACGGGAAGTGGTGGCGCGTGTTAAGACCATTTTGCGCCGCTGCAAACCGCAGCGCGAGTTGCAGCAACAGGATGCCGAAAGCCCGTTGATTATCGACGAAGGTCGTTTTCAGGCTTCATGGCGTGGCAAAATGCTTGATCTGACACCTGCAGAATTTCGCCTTTTGAAAACGCTCTCCCATGAACCGGGAAAAGTATTCTCTCGCGAGCAATTACTCAATCATCTTTATGACGATTACCGCGTGGTAACCGACCGCACCATCGACAGCCACATTAAAAACCTGCGCCGTAAACTGGAGGCGCTGGACGAAGAGCAGTCCTTTATCCGTGCCGTTTACGGTGTTGGTTACCGCTGGGAAGCTGACGCCTGTCGTATCGTTTAATATATCTTTGCCCTGGTGAGAGCTGAATTTCCTGTTTATTAACCCGTCATGCCCCTCTCTGAAAGGAGAGGGATAAAACCGTATCCGCATTCAGATTCCTGCATATTTATCAGTAATCTCCCCCACCCTTTAGAGGGTATTCCCCTGATTGGCAGTCAACTGAATATCACCCATACTTAAATCGTTACATACTGTTTTCGATACGCAATTTCAATCAAGGAGTCATTATGGCTGGTTGGTTTGAACTCAATAAGAGCAGTGAAAATCAGTTCCGGTTTGTGCTAAAAGCGGGCAATGGTGAGATCATTCTCACCAGCGAACTGTATACCTCAAAAGCCGCTGCGGAAAAGGGCATTGCCTCGGTGCAAAGCAACAGCCCGCAGGACGAACGCTATGAGAAAAAAACAGCGAGCAACGGCAAATTTTATTTCAATCTGAAAGCTGGCAATCATCAGATAATCGGTTCCAGCCAGATGTATGCCACCGCTCAATCACGCGAAGTCGGAATTGCTTCTGTAAAAACCAATGGCGCAAGTCAGAAGGTGAAAGACAATACTTAATAGTTAAGCCGGGCGTAACTCAGTTGCGTCCGGCTTTATTTCCAATAAACACTTATTTATTGATGATTAAGATTAATCTGCGCCATTAAAATAGTAGGCATAGGCAAGCACTCATTCTGCTCTCTTTGTTTAAAACTCCCCATCCTTATCCTCCTGAACATGTTCATATAGCAAAATATCTTCTAATACTTTTCGTGACGCTATCCGGTTTATGACATACACTGACGTAAGATTTTTACTTACAAGAGAGCATAAACATGGCCAGAACGATGACGGTTGATCTCGGCGATGAGTTGCGCGAATTTATCGAGTCCTTGATTGAATCCGGCGACTATCGCACCCAAAGCGAAGTGATCCGTGAGTCACTGCGCTTACTTCGAGAAAAACAAGCAGAGTCTCGCCTGCAAGCGTTACGTGACATGCTTGCAGAAGGGTTGAATAGTGGTGAAGCTCAGCCGTGGGAAAAGGATGCGTTTTTACGGAAGGTGAAAGCAGGGATAAGGAAATAATGTGCGTATTATTAAGCTCATGCCAAAAGCCAACGAGGATTTAGAAGGCATCTGGTATTACAGTTATCACCATTTCGGCGAACCACAAGCCGACAAATATGTTGAACATCTTTCAGACGTTCTCCAGATTCTGAGTAACAATAATATTGGTACTCCCAGACCTGAATTAGGCGAAGGCATTTTTGTTCTTCCTTTTGAACGCCACCTCATTTATTTCCTGCAATCACCAGGGGAAATTATCGTCATTCGCATCCTTAACCAAAACCAGGACGCTACCAGACATTTGCACTGGAGCTAAACCCGCCGATTGCGCTACAATGCCCGCCCTTAAAGTGGGGGCACTCCCCTAACCGCTTCATCAGGTGGAGCGGATCTGACCTGTCATCAGAACGAGAGAATTATGTTTAAACCGGAACTCCTTTCCCCGGCGGGAACGCTGAAAAATATGCGTTACGCTTTCGCTTATGGCGCAGATGCTGTTTATGCGGGTCAGCCGCGTTACTCCCTGCGTGTGCGCAACAACGAATTCAACCACGAAAATCTTCAGCTCGGCATCAATGAAGCCCATGCGCTGGGGAAAAAGTTTTATGTCGTGGTCAACATTGCGCCGCATAACGCTAAGCTGAAAACCTTTATCCGTGACCTGAAACCGGTAGTGGAAATGGGGCCGGATGCGCTGATTATGTCCGATCCGGGGCTGATTATGCTGGTGCGTGAGCACTTCCCTGAAATGCCGATCCACCTTTCGGTGCAGGCCAACGCCGTAAACTGGGCGACGGTAAAATTCTGGCAGCAAATGGGCCTGACTCGCGTGATCCTCTCCCGCGAACTGTCGCTGGAAGAGATTGAAGAGATCCGCAATCAGGTGCCGGATATGGAACTCGAAATTTTCGTTCACGGCGCATTATGCATGGCCTACTCCGGTCGCTGCCTGCTCTCTGGCTACATCAACAAACGTGACCCGAACCAGGGCACCTGCACCAACGCCTGCCGCTGGGAGTACAACGTCCAGGAAGGCAAAGAAGATGACGTCGGCAACATCGTACACAAATACGAGCCGATTCCGGTGCAAAACGTCGAACCGACGCTGGGTATCGGAGCGCCAACTGACAAAGTGTTTATGATTGAAGAAGCCCAGCGTCCGGGCGAATATATGACCGCGTTTGAAGATGAACACGGCACTTACATCATGAACTCGAAAGATCTGCGTGCCATCGCCCATGTTGAACGCCTGACTAAAATGGGTGTGCATTCGCTGAAAATCGAAGGCCGTACCAAATCTTTCTATTATTGCGCACGCACCGCGCAGGTTTATCGTAAAGCTATCGATGACGCCGCTGCGGGCAAACCGTTCGATACCAGCCTGCTGGAAACTCTGGAAGGTCTGGCGCATCGCGGTTACACCGAAGGTTTCCTGCGTCGCCATACTCACGACGATTATCAGAACTACGAATACGGTTATTCCGTTTCTGACCGCCAGCAGTTTGTTGGTGAGTTTACCGGTGAACGCAAAGGTGAGCTCGCGGCGGTAGCGGTGAAAAATAAGTTCTCCGTTGGCGACAGCCTTGAACTGATGACGCCACAGGGCAACATCAACTTTACCCTTGAGCATATGGAAAACGCCAAAGGTGAAGCGATGCCGGTTGCGCCTGGCGATGGTTATACCGTGTGGCTCCCGGTTCCGCAGGATCTTGAGCTCAATTACGCACTGCTGATGCGTAATTTCTCTGGTGAAACCACGCGTAACCCGCACGGTAAGTGATTAATTTCGATTATTTTTCCCGGATGGAAAATTCTTAGAAACCGATCACATACAGCTGCATTTATTAAGGTTATCATCCGTTTCGCTGAAAAACATAACCCATAAAATGCTAGCTGTACCAGGAACCACCTCCTTAGCCTGTGTAATCTCCCTTACACGGGCTTATTTTTTACGCGTAATACAATGAAATAAAAGGATTTATTTCTGGTCACGTCCACACATTGACCACATCGACAAAAAAGCCCCTCGACTGAGGGGCTTCCTGTTTGTAATTACATCCACATAATTTGCTGCCCTGACGGCAACGGGTGCGGTCTTACGGCGTGGACTTCTCCCGGCTTCACGATGTATCGCTGTACCGACTCATAAGTGATGAACGTGGCACTGCAATTCACGTTCTGACACTGGTGATAACGCTCTTTTGTCGTGTCAGTGATATAGCGGCTTGTACGCGCATGTGCGGCATGCTGGCATAAAGGACAATGAAACATCGCGAGCACCTCTTCCGGTTTTGTTGATGGTGCCATTTTAGTTAATTTATCCTTATAAAACAAATAGATAAAATAAAAACATCACTCATCATCTTCTGTTTCGTACTCCACATCAGAAAGCCTGACCTCAAGCTCCAGGGACGTCGTGAAGCCGCCATTATTCAGAAAATGTGTCACCTTAGTGATTGTCCAGTCCTGCTCGTCTATGACGCGCTTAAAGCCTGACACTCTGACCGGCGTTTCCGTGTAAATATCAGCCCGACCAGTGGCAAGGCTGATGGAGAACTCCGCAACGCCCCGTTGCAGTTTGTCCCACTTCGCCTGAGCGGCGCGCATTGCCTGCGCTTTCGTGGCATATACCGTGGTCAGGGCAAAAACGTTGTCAGCCTCACCGGCCATGTATTCACCTTCGCGCGCTTCCGGTACTTTTGGTGCTTTCTTCTGCGTGACCGGTTTCGCTTTCGGGTGCTCCAGTGCGCGCAGGTGTTTCTCTTTCTTTTTGCGTTTCAGTTTTACCTTCTGCTTTTGCGGCTTCGGGTCTTTGGTGTGAAGCCACTTTGCCGTTACGCCGGTATAGGCTCCACGGTCAGCAATCGCAAAATGATGACGGTCGCCGTCGCTGCGGGTGATGGTAATCTGCGGGATTTTTTTACCGCTGGCCGTCACCCCCTGCCCCGCTTTGAGAAACAACAGTTTTCCCATTTTTACCGACACCTCACCGCCGTTGCGTTCAGCAAGACGGGTCAGGAATTTCGCATCGGACTCCTGCGACTGGTCGATGTGCGGGATTTTAATTCCGGCCAGTGACGGAGCGACACTGGCTTCCAGCCTGTTACGGGAGGCTATCGCCTCAACAATCGCACCGAGCGTGGTGTCATGCCAGGAGCCTTCCCGGCGGGAATTGAGCGTCCCGCGGAAATCTGCACTCCGGGCGCGGATGGTGACCACATCCGGCGCGCCCCGGTGTTCAACCTCATCAACGGTAAATTTCCCTTTGCATACCAGGGCAAAACCTTTCCAGCCGATATACACCGTCAGGACAGCGCCACGAACCGGCAGCCCGACCTGCCCGTCGGCATCGTTCAGTTCAATATCAAGCTGGTCAGCTTCAAAGCCCCGGTTATCCGTCAGAGTCATGCTCATCAGACGGTCGCTGATATTGCCGGTAATATCCCTGCTGTCGAGCATCAGCATGTAATCCGGCGTCAGCGTACTGCCTGCATCAAATGTCAGCGCATCCAGCATTATCCCGCCCCCATCATACCTGTGAATCTGGTCGCCAGACTGCCGGCCTTACCGATGAGCGACTCCGCCTGTTTACCGATATCGCCATAAAGCGCGGCCAGTGATTCATCAACGCGGGTGAGCGACAGCGTAAAATCAATTTTCCGGGGTGTGCCGTCTGCAAAGAAAATACTCCCTGTTTCACTCACCTTGCTGATGACATACATACCGTAAATCATGCCGGTGCCATCCAGCAACGGCCACGCCCGGCCTTCCTCTGCCATCAGTCTGAGCGTGGTCATCGTCAGCTTGCCGCCGGTCAGTTCGGGATAAAGCACACCGGCAAGCGTGATGTTTTCCTCGCCCACACCGAGAAACTGAAAGGCATCCCGTTTACCGATACGGGAATTTGACGGCCAGCGATAATCTGATTCACGCTGCATGGTCTGGTGTGGCAGCGTCTGGCGCATAAAAACAAACATACCTAACGCGAGCATCATTTTTCGTCACCTCCTTAACCGTCATGCATCATGCTGGCACGGGCGCGCGCACGTTTATCCCGCTCGTATTTTTCGAGCGCATCCTGTAACTGGCGGTCGAGCTGAGTCCCCGGCGCAGTACCGCCCGTCAGACTGATGTGATATTCGTTTTTACTCTGGTCCACATAAGAGCGGCCAGCCGGTGCCGTAACCGGCTGATAAGCCTGATAGCCTGCATAAGAGCTGGTCGCCGGAATATAACCACCGGTGCCATACGTGGCGGCATGAGTTCTGGCGGCGGTCTGGTCAAGCGTGCCTGACTCTTTGTTGATAACACCGAGTTTTTCCAGTACCCAGTCAATACCGCTGCGCAGTTTGTTGAACGCATTAAGCGGCAGCATCAACGCGTCAGCCAGTGCCTGCCCGAACATGACGCCCGTATCACGGCAACGGTTCAGGGTGTCCCGGGTGGCTTTGACCGGGGCAATCAGGTTTTTAAACCACTGCCACGCGGCCTGTAACTTTTCGCCCAGCCAGTCAAACACCGGCTTAAGTGGCGTGAACAGTTCCCCCACCGGCGCAAATGCCGCTTTCAGCCCTTCAACCACACCGCCAAAGAATGCGCTGACAGGCTCCCAGTATTTACGGATAAGTAACGCCCCGGCGACAATGGCGGCCACCACGGCCACAACCGGCCAGCTAATCGCCCCGATGGCCGTCATAACAGCACTGCCAACCGTCGTGAAGATTGCTCCCATTGCGCCTGCTGCCGCGATGATGGCATTGATGCCGGTGATAACCGGCCAGGCTACGAGGCCAATGGCACCGATGACACCAATCAGCGCCAGTGCACCACCGACAATGATGCCGATGGTTGACGCCAGTGATTTGTTTTTCTGTATCCAGCCGTCGAGTTTTAACACATACTTTGTGGCCGTCTGCGTGAGCTTACGCAGTGCGCCTTCCTGCTGGTCAAACAGGTCAGTCCCCACCGCCTCATAAGCGGACTGAAACTCCTTAAAGTCACCGCCGAGGTTGTCCTGCATGATATTTACCAGCTCGGCGGTCTTCCCGTCTGAGGCTTTAAACGCAGCGGTCAGTTTGTCCAGCTTTCCAGTTGAGGCGGCAGTCATCAGCACGGCGGCGGCTGAGCTGGCCTCCTCCCCGAAAATAGTTTTAATGTATTCAGCCTGCTGGGCAGTACCGAGCCGGTTTTTCTCAAAACTGGCCTGCATTTCTTTCAGAATGGTAAATACTGGTCGAGTATTCCCTTTACTGTCTGAGGTTTTCACGCCAAGCTCTTTCAGTGCATCCCATGCTTTTCCCGTCGGTGCCTGCAGGCGGCTTAACACGGCACGGCTTCCCGTCCCCGCCATTGAACCGGTAATTTTTGCATCATGCAGCGCCCCGACCATTGCGGCGGTTTCTTCAATGCTGACACCAGCATTTTTTGCCACAGGTGCGGCATAGGTCAGCGCATCGCTCATGCCATCAAAATCGGCGGCGGTTTTGTTCATCGTCATGGAGAGAACATCCCCGATATGAGCGACCTTATCGTTTGAAAGCTGAAAGGCGGATTTCATCCCCATCAGCAGGGCGGCGTTTTCTTCCATCGTGCGACGGTTCGCCAGCGCCATATTCAGCGTGACCGGCGTTGCCGCCTGAATGGCATCAACATCCCCACCGGCTTTCGCAATAATAATCTGCGCACCGGCTGCATCATCTGCCGAGGCTGCGGTATTGTCGCCGAGCTGGCGCGCCTGCTTGCGTAGTGCAGCCATTTCGGCGGAGTCTTTTGCCACACCGAGCACAGCCTGCAATTCTGAGTTTTTCTGCGCAAACTCATAACCGGGCATCAGCAACTTAACTCCGGCCATCGTTCCCGCAGCAGCAATCCCCACACCGGCAGCGCCCACTGAGGCCATATTTCCGGCCAGTTCCTTTCCGGCCTGATAACGCTGTTTTACTGCGTTAAGTTTTGCCTGTTGTGCACTGACACGCGCCAGCGCGTCACGCTGACGGTTAAGCTGTGCGGTGGTTTCACTGATACGGTTTTTCAGTCCCTGCTCATCATGTGCAAGATTGCGGGTATTAATTCCCACAGCGGCCAGTTCCCGCTGCTGGCGTTTAATGGAATCTGTCAGGCGGTTATATTTCGCCTGTAAGTCCTCCGCCGCACGCTTTGCGGATTCCAGCACTTTCGCCTGAGCACGGGTCGGACGTTCAGTGTTTTTAAACTGTGTGGCAAGGGCTTCGGCCTCCTGCCGTGCCTTTTCAAGTGCATGACCAGTCACGGCGAGCTGTGCGCTGGTCTTGCGAAATCCCTCAATACGGGATGCGTGACCGTTCAGCTCGCGCAGTGATTTTTGTGTTTCCCGGATATCCCCCGACAGCGACTTGCTCGCTGTGCGGATGGATTTAAACGGGCGGGATGCCTGGTCAACAGCCCTGAGCAATACCTGTAATTTTACATTGTTACTCATTCGTGTTTCCGCTTCGCCGGAGCGCCTTTTCGCGCCATGTGATGAGTTCGGTCAGGCTCATGGGATACAGTTCTGATGGCGGCCAGTGAAATATCACTGCCACATCCGCCATCAGGTCATCGACCGACAGATTTTTCGGGAACGTTACTGCACCGAGTTCGGCGACAAAAAACCGACCACCTTACCGGCCAGCGCCACAAGGTCAGGCAGTTCCAGCGCGGCGACTTCCTGCTCGGTCAGCATCGGTGCCGTCATGCGCGGCAGCACCTTAATCAGTGCATCGACTTCGGAGTTTGCGACCGCAGCCAGACTGACACCGCGCAGCGTCCCGGCATTGGGTTTCATCAGCGTGACCTGTTCGATAACCTGCTCACCACGTTTAACCGGATTGTCCAGGATAATGACATTTTCTTTGTTCATGGTTTTCTCACTTCTGAATCGGGGTTAACCGGTCAGCCTGACTGACCGGATGAAAATTACAGGCCGATATTGCGGCGGTGTTGCTCCAGCCGGTCGACGCCGTTCACCTTCTCAATCATGTTGATGGTGTCGATTTCGACCAGCTCCTTACCGTCCATCGTCAGCCGGAAATAGGTGCAGACCACGGAGATTTTCGACTCGGTGTCTTCTCCCTGTTTACCCTCGCCGGTGTCGATTTCTTTCTGACGTCCACGCATGACCACCTCGACGGCCACCGTTTCGCCGGTATCGTCGCGCTGGTAAGAGCCTGCAAAACGAATCGGTACGGAATCCACACCGGTTGCGGCGTAAAGCTCCCAGATAACCGAATCCGGGAAGCCACCGAGCGACCACTCCATTGACAGCGCATCGTCATCAAGGCCGAGGTCTACCGGTGCGCTGCCGTTCATCCCCGCACCGCGATAGTTTTCGAGCTTACGGGTCAGTTTTGGTAGCGTGACGGACTTCGCGACGCCCTGATAGCTGTAGCCGTTCAGAAAGACGTTCATTAACTTGAGTTTGCGCGGCATTGCCATCGGTCAGGCTCCTTAATTGCTGTTAACCGAGGTGACCAGATTTGCCAGGTATTTATCGGTAATACGCTGGCGCAGGGTCAGGTTTTCAAGAGGAGGCACCGGTGTATAGTCGTAGTCGATATACAGTTTTCCGGCCTTGAGGGTTTCCGCATCGTTGGATTCTTCGCTGAACCAGCAGGTCGCATCCACGATATAGCCGTTTGTTTTCAGCTCACGGAATTTGGCATTGATGCCGTCAACGATGTCGCGAATCAGCGTTGCGGTGATGGGCTTGTCCACCGCCCACATGTGCGCCTCAGCCATCGTGTCGGCCATCACCTGCGCGGTGCGGGTGTAGTTTTCAAAGAGGAACAGCGGGTCATCAGAGCAGGTACGGTTACCCCAGAATCGGAAACCGTCGCGGCGAATCAGCGTAGTGACGCCTGACTCGTTAAGCAGGTCAGCATCGGTGCCGGACTCCTGCAAATCCCAGAATACAGATGCGCTGATGCCGGTAACACCGTTTACCCCGACGTTGGACAGCGTTTTATGCCAGCCCTGCTCCTGGTCGATTTTGGCACGCAGCCCCAGTGCACGGGCGGTGGCATACGCGGTGGCGGTGGTACTGGTGACCGTATCCCATGCGAGGAAATCCGGCCAGATGACCATCAGCTCACGCTGGCTGAAATTCTGGCGGTAGGCTTTCACCTCGGAAATGGTTTTACAGCCCCATGCGCTGATATACCCGAAAGCGCGCAGCTTCTGGCAGACTGATGCCAGTGCAACAGCCACCTCTTTGGTGTCCAGTCCCGGCACACCGAGAATACGCGGTTTAACACCGGTTACCGACTCTGCCGCCAGCAGGGCTTTCAGTCCGGTATACTGACCGTTTTCGTCAGTGGTGCCGATAATATTGGAAACGGTCTGCGCGAGTTTCGTTTCTTCGTCGTCGCCGGTGCCGTCTTCCACACGCACGACAACGGTGACCGGTTTTGACTGGTCAGCGATGGCCTGCAGCGACGCCGCCAGCGTGCCTTTTTTACCGGCCTTTGCAATTGCGCTCTGCACATTGGTAATCAGCACAGGTTTATTGAGGGGGAAGGTTTCCGCATCCGCATCGCTGGCCGTGCAGACCATGCCGACAATGGCAGTGGATACAGTGGAAATGACGCGGGTGCCGTCGTTAATCTCCAGCACCTGCACGCCGTGATGATAGTCACTCATCCGTTTAACTCCGTGGTTAATGGGTGCAACTATTTTCTGTTGTGCAGAGCATGAGACGCTATTTGACCTGGCTGGTCAGTGGATGAAACAACAGATAAAGAAAAGGCGAGCAATCAGCCCGCCTGCCTTGATTTGTACTCTCTCAGTTTCCAACTGACAAATTACGTAACCAAAACTCTGTCAAATCTGACAGTCTGCTTTGAGCGAAAAACAGGTATTGAGATACATAATAAATCATCTCAATTTTCAACTTTTCTGCCACTTAACATCTTGAGTAGTAAATAGTACAAAACTATCTACTGCCGAAGGGCTCTAGGAAGTATGGTTTCTGCACAATAAGACTTATATCGGCTCACGGGGAGCCAAAAGATATTCATTGCCTAGAATTTGCAGATGAGGTGGTAATCTGTACTGGGGCGGTACTGCAACAGCTATGTATATTTCCACTGCGGTAATCTGTACCAGCAGGTAGAAGCTGTTATACATCACCGCCCCTGTAGTGCTAATCCGGAGATAGCACTACTCTCATCAAGGCTTGTTCTTCCATAAACCGCAATAGGTGTTAGTTTTAGCCTTAATGTAAAATTAACAATTGATTCAGACGCTTATGTAATTTTGTGGTTCTAAATGTATGATGATCGTAACTCATACGCATATAACTATCTATCTCATCCAGACGCATGTTCTTATTTACAGATATATCAGTTTCATACATCATTTTTAATATACATGTAAAGTCATGACCATTGCATATAGAAAAATGATCTGGCGACATTAATTCTAATTTACGTATTTCATTATATAAATTTTTCGCATTAAAATCCTTATCAGTACGACTCCTGCTAAGCACATGATTTATATATTTGGTTTCATCAACTACAACATCTGTCCTGTTAATACTTACAAAATTCCTGTAATTCATTCCTTTGAAATTAAGATTGCTATGTGTAAGATAATTGTACCATTTGAGAAGTCCGATTTTATAGCATGCACAAAGGATGTTCATCTTTACATCCTGACAGAATATATCGGCCAATTCCCCTTGAATTAATTTTCTATCTGTATGTGACATAATGAATTTATCAACCGCACCACCTTTTACTAACATCATTTCAAGGTCATGAGCATCAGTATAAAAAATCCCCTCGTGATTTATTCCGCTTAACTCATCAAAGTCCGCGTCACATACACCATACACAGCATTATTACCTGCACGACGTAATTGACTAACAGCCAATATTACTTCACGTTTTCCATTTTCAGGTGATTCATAAATGATTCTATTATCAAGCCGATATGCATTGAAAAATCGGATATCTGAAATGCCCTCAACCACAATCAATATACAACGTTGATACATTTCATTTCTGAATAAAAGCATCATACTACTCAACCAATCATCTTCGCGAACAGCATTGCGTAATGACATCATTTACTCGTTTCCTTCTGAAAGCTGTTGGCTTTCATTTCTATTTCTAATCATTTCATATAGATCGTATGTTAATTCCCAATTCTTACTAATTACTTGTGGTGAATGAGTAGCAATAATGACCTTTTCATACTTGTTAATCTTTTGTATTTTTTTGAGAGAATCCAAGAAAGTTTGTTGCCAGGCGACATGTAATGATATTTCTGGCTCGTCTATAAGAATTACTTTTTGTGAAACAAAATCGAAAATCAAATTAAAAAGAAGAACTATTTGGTTCTGTTCACCTGATGAAAGCAAATTACGATCAATAACATCGCCATTGTGACTTTTGAAATAAAATCCGTTATCTCTATCAATCATCACTTTTTTAAAAGCTAAAACCTTTTCTTTCAAAATTGATTCAAATAAATCAATTTTTTGATGTAATGTCTGAAACGGTGACAATTTTCCAAGGGCATCTTCAATATATAGATCCAACACACTTAGATATTCATTGCTACTATAAAAACTTGTGCTTTTTTGAGGCATTAGCTCGTTATCAGCCTGAATAAGGCCATAACGCATATAATGTCGACGTTTATCTTGAATACCATTTAAGCGATCTTGAATATTTTCTGATGAAAATCGTTTTGATTGCTCTAAACGCTCAAATAATCGAATAGGAAATGTAGCGTCTAATTTTTGTGATAATGCAGCGGAATCATCTTGTGCATTTTTCATTAAATATTTTAATTTTCTAGCACATAAGTCAATGACTGTTTCATCAACAGCTTTGACTTGTAATCGATCTGCACATATAAAAGATACGTCTTCTTTCGATGTAATATGACTTAACACATCCGAAGATAATGGTTTATCAGTTCGTAATTTTTGTTTTGGTTTAACATCCCCCCTATGCAAGCTTACATAAAATAATTCTTCCATAATAGATTCATCTGTCTGTAACTTGAGTCTTTCTTCCGTTCTGTTTCCTGAGCTATTATCCAGATGATTCAATATTAAACCATCTTTATTGGTGTCATGAGTAATTGAAACAGAGCCACCTTGAAAATCAATTTTAATAAAATCAAAATTAAGTTTACAGAGAGCATTTAATTCATTTGTAAGAATACTATTGATGATTTTAAGAATCATTGTCTTACCATATCCATTTGGACCAGTAAGCATAGTAATTTCATTGTTATCCAAGGGAATTTCATAATCAAGGAGACCAAATAGTTTTTTTACTTTTAAATGTATCAATTTCATATCAACCTCGCAGACGATGAATTATAACCATTTATTACATGGCGCATATGAAATGCAATATATCATTGTCATGCGTTGCATTTCAAACATATGCCCCAACATCAATGCTAAATCCGTGATTAAAATTAATAAACTCCTGGTTTTTGCAAATAATTTCTTGCCCTAATAGTTTGGAAATACCTCTTTTAAATTTATAGTGAATAATATTACGCCCATTTAGTTCTCTCTTTGCAGAACTGAACATGTCGGGAGCTACTGTGTGGAGAAACACTGAAACGATCGTTAGTGAATATTTGCACACTGGTGATAGTACTAAACAGCCCTTTGGTCATGTCCGAAAAATAGTGACTCGTACAACATGATCGATGTGATAGCATTTATGACAGTGAAACATAACAATCACCTTTGAACATTTTCCATACGTGCATTATACCTATTAAATCTAAACAAAACAAATAGATATAAAATATTCATCCGCGTATCTTCATGCTCTCATATACCACATACGGGAGCCTTAACATCAAGTACTAAGCACGTCGTGAAGCTGTTTCCGTTAAGACGACTTTGCACTACTTGACTGATTAGCCATGCCTGCTTGTCTATCACACATTTAAAGTTTTTCATCGCTAACGTAGTTAGTCCATTCCCTTGAATGGCGTTTTACCAGTCTATATATGACAAATATCGTACTTTTTCCACATTGAGTCCAATTCATTCACCGCTCCCGATTCACCTACAACACCCTCTCAACGACGTTCTCTGTACCTGTAATACCGGCGCAAATTGCGTCGAAAATGTCGTTCTGCATCGCATAAACCTTCATCAGATTTGGCCTACAATGCAGCGAATAGTCTGAAATTAAAAACCGATGATGATGGACTGTACTGTTCATGCAAGTCTGGTCGCTCTGTGCCTCATCAAGGAATGAATAATGATCTTGGCGACGTCTACTCTTGGCACAGAGCGGACTGTCAGATTAGTTTTTACTCTGTGCCATAGATGAGTAATCTCACACCAGATCTAATACAATTTATTGCGGCATTTCCGGCCATTCTATATCCGGAGCATCTTCCGGCTGAACGCGATTCAGTAACACACGGTATTTTTTCCAGTGTGTCAGGCTTAACTTTTCTTCCTCGGTAGCCATATCTAAATCGACAGCATCCTGCAGCGTGGCAATGATTTCACCTGCATATGCAATCTGCTCTTTCTTCTGAGACTCCGCCGCTCTGACAAGCGCATCACGCTCTGCATTCTCATCATTCACCCACGCATTTCCGTTCCATTTCTGATAATCCCCCTCCGGGGAAATGGCTGTCACGTCTGGAGGTAATGCGCCAAGTTCAGAAATATAAATGGCTGCTCCCGTTTTCGTTTCGTAGACAGTCTTTCCGCGATGATCTTCCATCAACTCCCATTTCATTTCATCTGCATTGAAAACGGCTGCATAACCAGCAGGAATATCAGGTGGTGCAATATCTGTACTGTTTGCAGGCAGGCCAGTATACGGCGGAATATATGCATCACTTTCGCCAATAAACTCATTGGTTCCATCAAGTAAATTGAAAACGCGGATAGTTTGTGCTTCTGCACTCATTCTGAAAGCCATTATGCAAGCCTCACAATATAGTTAAATGCGATGTTTTTGACGGTGTTTTCGGTATTACCAGTAGCATTTACGGTAATGGAATGCCCGTGTGAGCCAATAGCAACAGTGTGTGAATGTGCACCAATACCAACAGTATGGTTATGTGCTCCAATGTCGACTGTATGTGCATGATTGCCTGATGAACTTGTAGTCGTAGCACCTTTATCACTTCGCGGAACACCATAATCTGCACCGCCTGATTGCACGCTCACAGCAAAACCGACGGTATGTGTATGATTGCCAGAAGTATTGGTTGATTTTGTGCCGTGGTTAAACGTACTGACTGTTTTTGTCCCGTAATCAAATGAACTGGTCGTTTTCGTTCCTAAGTCCGTATTTGACGCACTGGCGCTGTGAGTATGCGATTTAATCCCGTCCTGTTCCTGTGACAATACGGCACGCCCACTGGCGGGTTTGCCCTTGATTGTCCAGCCGCGCATATCAGGAATAACACCAGAAGGATAGGCAATAGCCAGTTTCGGATATGCAGCCTTATCAAACGTCTGCCCCTGCATGATCGCATAGCCTGCAGGTGGTATATCTGATGGCCACGGCAGCGGAACACCTGGCGGAAACGCTTCAATATTTGCCGAGCCGTCAAATTTTACGCCGTTAATTGTCCTTGGCGTTTTCAGCTTTGTAGCTGTAGCCGCATTGCCGGACAGTTCGCCTGAAATACCGGCGCTGAAGGTTTGTTTCGCCGCCCATGTCTGAGCTTCGTCGATAATTGGCACACGTCTTGTCGTGATCGTGCGGCTTCCCGGATTTCCTGAAATACGCACCATAAAAAAGCGGTAATTCGCTTTACTTACAGTGCTGCGCCATACATGCATTGAGCGCCCCGTACCGGAATCATCACTCGGACCAACTGCGATGTTTATCAGGTTGCCATCAATGACGCCCCAGTCCATACCGTCGGGAATGTTGGTCATGTTATCAAGCCGAACGGTTATCAGACTGCCCGGCACAAAGTCGTGGGTCTGCCAGTCCAGGCTGGTGAGCTTTGCCACTGCACCGCCGATACCCAGATTCAGGGGAAGTGAATACGAGGTGTAGACTTCCCGCCATTCGCTCCACGAGCTGCCGGTATAGACGCGCTCAAACGTGCGACCTTTAAGGGTTGCACCTGTTCCGGCAGTTGTATAACGCTGCCATACGTTAACACCATCAAAGCGCCTCAACACTTCCAGAATACCGAGGACTGTCACGCCGTTTCCGTCCAGTATTGGACCGTTGGTCGCTTTACCTGTAACGCTGTAAATACCTGGTGAAGTCACATCATTCAAATCCCCGTCGTAATAACGACTCTCTGACTGATGACCGACTCTTAACCACGGTTCCCACTGCGGATTTGATGCATCCCAGCTTGCCGCAAGGCAGCGGACATACATATTTCCACGGCGAGTGGTATAACGTTGCGTTCTTCCATAATTCCCGCCTTCGAGGATCTCAAGCGTCCCCTGAGCAAAGCCGCCTTCCTCTGGATAATTGCGTTCATATGAAGCTATAGCCGAGCTACTGTTACGCCATAAACCAAGATGTTCGGCGGCTCCAAGCGTATTCAGGTCTATAGTCGTACTCAAAGGGCGGGTAGCAGATTGAGTGTGACGCCATACGCCCCACGGACCATCAGTGCCATTCCACTTATTGGCGAGTTTACGCATGTATACATTGCCGTCTCTCGTGGTAAAGCGTTGAGTACCTGCAAAATTGCCGGCAGCAAAAACCTCAAGCACACCGACAGCATTATCTTCCGGGAAATTTTTCTCCAGTGTTGCGTTAGTTGAGGTAGCTTTAGACCAGATCCCCAGATAAGCCTTAACGGGACCAAATGTATTCAGGTCGGCATCAACCGGCATTTCGCCATTGTTTTTCATAAACGTCAGGCTGGTAACGCCAACATTGTCCAGAAAAGCTGATTTATCCTGGATATCTGCACCGTTCTGATTTTTCGCCAGACGTGAATTTGCGTTGTCATTTGCTGCCTTGACCGCTTTTGGCGTTGCCGCCAATGACTCACTGGTGCTGTTTGTTGCACTGCTTAACTGAGTAAAACCTTTTTCTGTCAGCGTGGCGTCAGGATGGCGGCGGGACTGCTCATGCTCTGCGATTTTGTCATCGACATAATCCTGCGTCGCCATCACCGTGCTGGCATCAATACTCAGTTCAACGGACGCCACGTTGCTGAGAATAATAACCATGCGGCAGGTCTGCGCACGCCCGGAGCCTTCAGCCAGTTCAGGCTTATAGCTTTCTGCCATGTTAGCGACCGCAATCAGTGTTCCGGCATCGTCATACAGACCAAGTTCACGCATCCAGAAGCCTCCCACTTCTGGCGGTACAACCAGTTCAGCCACGATATAGTTTTTATTCTTGTTATCCACGCTGACTTTATTCAGAGCGTGACGCCAGACCTCATGCATCAGTTTCGTCTGACCGGCATCCGGCACCGGCAATTTGCCATTACCGTCACCCACGGCCATTGCAGACAGGTTTACTTTTTTCCCGCCGGGGACAGTGGCGGCTGCCAGCTTTGCGGCTCCGGCAGTAGTGATAACGGTTTTAAATTTCGTGCTCATTGTTTCTCACTTATCCGGGATAAACAGTAATAACATCACCATCACAGACCACACCGCCTGTATACAGGTAGCCGGGAATGTCCTGGGTAATGTTCAGACCAATAAGGTGACGGCTTGCGGGTTTGGCATCAGCAATCAGTCGCTCCATTTCCAGATACATTTCCTCTGTGATGCCGCTTTCCAGTACACCAATATCGAGCCGGAAGGTGCCGGGCGGGTCATTGTTTTCCCACCACTCCGTCACATTGATGAGATAGCCGAGCGGCTCCACCACACGCCGGATTGCGCCGACAGTGCCTTTATGACAGTGGATGAAACAGGCATCGCGGATAACGGCGCGTTTTGTCGCTTCCGGCCACTTTTCATCCCACCTGTCGACCGAAAACGCCCACGCCAGCCACGGCAGCAGATTTGCCGGACAGGTGTCCGGGTTCCACAGCTCACGAATACTGACCGGCGTTTTTTCAATTTCCGCACAGGCTTTTGCAGCGGCAACTTCAAGCGGTGATGAGCCGGTCGGCAGCAGGCGCGAATCACTCATCCGAGCCTCCGGTCACGACGCGGTATTCGGTACAGAAAGACGCCTGCGTACTGTTGAGCACAATGTCGGCCAGTGGTGCGGCCAGCTCGACACGCTGCACGCCTTCCACATGCAAAGCGGCATAAATGGCAGACAGACGGATGTCGCGCCCCAGCCGGTGCTGTGCCGTGATGTACGCTTCCAGTTTTTTCACGGCAGCAGCGCGGATGGGTTCGCTTTCGGGACCAGGGTAAAGGTAAAGCGTGGCGTTTATCTGGTATTCAACGATGGCGGCAGACTGCACGGTCACGCGGTCGGCCACCGGCCTGACGTCCTCGCCATTAAGGGCGTTACGCACCACAGCCAGCAGGTCTTCGGATGCGACGCCGTTATTTTCACGTGACAGCACAGAGATGGTGACACAGGCAGGAGACGGACTGGTGACAGAAATATCCGCGACACGCCCGTCAGCACTGCGACCATGATACTGATAGGCTCCCACTGACCCGGCGACGCTTAAGCCCTCAAAAGCCTGCTGAATACGCAGACGATAATCGGTGTCAGATTCCATCACTGCCGGTGTCGGCGGAATGGTCGAATCATCTGCCGGGGTGATAGTCAGGCGCGTGGTGTTGTAATTGGCACCAATCACATCAAGGTCATTACCGGCGGCACAGGCCAGCATCACCGCCCGTGCGGCCTCATTCACACGCTGACGCCAGATAAGCTCGCGATAAGCATTTTCCTCCAGCAGTTTGACGAGAGGCTCAGATTCCAGTGTCAGGGTACGGGCGACCGCCTCCTGCTGGTCTTCCGGGTAAAGGGAAATCAGTGTCGCCTTGCGTTCGGCGAGAATGGTTTCAAAGTCCAGCTCCTCGACCACATCCGGTGCGGGTAGCTGGTTCAGGTCGATAATCGGCATGGTTTCAACTCACAGGGATGGTTAACGAAAGTGGCTGGCCGGTGTCGTTGTGCTGGCCGGTTAACGTGACCGTCATTCGCCCGTCAAAACTGCGCGCCGTGGTGACAGATGACAGGGTGACGCGGGGTTCCCATTTCAGTACCGCCATGTAACAGGCGACCTTAATCTGCAACTCAAGCGCCGGGGTCTGCGGCTGGTCAATCATTGACGCCAGCAACGAGCCGTAATCACGACGCATCACCCGTGAGCCGACCGGTGTGCGCAGGATATCGCCGATACTCTGGCTGATATGCTCAAGGTCAGTGACAGTCAGGCCATCACTGCGATTCATTCCGAGATAACGCGCTGTCATAGAGGACTCCCGGTTGTGCCGCCGCTGTCGCCGGGGTGTTTATGGGTATGCAGTACCTTCCCGTTTGATGAGAGTTCACCACCGGTATGTTCAATGTTGCCGCGCATCGTCCCGCCCTTCTGCACTTCCAGCGTGCCGGTAATCAGCCTGTTGGTGCAGACCACCTCCGGTGTGTCCAGGGTGACGCGGGTTGATGCTTTCACCATGACCACCGGCACCGTGGCAGTAACAGAATCAGAAGCCGTCACGCTGGCCGTTTTAATTCCGCTTACCGTCAGAGCACTGGTTTCGGGTTCATACTCAATCACCGCCCCGTCAGGGAAACGGATATGCAGGGCATCCGCCGACGCAGACGGCGGAGGGTTATCGCCGGAATAAATCCCCGGCAGAACGAACGCCGTGTCGAGTTCACCGCCCACGGCCAGAATCAGCACCTGCTCCCCCACGGAAGGTGCCCACCATGTGCGCGAACGTCCTGCGCGATGGGTCAGCCACTGAAGCCAGTCGGTGCACATGCCGCCGGTCTGCACGCGGCAGCGACCGGCGTTAAGGTCGGTTTCGACGATAATGCCGGTGCGAATCATGTTGCGCAGTGCGCGCGCGAGTTCCTGAATATTTGCGAGAGTGTTCATAACGGGAAGGATGCCGCCGGGTCATACCGGCGGCAATGTGACGATGAGGTGTCAGGAATGGCACAACTAACGGTCGAGGTGAGCCAGAATAATCTCTTCAATCATCTGCACATCCTCACCGGTAAAGCCGAGCAGAGGACGCGCCGGATAATCAATTTTCTTACCGTCTTTCCGGGTTTCTTCCGACAGACCGAACTGATGCACACTGGCGATTTTCGGCGACTTCCCGCCGTAAAATTCCATTGATGCCCGTTCCGGGCTGGCGCGGATATGCAAAAAACGACTGGTGATAAGTTTCGCAAACATTTTTCGCTTAACACGACCGGTCTTTTTTCTGGCGCTCTGCTGCTGGCGTGGCGCGTAGGGTGTGCCGTCCGGGGCTTTCTGTGCCATCACCCGACGCTGCTGACTCTGCCGCAGACGCTTCGCCAGCTCTGCACTCAGCCGCCGACGCCCTGACGGTGACAGCGACTCAATAAGTCCGGTCAGCCGGTCTTCAAAACGCTTAAACTCATTCATCCCACTTGCTCACCAGTTCGCCATTGATATAAAGCTCCATCGGGCGGGTGACCGGCTCCGGCGGCGTGGGTTCCGGGATATTCTTCACATGCAGCGCGCCGTCCACCTCACTGACCAGCGTGCGCTCGGTCAGCATCAGGCTGATGCTGATATCAAAGCTGCTGTCATTGTTGATGTCTGCATAAAACGTGAAGCCCTTTTTCTGGCCTTCGTCGGTGGTCATGATGTCGGGCTGATTTTCCCGCAGCCACGCCAGCACCGGCACGATGAGCAGGTCAAAATCACCGGTAAAGTCGGTCACAATCACATTGAGCGTGTAACGCTTTTCGAATGACAACGACGTCGCCAGTGTGGAGGCAATACTCCCGTTATCCACGAATATCCGCAGCATCTCGGGACTGGTTTTCAGCACCGTGACGGCATCAGTCAGCGCCCTGCGCAGGCTGTCGGGTTTGAGCATCGTTTTCGTCCTGACAGTGTTTAATCATTTTTACCTGGCTGGCACAGCGTGCCAGCGCGTTCTCAAGCTGCCGGATATCGGCACTTAAATCGCCGTTCGTCTGCGGGTCACTGCCCGGCATCGGGCAAAGGCTCACTTTCGGGCAGGCGTTGTGGACAATCACTGGCGTCGGTGCAGGCGGGGCGCTGGTGCAACCGGCGCACAGCATCAGGCAGGTCAGCACCGTACCAGCGGCGAAAATCTTCGTTTTCATTCAGTAACCTCGTGATGGTTTTCTCGCGCTGTGCTTCACGCTTCGCGGCGTTTTCCAGTTCCTGACGCAGTGCCACCTGCGCCAGCTCGTTTTTGTCTGCCCTGGTGAGTGCAACATGAAGCTGGTTTTTCAGCATGGTGATGGTCGCCTGCTGTTCACTGGCGACGTTGTTTGCCCTGTCCAGCGAAGCGCGCAGGCTGGCATTTTTGTGTTTCACCAGAAACAGACCCGCCACCGCCAGTGATAACAACACAACCAGCACAATCATCAGCTTTGACATGGTTCCCGCCCCTCAAAACGCTGACGGCAGGCCGTACGTATCAGCCGGAAGAACACCGATGCCACGAGATAAATCAGCGCGGTAAAAATCCACCCGGTAGCGACCAGCGAGCTAAACGTCGCCACCACCACTACCAGAACCGCCGCCCGTCTGCGCCACGGCACCGGCTGCAAAAACAGCGACGTGACAATCTTCACGGCCAGCGATTCCGGCGGCAGCTCCCGCCCGTAGCGTTCCAGTACATACTCAGTGGCATACACGCCGACACCACCGGAAACCACACAGATAACCGTCGCCAGAATCGCCCAGGCAGCGACAAAATTGACGGCCACGCTCTGCGGGTAAATCAGTGACAGTGCCAGCATCAGCGCCAGCGACACGTTCAGCATCAGTGAAAGGGATAATTTCTTCATGGTGTTTACTCCGTTTAAGCCGGTACGCCGCCAGCGGTACGCCAGACGGTGACCAGTTTTTCCAGTGAATGCTCACGCTGACCGTAACCGGCACCCGGCAGGGACGCCCAGATATTGCGACAGCGTGAAATGGCGCGCTCAATGCGTCCCGCCCGGATGTCATCCAGTGCACCGCGTTCGCGGATCAACTGAATGGCGAGTCTGTCCTGTGACAACGGACTGAAATCAGGCAGGGCAAGCTGTTTGCGGTAGTGCGGCCAGAACAGGTAAAGCTGCTGATAGCGACCGGAGGCCGTGGATTTTTCACCGCGACGGTTAAACACCTTCGCCGGTCGGCCATGCGCGAACGGGTGGTCACTGTAGTCGGTGAAAATTTCCGGCTTCCCGTCCAGTCCGGTGACTATCACGTCATAGCCCCGGTTTTTCGTCAGCGGATGATTCGCCGTCCCTTCGGACACGGCCAGCATGTCGAGAAAGGCGGCGATATTCTGATGCGTGTTAATTACCGGCATTACGGTTTCCCCCTGCCCTTAAAACGGCGCTGAATGGCAATCTCAATCACCTGATAACCGGCGATACCCAGCATGGAGCCGATGCCGCACACCGCAGGCAGTGACAGGTCAGGGAACTGCACCAGAACAACACCGGCAACCATCGAGACAAAACCACCGAGCAACATGCGCCCGATAAACAGACGCGGGGTGATGGGTTCACCACCGGCAAGCACCTTGCCGACAACAATCAGCACCCCAATCATGAAAAGCGACAGGACGCTTTTTTCTTCTGCTGTCATGCGTTACTCCCACAGATTGACAGTTTCAGCCACGGGCGCGGTCTGAACGTCGGGCAGTTCGACGGCGGTGCCGTGTGGCAGCACCGCACCCAGTTCAGCCAGTCCCGGATTTGCGGCGAGCACGGCTTCGACCACGCCCTCAGTGCGCCCGTAATACCGGACACAGATGGCGTCGAGCGTGTCGCCCTGTAGCGCAAAGGTCTTCATCAGATTTGACTCACGATGCAGCGCGGCTTGTCCTGGATACGCGCCACCGCCCAGCGCATATCCCGCCACAGCTCATCAATGGCGCTGTCAATGCTGTCGGCCTTCTTGTCGCCTTTCGCACTGGCATCCACGCCGCGGTAACGCTCATAAAGCGACGCGGTCGCCATCGCACACACGGCGCGCTCGTAGTAAAAAACCTTGATGCTTTCACCGTCGATGTCGTCCGCCGGGACGTCCGCCAGACGCGTAAAACCGGCGGCAATTTTCTGTTCGCGGTACTCGTACAGCTCCGCATTCGTCTCTGCCATGCCTGACTTGATGGCCTCACGCAGACGGGCGGGGGCGACGGTCTGCTCAAGGCGCATACGTTCCCGGACGCGCTTCGGGTCGATATCGGGAAAAAAGAACGTGTTTTTAATCACCGGCTCGTCGCCTGCCGGTTGCGGGATGACCACCGTACCCTCACCGGACACGGGAGCCTCCTTTCGCGGAATAATCAGCGTCATCATGACTACCTCTGAAAAGTCGGGCGGTGGACGCCGGTGCAGTGTCAGGTGATTCACCCTCACTGACCGGCGTGCCGCCCTGGCGCGGGGCGCATTCGGTTGTTAACTGGCTTTCTTTTTCGGGCGTCCACGTTTTGCCGGTGTCACGCTCCGGGTCTTACGCGGGGCGCGGGTGGCCGCTTTGGGTTGCGGCTCCGGCTTCGGTTTCAGCTCCCGCTCCAGTCGTTCAATCTCTTTTTTGACGCCTGCCTGACAGTCGAGCTGTGTCGCACGTTGCAGGTGAGCCAGCGCACCGGCGGCATCACCACCGTCACGCAGAAACAGACCGGTGATTTTGTGCAGCTTTGCGCGCACTTCATCAGGCATGTCAGCAGCGGCAGTCAGTTCAAGGGTCTCCGTCAGCAGGCGGGTATCCACAGACTCACCGGCCGCGTGGGCGCGCATGGCCGCAAGCGCCACCTCCTCGGTGAACATGTACGGCGGGGTGCGGCGGTGTTTACCCGGCATGGTCAGACCGTATTTCAGGGCATAACGGGCAATCTCCAGCGCACCGGCAATATCGCCGGTATCCAGACGCCACAGCATGACCGTCATCAGAATGTCATCCTGTGCGCCTTTGCCCTGCTCCAGCACGCCGTTCACCCACGGCAACCAGAACGGCAGCAGTTCGCGCTTTTTCGCGGCCTTCAGCTCTTTTGAATAAATCGCTTTCAGTGTGCGCTGGTCTGCGGCGAGCTTAACCAGCATCTGCTCATAGACAGTTGCATGTCGCAGCGGGGCGGCTTCCCGCTGCGCGGTCATCGCTGCCGAGACCCGCATCATGTGGCGCTGTGCGGGACTCGTCATCGGTTACGCTCCCGGCTCTGCGGTCGCTTTAGCCGGTGTGGAGAAATCACCGACCTTAATTTTTTCCACCAGACAACCGGCGGCGTAGTCTTCCACCACGTAATCAATGTTCATTGACTCGTAGTTCTCCACGCGGTCGAGTTTCGGGTTTTCCACAATCACGCGGCGATGGCTGTCATCCATGTAGTAGATGGACAGGTTTTCCAGCTTCGTAATGAGCATCGCATCCGCCGGGAAGTACGGGACGCGTACCGCCGGCAGGTTACCGATGCGTTTCTGGCTGATGATGACGTCAGCGGCCAGCATTTCGCTGTTGTCCTGCTCTTTGTTGACGATGGGGAAATACTTGTCCGCCAGTAGCTGACGCCCCACAATCACCACAAGGTCAGGGTCTTCCTGATACCAAGGTTCAATCAGGTTGTTGGTCGCATCCATCACCAGTGCATCGAGGCTTACATAATCACCGCCCTTACCCACGCGGATAACCTCAGAGGTGGTGCGGCCTTCCTCGTCAGTGACCTTGCTCATCACGCGCGCCGGGGCTTCATTGCGGTATTTCTGCAGCCAGCCGACCGCCACATCCTGCAGCATCGGATTGCTGCTGCGGTCAGAGGTTTCGGCACGCTTCACGCCGTTAAAACCGGCCATGATGAAATCAAGGGACTGGCGTTTGATAATGGCGTTACGGACACGAAGCTGGAAATCCTGATAACGCGCCCACAGGTCCAGCGTTTTGTAGCGGATATAAAAATCGAAGTTAATCTGGTCGCATTCGTACTTGTTTGACGCCAGCTTCGAGAAGTCCTTCGGCTGACGCTCGGTGCCACCGGCGGTGTCGGTGGTGCTGGCGATGGAGCCGGTGACACCAATACCAATTTTTTCCCCTTTCATTTCGCTGACCGGCACAATGTTGATGCGGGTCAGAAAGTCAGAGGACTCCTGCATGGTGTTCATCAGGGTCTGGGTGACCGACGGTTCAACGGTGAATTTTTTCGACACATCACCGGCGTCGATGCCGTTCAGTTCGGCAACACGGGACAGGTAGGCATTAAATTTAAAGCGGGTTTCCTGGCGCATAGTTTTTCCTGAAATTAAGGGTTAATCGTGAAGGTTTTTCCCGGACTGACTGACGCCGGTCAGCAGTTCGTCATCAGGGCGTCACCGCCACCACCGGTGGCCTTGCTGCGGCGCTGCTGGGTCAGACTTTCGGTGTGGTCGAGACTGTTTTTCAGGCGGGTGAATGCCTGGCTGGTTTCATCCGCCCTGTCAGTCACCTCCTGCTTAAGTGCGGAAAAGGCGGTTTCCATCTCAGCGAGGCGCTGCTCAGTGGCGCTCAGTTTTTCCTGCACATGTTCAGCAACAGCGGTCACCGCTTCATGCACGTCATTCAGACGGGCATCATCGCTGGCCTGTTTGCGGCCAAAAATGGACTTCACCTTTTCGGTCAGGGCGGTGAACACGGTTTCAGGCAGGTCTTCAAATTCCAGCTCAACAGGCGTTGCCACTGAAATCAGGTTTTCAGGGCTTAATTTGAAGCGGTTCAGGGGGTTGTGTTTTGCCGTGCGGCAGAATTCCAGGTATTCCGTACCGAGGCTTGCCGGGTCATCGGTGACGGCCAGACCCACCAGATAACATTTGCCGGTGTTGGCAAAGTTCGGCTGAATTTCCATTGAGGTGTAGACCTTCTGCGCGGCCTTGTTCATCGCGATAAGGTCATCGGTCGGGGTGATTTTCGCAAACAGCGCCCATTTGCCTTTCAGCGCCGAATCATCGTCAATCTTTTCGGCCTTCAGTTCGGCCACATCGCCATAACGCTTAAAAATACCGTCAGGCAGGATGCCGCGCAGATGTTCCAGGTTAATGCGGCAACCATAGACTCGCGGGTCAAAGGTTTCGGCCATTTCCTGAATATCCTGCGCACTGATGACACGCCCGTCACAGGTGTCACCCTCAACGCCGATACGAAAGAATTTTGAGACTTTTTTTGCCATTGTCAGGAGTCCTGAATAGTGATTAGAGGAGTCACATGTCGGCATCAGTTTCCCGACGATGCGCATCCTCCGCCATCAGTCCCGGATGGCTTATCACTGACACAACAGCACCTTAGCGAATCGCGGGGCGCGACTCAGTAGCCTTGCCGTGTATTCATCACGGCGAGGCATTCATGACCATCACCACAGACACCACTCTTTTACACGACCCGCGTCGTCAGGCGGCGCTGCTGTACTGGCAGGGGTTTTCCGTGCCGCAGATTGCCGCCATGTTGCAGATGAAACGTCCGACGGTGCAGAGCTGGAAACAGCGCGACGGCTGGGACAGCGTTGCCCCCATCAGCCGTGTCGAAATGAGTCTGGAAGCGCGACTGACCCAGCTCATCATCAAACCGCAGAAAACCGGCGGTGACTTCAAGGAAATTGACCTGCTGGGACGCCAGATTGAACGACTGGCACGGGTAAACCGCTACAGTCAGACCGGCAACGAGGCAGACCTTAATCCGAACGTCGCTAACCGCAACAAAGGCGGGCGTCGCAAACCGAAAAAGAATTTTTTCAGTGACGAAGCCATCGAAAAGCTGGAGCAGATTTTCTTTGAGCAGTCTTTCGACTATCAGTTGCACTGGTATCGCGCCGGGCTTGAGCACCGCATCCGCGATATCCTGAAATCCCGCCAGATTGGCGCGACGTTTTATTTTTCCCGCGAGGCGCTGCTGCGCGCCCTGAAAACCGGTCATAACCAGATTTTTCTGTCGGCCAGTAAAACGCAGGCGTATGTGTTCCGCGAATACATCATCGCCTTTGCCCGGCTGGTTGACGTTGACCTGACCGGTGACCCGATTGTCCTGGGCAATAACGGCGCAAAACTGATTTTTCTCGGCACCAACTCCAACACCGCACAGAGCCATAACGGCGACCTGTACGTCGACGAGATTTTCTGGATCCCGAATTTTCAGGTACTGCGTAAGGTGGCATCAGGTATGGCCTCACAGAGTCACCTGCGCTCGACCTATTTCTCCACCCCGTCCACGCTGGCGCACGACGCCTACCCGTTCTGGTCGGGTGAACTGTTCAACCGGGGACGCGCCAGCGCCGCCGAACGCGTGGAAATCGACGTCAGTCATAACGCCCTTGCCGGAGGTCTTCTCTGTGCGGACGGCCAGTGGCGGCAGATTGTCACCATTGAGGACGCCCTGAAAGGCGGCTGCACGCTGTTCGACATTGAGCAGCTCAAACGTGAAAACAGCGCCGACGATTTTAAAAACCTGTTCATGTGTGAATTTGTTGACGACAAGGCGTCGGTGTTCCCGTTCGAGGAGCTGCAACGCTGCATGGTCGACACGCTGGAAGAATGGGAAGACTATGCGCCGTTTGCCGCCAATCCGTTCGGCTCCCGCCCGGTATGGATTGGTTACGACCCGTCACACCGTGGCGACAGCGCCGGATGCGTGGTACTGGCACCGCCGGTGGTGGCCGGTGGCAAATTCAGAATACTTGAGCGTCACCAGTGGAAAGGCATGGACTTTGCCACCCAGGCGGAATCCATCCGCAAACTCACCGAGAAATACAACGTCGAATACATCGGTATTGATGCCACCGGCCTCGGTGTCGGCGTGTTCCAGCTCGTGCGCTCGTTCTATCCCGCCGCACGCGACATCCGCTACACGCCGGAAATGAAAACCGCAATGGTGCTCAAGGCAAAAGACGTTATCCGCCGTGGCTGTCTGGAATATGACGTCAGCGCCACCGACATCACCAGCTCGTTTATGGCTATCCGCAAGACCATGACCAGCAGCGGACGCAGCGCCACCTATGAGGCCAGCCGCAGCGAGGAAGCCAGCCACGCCGACCTCGCCTGGGCGACCATGCACGCCCTGTTAAATGAGCCACTCACCGCCGGTATCAGCACCCCGCTGACATCCACCATTCTGGAGTTTTACTGATGAGCAAGAAAAAAGGGAAAACACCGCAACCTGCGGCAAAAAAAATGACCGCCAGCGCCCCGAAAATGGAAGCATTCACCTTTGGTGAGCCGGTGCCGGTACTCGACCGCCGTGACATTCTGGATTACGTCGAGTGCATCAGTAACGGCAGATGGTATGAGCCACCGGTCAGCTTTACTGGTCTGGCAAAAAGCCTGCGTGCTGCCGTGCATCACAGCTCACCAATTTACGTCAAACGCAATATTCTGGCCTCGACATTTATCCCGCATCCGTGGCTTTCTCAGCAGGATTTCAGCCGCTTTGTGCTGGATTTTCTGGTGTTCGGTAATGCGTTTCTGGAAAAGCGTTACAGCACTACCGGTAAGGTCATCAGACTGGAAACCTCACCGGCAAAATATACCCGCCGTGGGGTGGAGGAGGATGTTTACTGGTGGGTGCCGTCCTTCAACGAGCCGACACCTTTCACGCCCGGCTCCGTGTTTCACCTGCTGGAGCCGGATATTAATCAGGAGCTGTACGGCCTGCCGGAATATCTCAGCGCCCTTAACTCTGCCTGGCTGAATGAGTCGGCCACGCTGTTCCGCCGCAAGTATTACGAAAACGGCGCACATGCCGGATACATCATGTACGTCACTGATGCCGTGCAGGATCGCAACGATATCGAAATGCTTCGCGAAAACATGGTGAAGTCGAAAGGCCGCAACAACTTTAAAAACCTGTTTCTCTACGCCCCACAGGGAAAAGCCGACGGTATTAAAATTATCCCGCTCAGTGAAGTGGCAACGAAGGACGATTTTTTTAATATCAAAAAAGCCAGCGCCGCTGACCTGCTGGACGCGCACCGCATCCCTTTTCAGTTGATGGGCGGCAAGCCGGAGAACGTCGGGTCGCTGGGCGATATTGAGAAAGTGGCAAAGGTCTTTGTCCGCAATGAGCTTATCCCGCTACAGGACAGGATTCGGGAAATAAACGGCTGGCTCGGCCAGGAGGTCATCCGCTTTAAAAACTACTCACTGGAGACTGACAACGGCTGAACATCGCCGCCTGCGGGCGGCTTTTTTACACCCCGCCATCACGCCCTCACACGTTCGCCACTGTACAAAACACCCCGCAGACACACCAACGCCCCAGCAGGCCGACTAAACGCCATCACGACGCGCTCAGACGCTGAAAAAATAAAATCAGCACCACCGCCAGCGCGCAGTGCTTTCCCCGCCTCGCCCGCCCGCTTCGTGGGGCGGTTTTAATGCAGATGCATGTGAACACTCGAGATTGACTGGATAAGGCCTAAGGTGCATTAATTTTTTGTTTTTTTACATGCAGTTTGATGCAAGAACATGCCCTCTAAAGTCTTGGTTTAATGTGCTACACTTTTATACAAACCTATGATAAAAGCGATAAAAAATCTTCCATTTTGGCGAACATTATGACGGATATTGAAACAGCTCGATGGAACACAGAAAGTGCCGCTTTGTTGGCACTATCAGAAATACATGGCGTTAGTTATTGGACTCTATATAAAGTTGCTCAAAAGGGAATCAGATTTAGAGACATTGTTACCAGCCAAACATTAGCCAACTTTGAGTATCTACTTGGAGTAAAACTTCATCGCCAACCTTATTATTTGAATGAAGGCAATTGGTCTGTTTTTCGGGACAGCATGATTTCTACGGCTAAAATATTACTCACACATTATCATAATAGTGGTTACAAAATCATCCACTATGGTTCTCCGAGCTATCCAGACAAGTTGAATGACCTGTCTGAGCCGCCTTTCTGGTTGTTTGCTCAAGGCAATGTATCCTTGCTAGATAAAAAGTGTGTTGGAGTTGTCGGCACCAGAAACCCAACCGCACTTGGAATTTATTTAACTCAAGCAGTAATCTCGCAATTTATAGATTCGGATTATTCAACTGTAAGCGGTTTAGCATATGGTATAGATCAATCTGCACATGAAGCATCCCTGTTATTTAAAATACCGACAATTGCTGTGTTAGGTACTGGCGTAAACTCAAATTATCCCAAAAATAGTGGCGAGATGAGAGGCCATATTGTAAATAATGGCGGACTGATTCTTACTGAGTATTTACCAAACCAAAAACCATCACAGGAAAACTTTGTTCGTAGAAATAGAATTCAAGCAGCTTTAAGTGATGTATTGATCCCAGTTGAATGGGGCCTAAAAAGTGGGACATCTCATACTGTGAGATATGCTGCTCAATTAAAAAGAGCGATACTTTGTCCTTTACTTAGGGGAACTACACCTCAAGAAGAGATTAAACATGCCTTGTCAGAGTACTCAGCTACGATAATGAATATTCCACTATCCGATTTTAAAGACGTGCAAAGCTTAATTAAATCAGCATCCGGTGTAAAAACACAGCAACTTTCTCTTCTGGGAGATGAATAATATGTATTTAAAGGCAGTTATATTTTCAATCGCAGATGTTGTATTACCATTAACATCTAACACTCAACCTCAGGAACTAAAATCTAGAATCGACTCTGAATTACGTAAGTTGTTTGCGTTTTTGTCATCAAAAGGGATTAAAGTTATCTTCTTGACAAATAAAAATAGAAACGTGAGAACACATGACGGGATCGTAACACTAGACGAATACCTAAAAAGGAAATTCCCAGAATCAATTCACTTTTGCCGTGAACTCGACAACAACATACCAGCAAAACAAACAGGGAAGGCCATAGATTTCATCATGGCTGCGTTAGAATTAAAACGAAACGAAATGATCTATGTAGGGCGTTCTCAGGAAGACTTACAAGCAGCTACCAACGGGAATACCCTATTTATTAATGCGACCTGGTATGAACCGGTTACTGAGTACGGTTTTCAATTTTCAGAACCCAAAGAAATCGCTAGATTTATTGATGTTTTTTGCTTAAGAGAGCAGTTGTGGGGATGGCAAGGGCATTTTAATGAAGATGTTCACTACTACGCCTTAGCACCATTTAGCACATATGTCCCTGAATTTACAATGTATTCAGCCAATGCAAGAGACCTCGCAAAGCTATCGGTTGGAAGCCCCGATTTTTGGATAAGATATCTTGGTGCTAGCATTTATTTCTCTGGCTTAAGTGAAGGAGCAAGTTTTATAACCACCTACGTTGGACATAACGCTGAAGATCCTTATAAACTAGCAAACATTATGGAGCATGACCTAAAAGGTTTAGCAGTCTCATTCAAAGGAAAGTATCTAAAAGATCTATTCTTACGACATACAACAGCTATTAAATCACAGCAAGCTCGGATAGCTAAACAAGAAGTAAACATCACATCTCAAATAAACACCGTTAATTTAAATCCTGCCCCAATTAAAAACCTCATCACCGGCGAAAGATATACCAACCCTCCTAAATTGAAAGGTAAGAAAATATTAGTTATTGATGATTTTTGCACTGAAGGAAATGCTCATGAAACAGCCAGAATGTATCTAAAAGCTGCAGGCGCAAATGTAATAAATATATCGTGGTTAAAAACCATCAATCGTGACGTTTCTATCTGTGAACCAACTCGCAAGATACGGCCATGGGAGGCCAATACACTTGATGTTGATGACATTAACTATGTCGGTACGATTGGTTATGCTGAAAATGTAACTCACGGTAGTGCACCTCAAGTGTTATCAGAAAAAATTCAACAATATGATAACTGGGACTGGCCACAATAAATTAACCCCATAATTTAAAGTGTCCCCTAATAATGGGAGGCACTTTAAATATTAAGAAGATAATGTCATTAAGCGAAATTTAACTATAATTTAAAACATTACAATTATTATTTTTTAAAGTTTACTATTACCCAATCCATCAATAAGACCTGTATTTATTCGTAATCTAATAGCCTTACCACTCATCAATCACTGGATATTTGAATTTTTTATTATCATAAATCACCATCGCCCCACGCGCCAGCGCCTCAAGCTCCCATCGCTGAGGCCTGATACCGTTCTGAGCAAGGTCAACGCGGATACGGGTAATTTGCAATCGTTCCGGCCGGGTCAGCCTGGCCGATGGTGCAATTTCATGTGGTTTTAACGGGCTTCCGTTTCTTTGCTGACGATTTGGTGTTCTCAGGCCGTGTTTTAATGCGCCCCTGAGCACCCTCACGACATCCGGGTCATTCCATTCGATAACACCGTCATCAACCAGATTAAGCACTGCTGCGGCGTGTTCAGGAGGTGTGGGAGCCGGTAACGAAGTATCACCACCGGTGAGCTTTCCACAGTTATTGACAGGACTCCGAGGCGCGGCGATGCCGCTTTTTAAAGTCAAAGGCTCAACGACCGGAACTTTCGGCACAATGCGCCAGTCCGTCGTTCTGGTGATATGAATATGACGCGCGCCGAGATGCGGCGCGTAAATGCCGATCACTCTCTCGACCTCTTCCTCGTACTCGTTAACGTCATCCGACGAGCTACGGGCAACCCTGACAGTCTGACAATCGCGCGGGACATTTGCCCCACCCTGCGCGCTGATATACAACGCAAAATCACCACTGTCTGCGGCAGCGCGAGCAGCCTCGACGCGTTCGTCAAACTCATCAGCAATACTGACGCCGCGAGGCAATTTGCGTAGTTCACGGTAAGCCCCCATTGTCGGCAGTCCAACCGTTTTAAATTGCGGGATGCGCCACGTTGACGCCCATGCGGTAACAGCCGCGGCAGTATCTTTAAGCGGCTTACCGGTATCGTTATCGAGCTGACCATCCAGTGCATAGCCGTCGATATTTTTTGAAATGTATTTCGCGATATATCCCGCAGCACCGCCCCGGTTAAGGTGCTTTGCCTGAAAACGGTTTCGCGCGGCTCCTCTTTCGTCGCCATCCTCTTTGAGCGCATAGCGACGCATGATTTCGATAATCTGGTTACGCTGGCGTGGATTACAAAAAAGCATCATATGCCAGTGCGGCGTTCCGTCGTGGTGTGGCTCGACGACACGCAAACCGTAGACCTGTAAATCATTATCCTTGAATGCCGTGCGCATCAGGCTCCAGATATGGCAGAGATAACGCTGCGCATCCTTTGGATTAAATGCCTCATCGTTCCAGCCGTGATTTAGCTGGACGGTTTTACTTTCGCCTTTTCCGACCTGACGTGTCGGGTGATACTTTGACGGCGCGGTAAGCGTGATAAACATCCCCACATCACCCTCTGCGGCGGCGTAACGCTCAATACCGGCAATGGTGTTCATCAGCTCCATCCGGCGAATTTCAGGATTAGAAATACTGCCCATCACCTTACTGATAAGGTCGATGCGCTCGCCGGTTTCCCTGTTTTCAAGGTCACACGATTTAAGAAATTCCAGATTTGCCTGGCGGCGTGCACGTACATCACGAATGGCATGTTTACTGGCATAAGGAGAACGGTCTTTATTCACCTCCCCGACAGCAATCAGTAACGCCTCATGCCAGCGCATACGCTGGCCTTTAAGCTGATGAGTCCACCACTCATCGTTAAACAGACGGGCAATGGCAGAATATGCCTGCCTCGTGGTCATCTGCCCTTTACGGTATTTTTTCCAGTAGAGAGGGGAAATATTGAAAGCACGTGCAGCGCCAGCAACATGACCATAGAGGTGAGCCTGAGCCTCATCCGTAAACAGTGATTCTTTTTCGCCATGCGCATCCACCCAGGCATCGCTGAGTTCCTCATACATCATGAAAAGCTGCGATGAGATACGGGCGGCAAACTTTTTCAGCTCCTTGTCATTCATTCCCGGCAGGCGCGCATAGTGGTCACGCTCTGCCAGAAACAGCAACGACGCGTCGGTGTTCATTTCATGGCGCTGATTCACACGCTCAATGCGCGGCCATAAACGACGCTGAAAAGTGGATGTGAGGAAATAAAACCCGTGCACCGGGCTTTTATTGCGCCGGATGTAGTCATAGCGTGAAGTAAACAGCGAGCGCAAAAAGTAAGGCAGGCGGTTAATCGTGGATAAAACACCTTGCACCTGACGCATCTCGTCACGTGTAAGGGGTCTTTCGCGCCCGACGGCCTCGCGTGGCGCGTTCCATGCATAAGCACCGGTAAACGTCTTACCGGTGCCTGCGGCAAATGCTGACGGAGGGACAAAACGCCCGGAGGCTTTAACGGCCATATGAGCCAAAAGCCTCTGAACAACGCCTGCTGAGTTGCTCAACCTGCGCGTTTAAATCAGCAAAAGACTTTGCGCTTCCGGTCAGAATATCGTGATGCATCAGGCCGGAAACGAGCTGGCTTAATTTCGGATAATAACCAACCACCGCCAGCCATTCCTGACCGGCGTTTTTACCGCTTTCCGCTCTCTTTTTCTCGTGGAGAATAAACTGAAAGCTGTCACTGGTAACGACATAACGTTCGCCAATTTCAATACGAATACTCATGCCGTTCTCCGGTAATGTTTGTTTTTTGCTTCAAAGACTGACTGGCAGGAAACACAACGCGTGGCTGACGGATAAGCCGCACGACGGGCAGCAGGTATTGGCGCGTCACACTCTTCGCAAACCAGCGCAGAAGCACCGCAATGTTTTACCCTTGCCGCGTTAATCTGACGCTCCAGTAATTCAGCCTGTTGTTCCTGAATAAAATCTACGTTGTCCGGCATTACCAGTTCCTTTTGTCGTTAAGGTTTTTAAATACATCAGCGCAATAGCTGGCGATTTCTGTCGTTAATTTCGTCAGTTCATCCACGGAGGAGATTTGCTTGTGAAACACAGCGCGTTTAACAAGTAAATTGACCACATCAGACAGGAGGTTTAATTCGTTCTGATAAATCGCGATAACAGACTCAGTTATTTCGCGTTTTTCTTTATCAAGACCAAGTTGAATAAGAGACAAATCGCCATTTTTCATAACGGCGATTTTTAAGGCGTTATTCAGTAATACAACTGAACGAGAACAGGACATCAAAGCACCTCCCCGCGAGACAATCCGATATTGTGAAATTTTTCCAACTCCTGACTGAGCAGCTCGACTATCTCCACGCGGGATAACTCCGCCTTTGTGATGTGGCGAATCATGGCATCAAGATGAGAAGAAAAGCGCGTCGCAGCGTCGGCCTGTGCTTCGGTTCTGGCCTGTTGCAGCAGTAATGCGTATTTACCGCACTGATTTTCAGAAACTGTATGCATAACTTTCTCCAGGCAAAAAGAAGCCCCGCACGATTAAGTGCGTTAAAAACTCTGGTTAATTACTTAATGCAGATATTGCTCTGGTTTTACCGACGTCAGAATTGTCGGTGCATACTCAAAAAGGCTGAATAATTCACGTAATGCACGGAATAAAGCATCACGCCAGTAACATGACTCTTCATTAATTCGCCAGTATGGCTGGTTGAATTCTTTTTCAGTCAATCCGGCATGCATAAATAAAGTACGACGCTGACTGACTGTTAAAAAACTAATATATGCATACTCACTTGCACCGACCTGACGACGTTTTGAGAATGCCCCACGCAATTCATCAATTGCGCAAACCAGCCGTTCACGTTCGACGTCGTTCATTTCTTCAAAACGCATCGTTGCGTGACGTTGTTTTAACTGCGCATGAAAGCAAACCGTTAACCGTTCGCGCTCCATCATCTGATTATAATAATCACATGTATCCTGCCAGCGAGGGACGGCAAGATGCTTACCAATTATCCGGCGCATAGCTGCTGGCTGTTTTTCAACGAGATTGAGCGTCATCACTGTCATTTCCAGACCCTCCGGCTTTTCAGAAAGGTCAGAGTCTTTTTTAACGGACTCTGTTTTTTGGTGCGGATAATGATTCCCTTACGCCCCTTACCGTGGGTGATGGTGAAGTCAATCGCCCTGGGGCTTTCGTTACGCAGTAACTGAGCAATACAACGAGGCTCATTCATACGGTTCTCCTTAACGTGGTTCACCGAGACCTAACCACATCAATGGATTTGCCCCTATATTTCCAGACACCTGTTATCACTTAACCCATTACTGGCCT